>VAXR01000086.1:0-16121 GCA_005885165.1 Actinomycetota bacterium
AACGCCGCCTCGCTCGCCGCCGGCGCCACAGAGTCGCAGGGCCTGAACGCCGCGGGCATGGCAGCGGCCGACATCTTCGGCGAGGTGCTGGCGCTCGCCGAAGCGAACGGCGGCAGCCCTCGCACGTTCCTGGGCCGGGCCGGGACGGGCGACCTCGTGGCCACCGCGCTGGCGCCCACGTCGCGCAACAGGAGCGCGGGCGAGCTGCTCGCATCGGGGGTGCCCGCCGCCGAGATCCCGGAGCGCCTCGGACAGGCGGTGGAGGCGCTCGACACCGTTCCGCTGCTCGCGCGCGCGATCGAGCAGGCCGGCATCTCGGCGCCGATCACCTCGGCCCTCGCGCGCCTGATCGAGGGGTCGCTGCCGCTCGACGAGTGGGTGGCGCTCGTGCGCGTGGCCCAGCCCGAGCGATTGCGGCGGCGTGGAATCCGTGCCTGGTGGGGCCGGCTGCGCGCCCGCCAGCGCGGGCTCCGGCGGCGCTGACGGGGTTGACTCTCGCATCTAAGCTTGAAGACGATGAAGACCGAGATCCATCCCGAGTACGTCGAGGCCCACGTGCGCTGCACGTGCGGCAACGAGTTCACGACGCGCTCCACGAAACCTGAGCTTCACGTCGAGATCTGCTCGAACTGCCACCCGTTCTACACGGGCCGTCAGAAGCTGGTCGACACCGGCGGGCGGGTCGAGCGCTTCAAGCGCAGAGCCGCAAAGCGCCGCGGCAGCTGATCCCGCCCCGTTAGGGGTCGAGAGACCCTCCCGGCAGCGAAACTCCCGCCATGCAGGGATGTTCTGACATCGCCATGCGATTTCGATCGGTATACGCGGGGCTGGCCGTGACGGCGGCGATCCTCGCCGTCCCAGCCGCCGCACCCGCGGATTCGGCGCCGGCGAGCGTGCGCGTGAAGTCGTGCGATAAGGGGTCCGATCCGAGCACCCGCGGCGCCACCTTTGTCGCTCAGATGCACAGCGTCCCCGGCACCGTGCGGATGGCGATGCGCTTCCGCCTGATCGAACGGAGCTCCGGCCCGCATCCGCAGACTCGCGGTTTGCAGCTCGGCCCCTGGCACCGCTCCGCGAAGGACGTCAACCGCTTCACGTTCTCCCAAACCGTGAACGGGATGACGCCGGGCGGCTCCTACCGCGTGGTCGTCCAGTTTCACTGGCTCGACGGATCGCATCACCTGATCGAGCACGCCAAGCGGCGGTCCGGCGCCTGCGCCCAGCCGGGCCTTCCGAACCTCAAGGTGACCGGCATCAAGATGGCCGCCGGCCAGTCGCCCGGGACCGCCGTCTACCGCGTGAGCGTCGCAAACGACGGCAACGCGCGGGCGCGCAAGGTCGCCGTGGCGCTCTACGTCGACGGGCACCTGGCCGACACGCGGACGCTCAAGCAGCTTGACGCGGGCGAGACCAAGACCGTGAAGCTGAACGGCCCGCAGTGCATGACGGTCGAGGCGATCGTGGATCCCGACAACCGCATCGCCGAGTCGAACGAGAACGACAACTCGTTCTCGCGCAAGTGCTAGCGCGGCGTAGCACGCGACCCTACTGATCGGGCCCCGGACCGCCGATAGCATGAGGGTATGACCGAGGAGGGGCGGGAGCAGAGCCCGCGCGACGCGCCTATCGGGGGACAGGCCGTCCTGGAGGGCGTGATGATGCGCGGCGTATCGACGTGGGCCGTCGCCGTGCGAAAACCCGCCCCGGAGCAGTTCACCGAGGACGGCCGGCTCGACCCGAGGGAGGCCGCCACCGGCCCGATCGAGGTGGTTTCCGAGCCGCTCGTGTCGTGGGTCAGGCGGCACCGCGCGCTCCGCCTGCCGATCGTGCGCGGGGTGGTGGCGCTCGCCGAATCGCTGAAGATCGGGATCCAGGCGCTCGGGATCTCCGCGAACGCCCAGGTCGAGGAGCAGGACGAGGAGCTCGGGCGCGGCACGTGGGTCGGCACCGTGATCCTGTCCGTCGCGCTCGCCATCGGCCTGTTCTTCCTGGTGCCGGTCGGGATCGCCAGCCTGCTCAAGAGCTCGCTGCACCCGGCGATCGTGTTCGTGCTCGTGGAGAAAACGATCCGCATCTCGATCTTCCTGCTCTACCTGTGGCTGATCTCGCGTATGCGGGACCTCGAGCGCGTGTTCCAGTACCACGGGGCGGAGCACAAGACGATCTCGTGCTACGAGGCCGGCATGCCGCTTACCCCGGAGAACGCGAAGCGCTTCTCTCGCTTGCATCCGCGCTGCGGGACGAGCTTCCTGCTGATCGTGATGGTCGTGGCGATCGTGGTGTTCGCCCCGCTCGGCACCCCGGCCTGGTACATCCTCTTCCCGTCGCGCGTGATCGGCATCCCGCTCGTAGCCGGGCTTGCGTTCGAGTTGATCAAGCTGCTCGGCAAGAACCGCAGCCGGCGCTGGGCCCAGATCCTGATGTGGCCGGGCATGCAGCTCCAGAAGCTCACGACGCGCGAGCCGGACCTCTCCCAGCTCGCCGTGGCGATCACGGCGCTCCAGGCGGTGCTGGCGGTCGAGAACCCCGAGCAGGCGAGCGACGTCGACCGCGTCGGCATGGAGGTCGTCGCGTAAGGGCCCGGTCGCGCCCGCCCGACGCATTAACCTCGATCGCGTGATCGAGGACCTCGTCAGACAGATCGAGAGCCGCTTCGAGGAGCTCTCGCGCGAGATGACCGATCCGGCGGTGATCGGCGATCGCGAGCGATACGCGGACGTCGGCCGCGCCTACCGGGCGCTCGAGCCGGCGCACGCCCTCGCGCAGGAGTACCGCAAGGCGGCGGACGATGCCGCCGGCGCTCGCGAGCTTCTCTCGGAGGACGGCGACGACCCCGAGCTGCGTGAGCTCCTCCAGGCCTCGGAGGCGCGCCTCGCCGAGCTCGAGGAGGAGATCCGGCTGGCGATGGTCGAGCCCGATCCCAACGACGAGAAGGACGTGATCGTCGAGATCCGGGCCGGGACGGGCGGCGAGGAGGCCGGGCTGTTCGCCGGCGACCTCTACCGGATGCTCACGCGCTACGCGGAGCGGCGCGGCTTCAAGACCGAGCCGCTGTCGACGGCCGAGGGCGACTACACGTTCGCCATCCGCGGGCGCGGCGCGTACAGCGTCTTCAAGCACGAGGGTGGGACCCATCGCGTGCAGCGCGTGCCCGAGACCGAGTCGCAGGGGCGCATCCACACCTCGACCGCGACGGTGGCGGTCCTTCCCGAGGCCGAGGAGGTCGAGGTCGAGCTCGATCCAAACGACCTCCAGGTGGACGTCTACCGCTCCTCCGGACCCGGGGGTCAGTCGGTCAACACCACGGACTCGGCGGTCCGCATCACCCACAAGCCGACCGGGCTCGTCGTCTCGATGCAGGACGAGAAGTCGCAGCTGCAGAACCGCGAGAAGGCGATGCGTGTGCTGCGGGCCCGGCTCTACGAGATGCAGCGGGCGGCGCAGCAGGCCGAGCTCTCGGCGGAGCGCCGGGCGCAGGTCGGCACGGGCGAGCGCTCGGAGAAGATCCGCACGTACAACTTCCCGCAGGATCGCGTCACCGACCACCGGGTGAAGCTCACGAAGGGCAACCTCCCGGGCATCCTCGCCGGCGACCTCGACGCGCTCACCGCCGCGCTCCAGGCGGAGGAGAAGCGGAAGAAGCTCGAGGCGGGCTCGCTCGTTCAGAGCGAGTAGTCCGGCCGGCCGTGGCCACGACCGTTCGCACGACGCTCGAGGCCGTTCGCGAGGCGGCGGCCGAGCTGGAGCGCGCGGGCTGCGGGACTCCGCGCCTCGATGCCGAGCTGCTCTTCGCGGCCACCCTCGGGGTCCCGCGCGAGCGCATCCACCTCGACGGCGACCAGCCGCTGAGCCCAAAGCTCGAGGCCGCCGCCTCCGCGCTGGTTGCCCGCCGGGCCGGCCGCGAGCCCGTCGCCTACATCCTCGGCCGGCGCGAGTTCAGGCGGATCGAGCTGGTCGTCGATCCGCGCGTTCTCGTGCCGAGGCCGGAGACCGAGCTGCTCGTCGAGGTCGCGCTCGAGCTGCCGGGCGGCACGGGCGTCCACGATGCGGGCACGGGCTCGGGCGCGGTGGCCCTGGCGATCAAGGACGAGCGGCCGGATCTCGTGGTGACGGCCTCGGACGTGTCCGAAGCCGCGCTCCACGTGGCCCGGGCGAATGCCGCCAGGCTCGGGCTCGCGGTCGACTTCAACTGCGCGCCCGGGCTCCCGGCGAGCGCCGCCGGGGTCGACCTGGTGGTGGGGAACCTGCCATACGTACGCGACGACGAGTGGCCCACGCTGGCGCCGGAGATCAGGCTCCACGAGCCGAGAGAGGCGCTCGTCGCCGGACCCGATGGCCTCGAGGCGATCTGCGAGTTGGTGGACGAGGCGCCGTCGGGCGCGGCGCTCGCGCTGGAGCACGCCCCGCGGCAGGCCGAGCACGTGAGGGGGCTACTCGCCGGTGCGCGCACTTGCCGTGACCTGTCGGGCCGCGAGCGCGTGACCCTCGGCCGGGTCCCGTGACGCACGAGGACGCCGAGCGATTCGAGGCGACGATCGCAGCGGGCGGCATCGTCCTGTTTCCCGCGGACACCGTGTACGGCCTGGCGGTCGACCCGGAGTCGGAGAACGCGGTCGAGCGGCTCTACGAGCTGAAGGGCAGGCCTCCGCAGCGTCCCGCGGCCGTCATGTTCTTCGACCTCGAGGCCGCACTGGAGGCGCTCGGTGACGTCCCGGAGCGGACGCTCGCCACCCTCCGGCGGATCCTCCCCGGCGCGCTCACGGCGATCGTGCTGAACCCGGCCGGCCTCTACCCGCTCGCCTGCGGCCCCCGCCCGGACCGCCTCGGAGTCCGCGTTCCCCGCCTGACCGGAGCGATCGAGCCGCTCTCGGTCGTCCGGAGACCCGTCATGCAGTCGAGCGCAAACCTCTCGGGGGGCGCCGACGCGCGCCGGCTCGAGGACGTGGACCCGGCGGTGCGCGCCGGAGTGGACGTCGAGCTCGACGGCGGCGAGCTCCCGGGCACTCCCTCGACCGTGGTGGACTTAACCGAGTACGGCGCGTCCGGCGAATTCCGGATCCTGCGCGAGGGCGCGGTGCCGGCCGAGGAACTGGCGGGACTCCTCGATTTGACGTAGGCCCGCGCGCGCCAGGATTCTGCGCGTGAACAAGTTTTTGACGCAACGTGCGGGGAAACATTGTGCTTATACAAACGCAGCCTCCGCCCTGGGAAGGCGGCCGGTATCCATCCGGTGTTGTGGGGCCGCAGAGGGACACGAGGAAAGGAATTCCGCCGGCCCGGCAGGGAGCCCTCGACGACCGTACGAGTTTTCGCCTAGGCGATCGGGGTGATCGTCCTTGGGGCCGGGACTCATGTCAACGCCAGAGCAACAGCGGCGCTTCGCGCAACCGCGATCGCGGCCCCTCCCCGCGTCGCCCGATACCGACACCGGCTACGGGGCGCTCGTGCTGGAGCGGCTCGCGCGGCAGGTCTGCCGCACCGCCGGCGTCGAGTGGTCGTGCATATTCGTCCGCGACCGCCACGATCCCCGCGCGGTGATCGCGGCCGCCGGACAGGGGGTGCCGTGGGAGTTCCTGGGTGGGCGGTTCGGCGTGGACGAGGGAATGATCGGCGAGGTGCTCTCGGGCGGGGGGCCGGTTGCGGTCGACGACTACAGCGCCCTCCTCCACCCGCTCGGCTGGGAGGGCGCCGAGGATGCGCCCGCAGTCGCTGTGCCGATCACGTGGTCGGGACGGGTCGGCGCGGTGCTGTCGGCGGCCTCCGCGTCACGCACCCGGAGCTTCGGCCCGGAGGACCTGATCCTCCTGGCGGAACTCGGGGAGCTGGCGGCCGCGGCGCTCGAGCACATCGAGGGTCGCCAGGAGGCGACGGAGTTGATGAGCGCGCACGTGGCGGCGCTCTCGGCGGCGATGGACATGCGCGACAGGCGCACCGCGCGCCACTCCGAGGACGTGGTCCGGCTCGCGCTCGCGGTGGGCGAGCTGATCCACCTCGAGCGGGCGTCGCTCGTGGAGCTCGAGTTCGCCGCCCGCCTCCATGACGTCGGGAAGATCCGCGTTCCGGACGCCGTCCTCCACAAGCCGGGCCCGCTCGACGAGAACGAGTACGAGGTCATCCGCTGCCATTCCGCGTGGGGTGCCGAGACGCTCGCGAGCATTCCCGGTCTCGAGGCGGTTGCGGCCGTGGTGCGCTTTCACCACGAACGCTGGGATGGCGGCGGATACCCCGACGGCCTCCGCGGGGCAAGGATTCCGCTTGCGAGCCGCATCATCTGTGTGTGTGACTCGTACGCGGCGATGACCGCCGATCGGCCCTACCGCCTCGCCATGGAGCCGGATCAGGCTCTGGCCGAGGTCAGGGAGGCTTCGGGCAGCCAGTTCGACCCCATGATCGTCTCTGCGCTGGCCGAGGCTGTCGAGGCCGCCTAGGCACACAGGCTTCTCCCCCAAAGGCGTCGGCGCCCTCCCCCTCAGGGCGCCGGCGCCGCCCTTCTTCGTTCGCGGACGATACCTCCTGCCGGGCTGCGCCGCTGGTACGGTGGCCGCCTGGCCGGCACGGCGCTCTTCCTGCTCGACAAGGTCGCCGCATCGCGCGGCGGCGTACCCGTGCTGAGGGGGATCGACCTCGCGCTGCGCGACGGCGCCACCGCGCTGCTCGGGCCGTCCGGGGCGGGAAAGTCGACGCTCCTGCGTCTCCTCAACCGCCTCGCGGACCCTGACTCCGGAACGATCCGCTTTCGCGGCGAGGACATCCGGAGGCTGGATCCGCGCGCCCTGCGCCGGCGCGTTTGCCTCGTCCCGCAGCTCCCCGCGCCGCTGCCGGGAACCGTGGCCGCGAATGTGCGCTACGGGCCGTCCCTGGCGGGCCGCGACGTATCCGTCGAGCGGCCCCTCGAGCTCGCGGGGCTCGCGCCCTCCTTTGCCGATCGCGAGGCCTCGAGGCTGTCGGTGGGCGAGCAACAGCGGGTGATGCTGGCCCGCGCGCTCGCCCTCGAGCCGGAGGCCATGCTGCTCGACGAGCCGACCGCCGCACTCGACGAGCAGGCACGCGACGGGGTCGAGCGCACGCTGGCGCACCTCGTCGCCCGCACCGGGATCTCGATGGTCGTGGTCACCCACGACCGCGGGCAGGCCCACCGGCTGGCCGACCGGATCGTGGAGATCCAGAACGGGCACGTAGCGGCGTGGGCGTGATCGCGGCGATCCATCTCTCGCTCGGCGCGGTGGCCGCGGCACTTGCGCTGGTTGCGGTCGCAGCCGCGGTGTCGATCTGGCGCCACGCCGAGCTCGAGCGGGATCTCGGCATCGCCGTCTTCCGCTCGTTCCTGCAGCTCACGGCCGTCGGCTACGTGATCCAGGCGATCTTCGACTCGAAGAGCCTGTGGCTCGTAGCGGCGCTCCTTCTCGTCATGGTCGCCTTCGGATCGGTGACGGCCCGCAGCCGCGCGCGCGCCGTGCCGGGCGCCCTTCAGCCGATCGTCATCGCGCTCGCCGTGGCCGGCCTGGTGACGCTCGGCCTGGTCCTCGCCCTTGGGATCTTCCCCGCACAGGCGCGCTATCTCGTGCCGGTCGGCGGAATGGTGATCGGGAACGCGATGACCGCGACCGCGGTCTCGCTAAACCGGCTGGCCGACGAGATCTCGGGCAACGCCCTGCAGATCGAGGCGACGCTGGCGCTGGGCGCGACCGCCTGGGAGGCCGCCCGCGCAGCGGTCACCCGCAGCCTGCGCTCGGGGATGATCCCGCTGATCGACTCGACCAAGACGACGGGGGTCGTGTTCTTCCCCGGGACGATGGTGGGGATGCTCATTGCGGGCGCCCGCCCGCTCGACGCCGTGCGGCTGCAGCTGATCCTCCTGTGGGCACTGCTCGGGAGCGTGGCGCTCTCGTCGGTCCTCGCCACCGGGCTCGGCTACCGCGGGTTCTTCACGCCGGCGCACCAGCTGCGCGAGGTCGAGACCCGGAGCTAGGAGCCCGGGTCCCTCAGCGGCCGAGGAGGTGCGCGAATAGGTTCTCGGTGAGCCGGATCAGGCGCGGGTCGGCCTGGCGCGGCGCGTCGGGGGATGCGTCGGGCGCGGGCGAGAGGCCGAGCTGCCAGGCCATCGTCCCCGAGGAGAAGACGAGCGCCCCTGACGCCGCCCGGTAGAGCGTCGTCTGCGACACGCCGAGGGGCGGCCGGTTTCCCTGGCACGGCGTGGTCCCGCCGCCCACGATCTGGATCCCGGGAGGGGAGTTCGCATCGGTGCGGTCGAGCTCGTACCCGACGATCCCGCCGACGCGCGCGGCAGCGGTCAACCCCGTGCCGCGGAAGAGCCAGCCCGGGGTGAGCGGCGCCGACGGCCGCCACGCGTAGTAGTGGTTGACCGACCGCCCGACGGCCGGCACGCGCGGCGTGACGCACTCGTGCCAAGCGGTGCCGGTGATCGGCGCGCCGCCGCGCGGGAAGAGGCCGCTCGGCAGCGCGCGGTCGGGATCGCTCGCGACGTGCTCCTTGTAGCCGATGATGCGGTGGTCGGGTGCGCCGGACTCGCCCGAGGAAGCGGTGGCGGGTGCGAACCGGACCCGCCACGCCATGGTGTTCGATGCGAGGAACACGAGGTTGGTTCCTGCGTCGCGCGCGTGGCTAAAGGAGTCGGCGGCGGGCTGCGACCAGTACTCGGAGTGACCGATGTCGAGGAGAACGCGGTGCCCGCGCACCTGGCCGGGGCGGGCGTCGACGGACGGATTCGTGGTGTACGAGACGTCGTGGCCGTCGCGCTCCAGGAAGCGCACCGCGGCGACGTCGCGGGTGAAGAACTGCCCGGCGCCGGTGACGGTCTCGTACGGCCGGTCGTAGGAGACCTCCACGCCCTGCCCGGTGCCCGTTATGCCCACGGTGTGTCCGCCCGGGTACAGGCTGTCGCCTCCCCATGTGTTGTAGGCCTCGTAGGTCGAGGTCGAGATCTGTGCGAGGATCGGCCGCGGTCGCGCGGCCTCGAGGACGAACATCGCGTCGCGTGCCGCTCCGCGATCGGTGGTCATCTTCACCACGTACACGCCTGAGGTGAGCGCCGTGGGGATGGGAAAGCGGATGGTGGGATGCCAGCGGCACTCGGTCAGCCCGGTCCGCGAGTCATGCGCGCACGGCGGCTGCGCGCGCTGCGCGAGGCGCCGGCTCGCGAGCACGAGCCTCCCTCCGCGACCGCCGTACCAACCCATCCTGTAGACATCGACCCGTATCCAGCGCGCGCCCTTCGAGTGGACGTAGACCCGCTGGACCTGTCCGGGGCGGACGCTCTGCGACGCGACGTAGCCCTCGACCTCGCCGCGGCCCACCCCACCGGGCAGGCGCCAATCCTCCGTCCCGGGGCGGCGGTTCTCCGCGGCCACGGTGGCGGCGGGCCCGTTCACGGCGACCTTCCACGTGAAGTCGCCCGTGTGCAGGGCAATCCGGCCGCCATGGCGGCTCGAGGCTTCGCCCCCTCCTCCGCCACCGGACGCGAGCACGAGGACGACGGCGGCCGCCACGACCGCGAGGGCGCCGAGCGCGGCGATGCGCCTCCGCGTCACGCCGGTGCGCTACCGCTCGCTTCTCGGTGCCCGCAGCGCCTCGAACTCGCCGGTCTCGAGCTCGTGCGCGACCCGCGAATCGACATCCGCCGCCGTCGGCTCGGGCTCGCCGGCGAGCGTGCTGTCGCTGCGCAGCTGGAACTCGCGAAATCGTCTGAGCTTGAGGATCTCCAGCACGAGCACGAGGTAGACGCTCGCGGCCAGCCCCACGAGGCCGCAGCCGATCAGCGCCAGCACCCAGCCGGTGTGGAAGTGGCCGTGGTGGTCGGAGTAGGGGAAGAACCGGATCGCCAGCGCGAGCCCCGCCATCGTCACGGTCCACCCGTACAGGTAGAGCGTCGTCTTCCGCGGCGAGAAGCCGATGTTCGCGAAGCGGTGGTGGAAGTGCCAGCGGTCCGCCTGGTAGACCGGCCGGCGGTACTTGATCCGCTTTGCGATCACGAAGCTCGAGTCGAGGATCGGCACGGCCAAGATGACCAGCGGGAAGGCGAGCCCGACCAACGCGTTCGTCTTCAGCGTTCCCTGCACGACGATCGCGCCGAGCAGGTAGCCGAGCAGGTTGGAGCCCGAGTCCCCGAGGAAGATCGACGCCGGGTGGAAGCCGTGTCGCAGGTACCCGAGCGACGCGCCTGCGGTGATCAGGGCGAGCACGCCGGCCGCGTGCGGCTCGATCCGGTGCTGGGAGAAGGCGATCAGCGCGAAGGTGATCGCCGTGATCGTGCACACGCCGGCGGCGAGGCCGTCCACACCGTCGATGAAGTTCACGATGTTCATCAGCGCGACGAGTCCCAGCACCGTGAGCCCGTACGCGAACGGAGGGCTCAGCCCCACGTGGTGGACGAACGGCAGCGTGAAGCTCGTGACCCGCACGCCTCCCACGACCGGGATCGCCGCGGCGAACACCTGCCCCACCAGCTTGAAGTCGGCCGACAGCTCGAGCAGGTCGTCGACTGCGCCCACGAGGACGATCACGGCGGCGCCGATCAGGATCGCGTGCGTCTTCTTGTCGTGCGGGAGGAAGATGAGCGTGGCCGCCACGACGGCCACGACGATCGCGAGGCCGCCAAGGCGCGGAGTCGGGAACTGGTGAAGGCTGCGCTCGCGCGGCTCGTCGATCGCGCCGATCCGCCAGGCGAACGCGCGCGCCACGGGCGTCGTGAGGAGCGCGATCACGAGCGCGAGCCCGAATCCGAGCAGGCCGTTGTCGACGCTGGGGATGCGCGATCCGACGTGGACGAAGGCCGCCCACGCGTCAGGTGGTGCCGGGCTAGGCAGCATCGGCGACGGCGCACCAGTCTAGGAATGGGCGAGTGGTGCGCATCGTTTCGCTCCACGCGGGGTTTTCGAGGCGGCCTCGCCTCCCCCTCCGCGGCGCACGCTGCGGTGCAGGACGCCGCGTGCGTCGGGGCGGCGCTTGGCTATCGCGGCGTTCCCAGGAAGAGGTCGACGAGCAGCTCCGGGTCGCGGCGCGTCGGCGTGCCGTTCGCCGGGCGCTTCCGGAGCTCGATCGAGTCGGGATCGGTGAGCGGGCGGAGGCGCCCCTCGGCGATCAGGGCCTCGTCGACGCCGCCCATGCGGCCGCCGTACGTCGTGTAGACCGGCGTGCCGAGCGACACCGCCTCACGGTTCATCGTCCCGCCGGCTGACAGCACGAGATCGGCGAGCGCGATCAGGCTCTGGGCATCGACGGCGCCGTCCGGGACGATCAGCGACGGATAGCCGAGGCTGCGAACGTAATCGCGCTGATCGTCGGTGCGCGGGATGACGACGGCGCGCACACCCGGGTCCGTGCCCACGCGCTCGAGCACCCGAGGGAACAGGGGGTTGGCGGCACGGTGGTAGAGCGCGACGTCGGGCGGGGGCCGGAAGACGACGACCACGCGGTCCCGGTCCACTCCGAGCCCGTCCAGCACGCCCGGGTCGGGCTCGAAGTCGGAGAGGTAGTACTCCTCCTTGAGGCCCGGGTACTGGACGAGCTTCTCCGGCCCGACGCCGTAGCGAGTTAGCCGTTCGGCCGGGATCCGGTCCGGCACGAGCACGCGCCGCGCGAGCCGGCAGCCGACGTTGTGCTGGAGGACGGCGAACTCGTAGTCGAAGGTGTTCGCCTCTGGGATCCGGAGCATCGCCGCCGCGATCGCGAGGTCGTTCGAGCCGTGCGCGAGCGCCAGGTCGAAGGAGCGCCCAGCCCCGAACCGGCGCATCGCGAGCGCGCGGCGCGCGAGCGCCATCGCCTTCGCCGGACGGCTCGCGCCGCCGTGCTTTCCGAAGACAGTGGCATCGATCGAATGCATCCGGAGCAGATCGACCGTCTGCGAGTAGTCACGGGCGGTGGCCTCGACCTCGTGCCCGCGGCGGCGGAGCCGCTCGATGATCGGCCGGAACACCAGCACGTGAGCCGGCGCGGTCATGTCGATCCAGATCCTCACGCGGGCCGGCGATTCTACGAGCGGACTGGGCGGTTCAGCGCTCGGCTCGCGGGTACCCTGGACGCATGGTGCGAGCGGCAGCTGACTCGCTGAAGGAGGCGGCGGTCGAGGCGGTGAAGCCACGCCTGCGCGGCGTGCTTCATCAGTACTCGTTCTTCGTCGCCCTGGCCGGGGGAGCGGTTCTGATCATCGTGGCCCACGGCGCTCGCACGCGCGTGGCGATGACGGTGTATGCCCTGTCGGTCGCGGGGCTGCTGGGCACGAGCGCCCTGTATCACCGCCGCGACTGGACCGACCGCGCGCGGATGTGGATGCGACGCCTCGACCACTCGATGATCTTCGTGCTGATCGCGGGGACCTACACGCCGTTCGCGCTGCTCGTCTTGCACGGCGGCCTCGCGACAGCGATCCTGATCGCGGTCTGGGCAGCAGCGCTCGCCGGCACGGTGCTCAACCTGGTCTGGGTGACGGCGCCGAAGCCGGTCACCGCGGCGGTCTACCTCGCCGTGGGCTGGGTGGCGGTCATCGCGATGCCGCAGCTCGCCGACGCGATCGGCGCGGTGGGCATCAGCCTCATCATCGGCGGCGGCGTGCTCTACACGGCCGGCGCCGTGATCTACGCCCTCCGCAAGCCGAATCCCGTTCCCGGTGTGTTCGGCTACCACGAGGTGTTCCACGCGCTTGTCGTGGCGGCGGCGGTGGCGCACTTCACGGCGGTGGCGATCTACGCGCTGCCGGCGCGGGTGGGCTGACCCCGGCCTCGCTCTCAGAAGAGCGAGTCCTGACCCACCTCTTCCGGGGCGGGTTCCGGCGCACCCGCCGTTGGGGCACTGGCACCCGGATCGCGAGCGGCGGCGTGCCCGGTCTCGTCCCGATCGCGTAGGAATCGCCTCGGCTTTAGCCCGGGGGCACTCGCCAGCTTGCGCATGCGCTCCTGGACCGCCTTCGGCGCGTACGCGCCGCGCGCGTAGAGCCGCTCGTAGAGCGGGATGAGGTCCGGCCGGTGCTCGCGCAGCCAGTCGAAGAAGATGTCGCGAACCTCGCCCCGCAGGTGCAGCGTGATCCCGCCAATCCCGACCGCTCCGGCCTCGGTTGCCAGCTCGACGATGCGCTCGACCTGCTCGGGCGAGTCGTTGATTCCAGGCATGAGCGGGGCGATGAGGATCCCGGTCGGTATGCCGAGACGGTTGAGCTCCGCCACGGCCTCGAGCCGGGCGCGCGGATGCGGTGTGTGCGGCTCGGTGGCGCGCCAGGCCTTCTCGTCAAGCGTGGGAACGGAGAGGTTCGCGGTGACGCTCGTCCGCTTTGCGATCTGCTGGAGAAGCTCCTTGTCCCGGAGGAGCAGCGGCGACTTGGTGAGGATCGAGCAAGGGTTGGCAAAGTCGCGCATCGCCTCCCAGATTCCGGGCATGAGCTTGTAGCGTCCCTCGACCCACTGGTACGGGTCGGTGTTGGTCCCCATCGCCACGTGCTCGCCCTTCCACGACGGCCGCGCGAGCTCTCGCCGGACGAGCTCGGGCGCGTTGACCTTTACGACGATCTCGCGCTCGAAGTCCTCCCGCGCGTTGAGGTCGAGGTAGGTGTGCGTGGGGCGAGCGAAACAGAATTGGCACGCGTGGGTGCATCCTCGATACGGGTTGATCGTCCACCTGAACGGCATCCGGGACCGGTCGGGAACGCGGTTGATCGCCGACTTCGCCCGGACCTCGTAGAAACGAATGTCCATCGCCTCGGGAACGTCGAAGGTGCGCACCGTTGCCGGGTCTCGGAAGCCCGGGAGCGCGCGGCGCGCCTGCTCGCCGACTGTCAGCTGGTCCCAGCGCATCGAACAGATGTTCGCACATGGGTCGGACGGGGGCGAGATAGGGCGCGCTTACACTTCAGCGAAGGATGGAGCGGACGACTTGGCCGGACGAGCGCATCGACGATGCGTTCACGCAGCTCCGCGAAGAGATGAAGGATCTCCGCGCGGAGATGCGCGCCGGATTCGCGAGCACACGTTCCGAGTTCCACGCTGACCTGCGTGAGATCCGCGGACAGATCGCGACGCTGAAGCTCTTCATGCTCGGCGGCCTCGTCACGATCCTCGCGGCGTTCATCGCCCTCCACGGCTAACCGCCGCCCGACTCCTCGCCCCACACGGTCACGACGAGCTCGCGCGCTCCGCCCGAATTACGGTGCTCGCACAGGTAGATGCCTTGCCACGTCCCGAGCGCGAGCCGGCCGCGCGACACCGGCACCGTCACAGAGGGCCCGAGCAGCGACGACTTGAGGTGCGCGGGCATGTCGTCCGACCCCTCGAGCGTGTGCTCCCAGTAGGGCGCGTCCTCGGGGACGGCGCGGTCGAACCAGGTCCGGAAGTCCCGCCGCACCGCCGGGCTCGCGTTCTCGTTCAACGTGAGCGACGCGGACGTGTGCCGGATGAACACGTGCGCCATTCCGACCGCCACTCGCCCGATCTCCGGCACCGCCGCCTCCACCTCGCCCGTGACCAGGTGGAACCCGCGCGGTCGTGGCTCTAGCCGTACCTCGCGCTGAATCCAGATCAAGACGTCAGTGTGATTCCCGGCGCACGATCGCGGCGACCGACGCCACCACGATCGCCGCGCCCGCGAGGATCGTGACGGTTACGTGCTCGGAGAGGATCGCCCAACCGAGGACGATCGCGATCACGGGGTTCACGTACGCGTAGGTCGCCACCTTCGACACCGGCGCGTGCTGGAGCACCCACACGTACGCCGTGAATGCCACCAGGGACCCAACCACGATCAGATAGGCGAAGGCGAAGAGTGAGCGCCCGGAGAAGTTGCCCACGTGCACCCCGGCGGGCTCCCCGCGCGCTACCCCGGCGATGACCGCGATCAGGCCGCCGAGCATCATCTGGAGCGCGGTGGAGAGGAAGGGGTTGGACGGGAGCGGTTGTCGCCCCGAAAGGAACGAGCCGAGCGCCCAGCACGGCGCCGCCAGGACCACGAGCAGGAGGCTCACGGCGTTGATGTGCCCGCCTGAGCCGCCGGGCAGCAGCAGGAGCGCGACACCCGCGAAGCCAACCGCCACTCCTGCGAGCGTCCCGCGCGCGATCCGCTCGCCGCCGATCCGGCGGTAGAGGACCACCCAGAGGGGCACGGACGCGATGATCAGCGCGGCGAGGCCGGACGGGACGTGCAGCTCGCCGACCATCACCAGCCCGTTGCCGCCCGTCACCAGGAGCCCGCCGATCACGATGCACCACAGGAGCTGCTCGCGCGTGACCCGCAGTGCGGAGGGCCCGAGCCGCACGAGCAGGACCGCGTAGACGATCGCGCCGGCCACGAGGAAGCGGCTGCCCGCCGACAGAAGCGCGGGCATCGTCTCGTCCGTCACGCGGATCGCCAGGTACGTCGATCCCCAGACCACGTACACGATCCCCAGGCAGAGCCAGACGAGCCAGTTGTTCGGGATCTCGCGACCCCGCACCCTCGCCACCGGCTGGGTGGCGATGCCTCCGGCTGCGCTTGTAACGGGACCGGCTCCGGCGGCGCGCTCGGCGACGGCGGTGCGAGAGAGACTTTGTGCCACCGATTGATCTTGCCAAGCCGCCCTGCCCGGCGCCCATCGACTTTCGCTACTCGCCCGGATAAGCGGCGCTTATCCCGCACCTGCGCCTGCGGCGGCTACCCTCGACGGCCGTGACGAAGAACCGCGCCCTGATTCTCCCCGCCGTCGCGCTCGGGATCCTGCTGCTCGCGGTGGCAGTCGTCTACTTCGTTGACACCGCCCACTCGCTTCCCTCGTTCTTCCCCGGCCACGTCTCCGCGTCGAGCAGCGAGGCCACCCACCACCACACGAAGCACGGCATCGCCGCGCTGGTCGTGGCGCTGGGGTGCTTCGTGTTCGCGTGGTTCCAGACCGGGCCGCGGCGAGAGCCGGGCGCCACAGCAAGCAGCTGAGCCGCTCTCAGAGCGCGAAGATCAGTGTGCAGACGACGCCCGCGGCGACGCAGTACGCGCCGAAGGGCGTCAGGCGGTTGCTCTCGAAGTAGCGCAGGAGGAACTTCACGGCGAGGTACGTGGTGACCGCGGCGCATAACGCGGCGACGAGCGCCGGCCCGCGTACGCCGTTCCCGTCCTTGCCAAAGAGCTCCGGGACCTTGAGCGCCGCTGCGGCC
>VAXR01000086.1:16188-25828 GCA_005885165.1 Actinomycetota bacterium
CGGATCGCGAGATCCCCGGCACGAGCGCCGACGCCTGCGCGGTCCCGACGCCTATCGCAGCGCGCCACGACAGCCCCGCGATCCGGGGGTCCGAGTCTCCGAGGTGATCGTCAGGTGCGGGCGCGCGCCGCCGCATGCGCTCGAAGACGAGCAAGAGCAGCCCGTTCAGGATCAAAAAGGCCGCGGCGGAGGCCGCCGACGCGGACAGCTTCCGCAGCGGGTGCTCGAGGGTGAGCCCGAGAATTCCGGCCGGGATCGTCCCGACCACGAGGAGCCAGCCGAGCCGGGCGTCGGTGTCCCCGGGAGCGATCTCGCGGTCGCGCAGCGAGCGGCCGATCCCGCGGATGATCCGCAGCCAGTCGCGCCAGAAGAAGACGAACAGGACGATCGCGGTGGCCAGGTGGGTGGCCACAAGGAACGTGAGGAAGAACTTGTCGTTTTGGTGGATGTTCCAGCCGGCGAGCCTGGGAAGGACGACGCCGTGCCCAAGGCTGGAGATCGGGAACGGCTCAGCCGCGCCCTGCAGGAATCCGAGCACGACCGCCTGGAAGTAGGAGATCGGGTGGTGTACCGCGAGCGGAAGGTGCGGGAGGGCCAGCGGCACGCGGCCAGGCTAGCGACCCTCGTTGTCGATCCCGGGTGAGCTCGGATCGGCCTCCAGCGCAGGTGAGCTCGGATCGGCCTTGAGCGCGGCCTGCTCGCGCCGCCGCCGTCGCCGCCACACGACGAGGACCGTTATGCCCACGGCGATGCCGGCCAAGCCGGCGATCCCAAGCGTGCTGAGCAGCGTGTCGGCCGAGTGTCCCGCGTAGTACGCGAGCAGCCCGACGCTCGTGGCCCAGGCGATGCCGCCGGCGGCGTTGTAGAAGATGAAGGTGGGCCAGCGCATGCGGTTCACGCCGGCCAGCCACGCTGAGGCAATCCGTAGCCCGGCGAACCACCGCCCGAAGAACACCGTCTTCCCTCCATGGCGCTGGAAGATCTCCTCGCCGCGTTCAAGCGCCCGGGCGCGGTGGTGGGCCAGGGGCCCCTTCAGCTCCAGAAGCCAGCGGCCGCCGCGGCGGCCGATCCAGAAGCCGACGTTGTCGCCGACTATCGCCGCCGCCGCCGCGATCGCGATCACCAGCTCGATCTTGAGGTGGCCGTGGTTGGCGAGGATGCCGGCCACGATCAGGGCCGACTCGCCGGGCAGCGGGATCCCCATCGTCTCGCCGCCCACGAGTGCGGCCAGCGCGCCGTAGCCGAGGTTCTTCGGCACGTGGATCGCGAGCGCGAGCGGCGCGAGCCTCAGGAGCGATCGGATCGCCATCGCCCCATCCTGGCGAACGCCACGTCCGAGGTCGCGTCAACAGCCACGATGTTGCCCCCAAAATGGGCGCTCAGGTACGCTTCGCTGCCCTGCCGGGGGGACTGCCAGCCACCGTTCTTGACGGTTCCAACCGGCTGGCGATCCCAGATGCCGAGCGATCACGACTCACATGCACTCGACCCGCGACGCCGGCGTTGCCGGGTTCATGCTCGTGACGACGGCTGTGCTCTGCGCAGCGGCCGGCGCGGGGATCGGGGCGCTCTTCGGCGCCCCCCTGGCGCTGGCCATCGTGGGCGTGTTCATCGGCTTCGGCCTGGGGTTCCGGCTTGTCTACACACGCTTTAGGGACCTCTGAGCGGCCGATGGGCCTGCGCGTCGTCCGCAACCTCGACCTCGCTTTCCTCGCCGTGGCGCTGCCGGTGTTCGTCGCCGCGTCCTGGCCCATGCTCGGCTGGGCGGGCGGGACGGGCATCTACGTCGCGCAGCGCGTGGTGCGCGACCTGGTGGCGCGGCGGGCGGCCGCCTCGCGCGATCCGCGCACCGTCGTCGGCCTTCTCGCGGGGAGCATGATCGGGCGCGGCTGGCTGGCGGCGGGCGCGATCCTGGGCGTGGGCCTGATCGAGAATGACGCTGGGCTCGCGGCTGCGGTCCTGTTCCTTTCCGCGTTCACGATTGCGCTGAGCGTGGGCATGGCCCTGCGGCCGCTCGAAAAGGGGCGCGAGTGAGCCGGCGCCTGTCGAACCTCAGCACCGGCCGGAAGGTGATGCTCGGCGCGGCCGCACTCGTGGGGCTCATGATCCTGCTGTTCGCGGTCGTCGGCAAGCAGCCGAAGAACAACGCGTACCAGCCGCAGAACGAGTTCAAGCTGGATGCCTGGATCCACCTGAAGATCGGGTCACTCGACCTGAGCGTGAACAAGGCGGTCCTGTACCTCCTCATCGCCGCGGTGCTCACGACGTGGACGATGGTCTACATCGCGCGCCGCATGCGCGACCGGCCGAACAACGTCCAGACGGCCGTCGAAGCCGCGTACGACCTCGTCTACACCAACATCACCCGCGGCAACATGGACGCCGGGATGGCCGCGAAGTGGTTCCCCTTCATCGGCGCCACGTTCTTCTTCATCCTCTACTCGAACCTGATCGGGTACATACCGCTCCCGGTCAACACCGAGTACAAGATCGACGTCTTCGGCGCCCACCTCCCGGCGTTCGCGATCTACGCCGCGACCGCGAACATCTCGGTGACGCTCGTCCTCACGCTCGTCGTGTGGTTCAGCTACCACGTCGAGGGCATACGGGCGAAGGGCCTCAGGGCCTATCTCGCGAGTTGGATCCCGGCGGGAGTCGCCGGGCCGGCGCGCGGCCCGATCTTCGTCATCGAGGCGATCTCGCACTTCGTGCGGATCATCTCGTTGTCCGTCCGGTTGTTCGCGAACCTGCTCGCCGGCCACCTCCTGATCCTCTTCATGGGCGGGGGCATGGTGGTGCTGCTGGGCGCCGCGTACATCGGCCCGCTCACCGTGCTCGTGGCGATCATCTTCTTCCTCTTCGAGGTCGTCATCATCGCCGGCCTGCAGGCCTTCATATTCGCGACCCTGACTTCGATCTACCTCGGCGGCGCGACCGCCGAGGCGCACTGACAAAGGAGGGTTCATGTCTGTACTACCTGATGTGATGGCGGCGGCGGCGAGCAATCCGACCGCCAAGGCCATCAAGGCGATCGCACTCGGGGTGGGGGCCGGACTCGGCACCATCGGTCCCGGCTTGGGCGTCGGCTACATCTTCGGCAAGGTGATCGAGTCGGTCACGCGCCAGCCGGAGATGCGCGACGAGATCACGAGCATCCAGTGGCTCGGCTTCGCGCTCACCGAGGCGATCATCTTCTACGCGTTCATCTTCGGCCTGATCGCGTACTTCCTCTCCGGCGGTTAATGCCGGCGGCACTCGCACACGCGCTGGTCGTCGCCGCGTCGAGCGGCGGCTCGTCGAGCTCCGGCGGCGGGAACTTCCTCGTCACCCCGAACGTCGGTCTGATGATCTGGACGCTGATCGCGTTCTTCACGACGCTGCTGATCCTGAGGCGGTTCGCCTTCCCGCGCATCGCCGAGGCGCTCGACCGGCGACGGCGGGCGATCGAGGAGTCGATCGACGCCGCCGAGCGAACGCGCCAGGAGGCGGACGAGCTGCTCGCCGAGTACCGCGATCGGCTGCGCGAGGCTCGCGAGCAGGCGGAGGACATCGTCGCGAGGGCGCGGCGCGCCGCCGACCGGCTCGAGGACGAGGCGAAGTCCGAGTCCAAGCAGCTCCGCGAGGACATGATGGCCGACACCCGGCGCGAGATCGAGCAGGAGACCAGACGGGCGATCGACGAGATCCGCCGCGAGGTGGCGGACCTCACGGTCGCCGCCACCGAGAAGGTCACGCGCAAGGCGCTCGACGACGAGGACCACCGGCGGCTGATCCAGGAGGCGCTCGACGAGTTCGACTTCTCCGCGCTTGCCGGCGAGGTCTCCAACGGGGGCGGAGGACACCGCTAGTGCAGGAGATCGCCGAGGTCTACGCCCGCGCGCTGTTCGAGGCGGCGAAGGAGCACGGCGTGCTCGACCGGATCCACGACGAGCTGGATGAATTTACGGACGCCCTATCCGAGAACCGCGAGCTCCAGTTGTTCTTCTTCTCGCCGTACTTCTCCTCGGAGGAGAAGAAGGAGGGGATCGGCACGGTGGTAAAGGGCGCCGACGAGCGCTTCGTGCGCTTCCTGGAGCTGCTCGCCGAGCGCCACAGGATGCCCGTGCTTTTCCGGATCCGGCGCGAGTTCGACGCCATGTGGGCCGAGGAGAACCGGCTCCTGCCGGTTACGATCACCAGTGCCGTGGAGCTCGACAAGGGCACGGTCGCGCAGATCGGCAAGCAGATCGAGAAGCAGACCGGCCGCCGGATAGAGCACACGGCGGTCGTGGACCCGGACGTGCTCGGCGGACTCGCCGTACAGGTCGGGAACGTGGTGATGGACGCCACGGTCCGCGGCCGTCTGGAGAAGCTGAGACGACAAGTCGCCAGGGCGGCCTAGGGAGGACGAACGCCTACATGAAGATCAAGCCGGACGAGATCACCAGCATCCTCAAGAGCCGGATCGAGGGGCTCGACGAGGGTGGGGCCGACCTGTCCGAGGTGGGCACGGTCCTCTCGATCGCCGACGGGATCGCCCGCGTGCACGGGCTCGACAACTGCATGTCGCTCGAGATGCTCGAGCTCCCGCACGACGTGACCGGCCTGGCGCTGAACCTCGAGTCCGACAACGTCGGCACCGTCCTGTTCGGCGAGTGGGACAAGATCGAGGAGGGCGACACGGTCAAGCGCACGGACCGCCTGCTTCAGATCCCGGTCGGAGACGCGCTGCTGGGCCGCATCGTCGACCCGCTCGGCAACCCGCTCGACGGCGAGGGCGAGGTGAAGACCGAGGAGTTCCGCCCGGCCGAGTTCAAGGCCCCGGGCGTGGTCCAGCGCCAGCCCGTGAAGGAGCCGATGCTCACCGGCCTCAAGCCGATCGACTCGATGACCGCGATCGGGCGAGGCCAGCGCGAGCTCATCATCGGCGACCGCCAGACGGGCAAGTCGCAGGTCGCGATCGACACGATCATCAACAACCGCGACAAGGACCTCACCTGCATCTACGTGGCGATCGGCCAGCGCATGTCGACGGTGGTGCAGGTCGCCGAGACCCTCCGCGACCACGACGCGATGGACAACACGATCATCGTCGCAGCACCCGCCGACGAGGCCGCGCCGATCAAGTTCATGGCGCCCTACGCCGGCTGCGCGATGGGCGAGTACTTCCTCTACAACGGCAAGCACGCGCTGGTCGTCTACGACGACCTGACGAAGCACGCCTACGCGTACCGTCAGATGTCGTTGCTGCTGCGGCGCCCGCCGGGCCGCGAGGCCTACCCGGGCGACGTCTTCTACCTCCACTCACGCCTGCTCGAGCGTGCGGTGAAGCTGAACGACGACCTCGGTGGCGGCTCGCTCACGGCGCTGCCGATCATCGAGACCCAGGCGGGGGACGTATCGGCGTACATCCCGACCAACGTCATCTCGATCACCGACGGTCAGATTTTCCTGGAGGCGGACCTCTTCCGCTCGGGGGTCCGGCCGGCGATCAACGTCGGCATCTCGGTCTCCAGGGTGGGCGGCAACGCCCAGCCCACGCCCATGAGGAAGGTGGCCGGCAAGCTGCGGCTCGACCTCTCGCAGTACCGGGAGCTCGAGGCCTTCGCGCAGTTCGGGTCCGAGCTCGACCAGGAGACCCAGCGCGCGCTCGCCCGCGGCGAACGCCTCGTGGAGACGCTCAACCAAGACGAGCTGTCCCCGTGGGCCGTCGAGGACCAGGTCGCCGCCATCTACTCCGGCACCGGCGGCTGGCTCGACCGCATCAAGGTCGAGCGGATCAAGGAGTTCCACGAGATGCTGCTCCAGCGGCTGCACTCCGAGCAGGACGAGCTAATGCAGAAGATCGCAGCCGGGGAGTGGGACGACTCGATGGAGGACCAGCTCGGGAAGGCGATCGCCGAGGCGATCGACGACTTCGGACCCGACTTCGATGAGGAGGGCAATCCGCTCGAGGAGGGCGAGTCCGACCGGGTCCGCTCGGAGGAGGAGCGCGACCGTGCATCTCGCGCGCGCGGCGACGAGGACGAAGCGGACGAGGACGACGAGGGCGAAGAGGAGGAAGCCTCCGAGGAGGCTGGGCAAGCCGTCGGGGGCTAGGCGCGTCGAGTGGCCACGCAGAAGGACATCAAGAGCCGGATCGCCTCGGTCAAGAACATCCGCAAGATCACGCGCGCGATGGAGATGGTGGCCGCGGCGCGGCTGCGACGCGCCGAGCAGCGGATCGAGGAGCTCCGACCCTACGCGGAGGCGATCCGGCGCATGACGCGGCGCGCCGTCGAGGCGGCCGAGAGCATCCCCAGCCTGCCGCTTCTCGAGGAGCACGACTCGATCGAAAACGTCGGGCTGCTGCTCGTGACCGGCGACCGCGGCCTCGCCGGCGCCTTCAACTCCCAGATCATCCGCGCCGGCAACGCGCGCAATCGCGAGCTTCAGCAGGAAAGCGCCCAGGTTCACTGGTATGCGTCCGGCCGCCGCGGCGTGTCCTCGATCCAGTTCCGAGGGCTCGAGCTGGCGGCCGGCTACACGGGCTTCACCGACCGTCCCGCCTACGCCGACGCGCGCAACATCGCCGACGACCTCATCGCCCACTACGTCGACGGCGCCGTCGATCGGGTCGAGATCCTCTACAACGGGTACGTCTCCCCGATGACGCAGGAGGTGCGGCACGAGACCCTCCTGCCGCTCCAGCAGGCGGAGGTGCTCGGGAGCGAGGAGGACGGCGAAGGGGCGTCGCCCTCGGACGAGGCCTCGGATTCCGGCGAGGGCCCCGACCACAGCCGCTCGCTCTGGATCTACGAGCCCGAGCCGGAGGACATCCTGAAGCGGCTTGCGCCGGACTACGTCGAGATTTCGATCTACCGGGCGCTGCTCGAGTCGACCGCGTCGGAGCACGGCGCGCGGATGACCGCGATGCGCAACGCCTCCGAGAACGCCGCCGAGCTGATCGACAACCTCACGCTCGAGGCGAACCGGCAGCGCCAGGCCGAGATCACGCAGGAGATCATGGAAGTCGTCGCGGGTGCCGAGGGCCTCCGCTAGGAAGGAGAGAGGGAGTGGAACAGGCCACCACCGAGAGGACAGAGGAGACCCAGGAGCGCCAGCAGGGCCAGGAGGGCGCCGGCCGCGACGCGAAGAATGTCGGGCGGATCGAGGAGATTCAGGGCGTCGTGATCGAGGCCGTCTTCCCCGACGCGCTGCCCGAGATCTACAACGCCCTCGAGGTCGACCTCGAGCAGTTCGGGGAGGAGGAGGGCGTGTCCGCGGGCACCGGTGGCGGCGGGAAGCTGATCTGCGAGGTGCAGCAGCACCTCGGCGACGATCGCGTGCGCGCCGTGGCCATGGACACGACCGACGGGTTGACCCGAGGCACCGAGGTGCGTGACCTCGGCGGGCCGATCACCGTGCCCGTCGGACGGGAGACGCTCGGGCGGCTCTTCAACCTGCTCGGCGAGCCGATCGACCAGGGCGATCCGGTCGAGACCGAGGAGCGCTGGCCGATCCACCGGCCGGCACCGGACGTCGAGAACCTCACGCCGACGCGCGAGATGTTCGAGACGGGTATCAAGGTGGTCGATCTCCTCGCGCCCTACGCGAAGGGCGGCAAGGTGGGGCTGTTCGGTGGCGCGGGCGTGGGCAAGACCGTCTTGATCCAGGAGCTGATCCACAACATCGCGACGGAGCACGGTGGCCTCTCGGCGTTCTGCGGCGTGGGCGAACGCTCGCGCGAGGGGAACGACCTCTGGATTGAGATGACGGAGTCCGGCGTGATCGACAAGACCGTCCTCGTCTTCGGCCAGATGAACGAGCCGCCCGGCGCGCGCATGCGCGTCGGGCTCTCCGGCCTCACGATGGCCGAGTACTTCCGCGAGGAGGGCGGTCAGGACGTGCTGCTCTTCATCGACAACATCTTCCGGTTCGTGCAGGCCGGCTCCGAGGTCTCGGCGCTGCTCGGGCGGATGCCGTCACAGGTCGGCTACCAGCCCACGCTCGAGACGGAGATGGGCGAGCTCCAGGAGCGGATCACCTCGACCCGACGGGGCTCGGTCACGTCGGTGCAGGCGATCTACGTGCCGGCCGACGACCTGACGGACCCGGCGCCGGCGTCGGTGTTCGCGCACCTGAACGCCACGACGGTGCTCTCCCGGGCGATCTCCGAGAAGGGGATCTACCCGGCTGTGGACCCGCTCGACTCGACCTCCACGATCCTCAAGGCCGACATCCTGGGCGAGGAGCACTACCAGGTCGCGACTCAGGTCAAGGAGGTACTCCAGCGCTACAAGGAGCTCCAGGACATCATCGCGATCCTCGGGATCGACGAGCTCTCGGACGAGGACAAGCAGACCGTCCAGCGGGCGCGCAAGATCGAGCGTTTCCTATCGCAGCCGTTCTTCGTGGCCGAGGCCTTCACCGGCTCGCCGGGAACGTACGTGAAGGTCGAGGACACGGTCCGCGGCTTCAAGGAGGTCATCGAGGGCAAGCACGACGACATCCCTGAGCGCGCCTTCTACATGAAGGGCACGATCGACGAGGTGGTCGAGGCCGCGCGCGGCGAGCCGGCCGAGGAGGAGGAGAGCGGCGACGACGAGGCCGGGCAGTAGGGCGAGGCCGTGGCGCGCACCAAGTTCAGAGCCGAGGTCCTGACGCCCGAGGGCCAGGTGTTCGACGACGAGGTCGAGATGGTCTCGACGCGCACGACCGTCGGCTCGATCGGGGTGCTTGCCAACCACGCCCCGCTGATGGCCATCCTCGACCCAACGGAGCTCCGCCTCTACAAGTCGGAGAGCGACGTCGTGCGGTTCGCGCAGGGCGAGGGCTACCTGCAGGTGGTCGACAACAGCGCTCTCGTGCTCGTCGAGGAGGCGATCGAGCCGGACAAGCTCGACCGGTCGGCGATCGAGTCGCGCTTGAAGGACGCGCGCGATTCGCTCGAGCAGGCCGAGGAGGGGAGCGAGGAGCGCAACCGCTGCGAGCGCGCGATCAGGCGCTACGAGGCCTTCCTGGAGGTCGGAGACGGCTCTTAGCTAGTCGGGCGCGCGGGCGGCGCCGCGGATCGTGCGGACCGACTGCCAGGTGATCCGCAGGATCGCCAGGGTGATCAGGAGGCCGATGATCGGGTCGGCCAGGCGGGCGCCGAGCGCCACCACCGCGGCGCTCGCGACGACGGCGAGGCTCACCAGGCCGTCGACCCGTGCGTGCTGGCCGTCCGCGATCAGCGCCGCGCTGTTCAGCCGGCGGCCCGCGCCGAGCCGGATGCGCGCGGCCACCTCGTTCCCGGCGAACCCCGCCACGCCTGCGAGCGCGAGCGCGAGCAGGTGCTCGACGCGGGCGGGATGAACGATACGGTCGACCGCGAGGACCCAGGCCACGATGGCGCTCACGAAGATCGCGGCCACGACGAACCAGCCGGCGCGCTGCTCGGCGCTTCGGGAGCGAAGGATGAACGCCGCGCCGAGCGGGATCGCGGTGAGAGCGTCGCCGGCGTTGTGGATCAGGTCGGCGAGCAGCGCGATGCTGCCGGTGGCGACGTAGATCGCGGCTTGGAGCAACGCGGTGGCGCCGAGCACGGCCAGGCTGCGGCCGACCGACGCGAGGCCGTCGCGCGAGCGGGCGATAGCGGGGTCCACGAGCCCGTGGCCGTGGGCGTGCCCGTGCTCGTGGG
>VAXR01000172.1 GCA_005885165.1 Actinomycetota bacterium
GCCACTCCATCTTCGTGCCCGAGAAGTAGGGGTCGATCACGAGGCCGGTGCGCTCGCGGAAGAGGTCCTCGTAGCCGGCCTCGCGCAGCTCGTCGCAGCGCGCGGCCGTCCGGCGGTCCTGCCAGACGAGCGCCCTGTAGAGCGGCTCCCCGCTCATCGGCTCCCACGCCACGACCGTCTCGCGCTGGTTGGTGATCCCGATCCCCGCCAGCCCGCTGCCGTCGATCCCGGCGCCGTCGAGGGCCTCGTGCGCCACCCGCCTCGTGACCTCCCAGATCTCGTTCGCGTCGTGCTCGACCCAGCCGGGCCGCGGGAAGTGCTGCTCGAACTCGCTGTAGGCGCGGCCCGCGATCCGGCCGTCCTCCCTGAACGCGATGCACGTCGTGCCCGTGGTCCCCTGGTCGATGGCGAGGATCAACGGCGGGAAGCGTAGACGCGCGCGAAATCGGCAAGCTGGCGCGCCCGGTGGGCGAAGCCGGCGGCGGTCCGGCCTGTCCCGCGGTGCTCGAGGTCGAGCTCGATCTCCACGAGCCGGTAGCCGGCGCGGTGCGCGTCGATCGTCATCCCGGTCTCCATCCCGAAGCCGGGCGCGAACGGCAGGACCGCCCGCAACACCTCGGGGCGCATCGCGCGCTGCCCCGAGATCGGCGCGGACAGCTCGAGCCCCGTGCGCCTCGCCACCGCCCAGCGCGCGAACCCGACGGCGATCCCGAAGCCGCCGCCGATGCGGCGCGCGAAGCTCGCGACAGCGAGGTCACTCTCGCCGGCGTCCACCGCCTCGACCAACCGGACCAGCTGCGCCGCGGACGCCCCGAGGTCGCCGTCGCAGAGCAGCACCGCGCGCTCGACGCCCGTCGCCAGCAGCCGCTCCGCCCCTCGCGTCGCGGCGCCGCCCTTGCCGACGGGCCTCTCCGAGCGCACGACGTCCGCCCCGGCGTCCCTCGCCACGTCAGGCGTCGCGTCGCTCGAGCCGTCGTCGGCCACCACGACGGACGCGCCGGGGAACGCCCGGGCGAGCGCGGCGAGCGTCTGCGGGAGGCAGTCGGCCTCGTTCCTCGCTGTCACGACGATCCCGATCTCGGGCGGCATGCCGGGGTATGGTGCCGGTCGAATCGACCGAGCGTCCCGAATCCGTCATTTAGGAGGTGCGAGCTTGCCCGACGTCGAGGCCCACATCACCGGCACCGTCTGGAAGGTGGAGTGCGAGGTAGGCCAGGAGGTCACCGAGGGCGACACGCTCGTGATCCTCGAGTCGATGAAGATGGAGATGCCGGTCGAGGCCGAGGACGACGGCAAGGTCGCGGAGATCCTCTGCGAGGAGGGTCAGTCGGTATCTGAGGGCGACACGCTGGTCGTCCTGGAGTAGCGGTGGCAGGCGGCGCCGGAGGCGGTGCGGAGGAGCTCGCCTCGGGCAAGCTCATCGTCGACGCGCCGGCCGAGCATCTCACGCGGATCCGGATCTGCAACCCCGAGAAGCGCGGCGCGCTGGACCACGAGATCCTCGACACGCTCGCGGATAGGCTCCCGCAGCTCGACGCCCGCTGCCTCCTCCTGACAGGCGACGGACCGGTGTTCTCGGCCGGCTACGACATCGGGGGCTTCGACGAGGAGTCGTTCTCGCGGGAGGCGGAGAGCCTCGTGGCCCACCCCTTCACGAAGGCGATCGAGGCGATCGAGCGCTACCCGTACCCGGTCGTGGCAGCCGTGAACGGGCACGCGATCGGGGGCGGGCTGGAGATGGCGGTGGCGTGCGACATCCGTATCGCCGCCCGCGGGGTGAAGCTTGGGATGCCGCCGGCGAAGATCGGGCTGATCTACTCGCACACGGGACTCAGGAAGTTCATCGAGGTCTGCGGCGTCGCGAACACCAACGAGCTCTTCCTGCTGGGCCGCAACGTCGACGCCGACCGCGGCTACGAGATGGGGCTGGTGAACGCCGTGGTCGAGCCGGAGCGCCTGGAGGAGGAGGCGGTCGGGCTGGCGGCCGAGATCGGCGCGAACGCCCCGCTGTCGCTCGCGGGGAACAAGCGGGCGATCCGGGCGATCCGCGACAACCCCTGGCCGCTGCCGCCGGAGCTCGAGCGCGAGCTGGTGGAGCTGCGCGAGTCCTGCTTCGTGTCGGAGGACTTCCGCGAGGGCATCGCCGCGTTCGCCGAAAAGCGGACGCCACGCTGGAAGAACCGCTAGCCGCCTAGGCGGCGGCTTCATCGAGCCGTCCGGTGCCCCGCATACCTTCCGGCTGTCAGCCCCAGCAAGGAGGAGGAGCTGCCGCCGCTCATCACGCAGGAGGAAGCGCTGGCCCTCGGCGAGATCGAAGATCGTGCCGAGATCGAGGCGCTCGTGGACCGCGCCTTCCGCGTCCGGATGGAGCGCTTCGGCGAGTCCACCGACATGTGCTCGCTGGTGAACGCGAAGTCCGGCGGCTGCGCGGAGGACTGCGGCTTCTGCGCGCAATCACGGTTCGCCGAGGCCGACACGCCGATGCACGCGATGATGTCCCCGGAGCAGATCCTGGAGCACGCCCACGCCGCGGAGGCCGCGGGCGCGCACCGCTTCTGCATGGTCACCCAAGGGCAGGGCCTCTCGAAGCGCGACTTCGAGAACGTGCTCGAGGGCGCACGGCTCGTGGCCGAGCACACGAACCTCAAGCGCTGCGCGTCGATCGGCCACATGTCGGTGGAGCGGGCCCTCCAGCTCAAGGAGGTGGGCATTCAGCGCGTCCACCACAACGTCGAGACGGCGGAGTCCTACTACCCCGAGGTCTCGACCACGGTTCGCTACGAGGGCCGCATACGCACGATCCACGCGGTGCGCGAAGCGGGTCTAGAGACGTGCGTGGGCGGAATCCTGAACCTCGGCGAGACCCGCGAGCAGCGCGTCGAGATGGCCTTCGAGCTCGCCGCGCTCGACCCGACCAGCGTCCCGATCAACCTGCTCAACCCGCGCCCGGGCACCAAGTTCGGCGGCCGCGAGGTGATGGACCCCTGGGAGGTCGTCAAGTGGATCGCGATCTTCAGGCTGATCCTCCCGGGTGCCCTCTTCCGGCTCTGCGGCGGGCGGATCGAGAACCTCGGGGAGCTCCAGCCGCTGGCGGTCAAGGCCGGCCTGAACGGGGTGATGATGGGCAACTTCCTCACCACGCTCGGCGCCGAGCCGGAGGATGACCGCGCGATGTTCGAGGAGCTCGGCCTGAACACCGAGCGCCAGCCCGACAACGGGCGCAACCCACGGCCGGACAACCGCAGCGGCTGGCTCGAGGGCGACACGCCGGGGACGCCGATCGACCGCGCGTTGGAGGACGATCCGGAGGGCCGCTTGTGGGACCCGGCAACCCAGCTCCGCCACCGCCGCAAGTCCTCGGTGCCGCCGCGGCCCGACGGCGCGCCGAACGCCTTCCCCGAGGTCGTGCACGTGGCGGGATCGAGCGACCCGGCCGGGTGGGGCGACTGATGGACGAGATCGCCCAGCACCTCGACGAGCTTCGGGACCGCGGCCTGCACCGCAAGCTCCGCCTGATCTCGGGCCCGCAGGGAGCGCGGGTGCTACTCGACGGCAAGCCCGTACTGCTCCTCTGCTCGAACAACTACCTCGGCCTGGCCGACCATCCCCGGGTGCGGGAGGCGGCGGCCGATGCCGCGATGCGATGGGGAGCCGGCGCCGGGGCGTCCCGGCTGGTCTCAGGCAACATGACCGTGCACCGCCGCCTCGAGGAGCAGCTCGCCGAGTTCAAGCGGAGCGAGGCCTGCCTGCTCTTCGGCTCGGGCTACCTCGCCAACGCCGGGACGATCGCCGCGCTCGCGCGCGAGGGCGACGTGGTTTTCTCCGACGCCCTCAACCACGCGAGCATCGTGGACGGCTGCCGCCTCGCGCGCGCGCAGACCTTCGTTTACGACCACTGCGACCCGGACCACCTCGAGTGGGGGCTCCGCGAGGCGGACGGGCGCGGCAGCCTGATCGTCACCGACAGCGTCTTCTCCATGGACGGGGACATCGCACCGCTCGAGGAGATCGTCGAGCTCGCCGGGCGCTACGACGCCCGCGTGATGGTCGACGAGGCCCACGCCACCGGCTGCGTCGGCCCCGAGGGCGCGGGCGCGGTGGCCGACGCCGGGCTCGAGGACGAGGTCGACATCCGCGTGGGGACGCTCGGCAAGGCCCTCGGCTCCTACGGCGCGTACGTCTGCTGCGACCGCGTGATGGCCGACTACCTGGTGAACACGGCGCGCACGCTGATCTTCTCGACCGCGCTGCCGCCGCCGGCGGTCGCGGCGGCGATCGCGGCCCTCGAGATGCTGCGGGAGCAGCCCGAGCGGGTCGACCGGCTCCGCCGCAACGCCCGCGTCCTCCGCGAGTCGCTCGACGGCCACGGTTTCGACACTGCGCCGTCCGAGACGCACATCGTTCCACTGGTGGTGGGCGACGCCCACGAGGCGATGGCGGCCTGCGAGCGCGCGCTGGGGCGCGGCGTCTTCGCCCAGGCCATCCGCCCGCCAACCGTGCCGGAGAGCACATCGCGCCTCCGCCTCGCGGTCATGGCCTCGCACACGCGCTCCGAGCTACGCACGGCTGCCGGCGT
>VAXR01000177.1 GCA_005885165.1 Actinomycetota bacterium
CGGACCCGCTCCGCAAGCTTCGCCACCTGCAGCTCTACGATCCGCCCGATCTCGTCGCGCGAGAGCTGGCGGAACTCGACGATGTCGTCCAGCCGGTTGATGAACTCCGGCTTGAAGGTCGCATCGACGCCGGCACGGCCGCCGGGCACGTTCGAGGTCATGATCAGGACGGTGTTCTTGAAGTCGACGGTGCGGCCCTGGCCGTCGGTCAGGCGACCGTCGTCCATCACCTGGAGCAGCACGTTGAAGACGTCCGAGTGCGCCTTCTCGATCTCGTCGAGCAGCACGACCGAGTACGGCCGGCGCCTCACGGCCTCGGTGAGCTGGCCGCCCTCCTCGTAGCCGACGTAGCCCGGCGGCGCGCCCACGAGGCGCGCGACCGAGTGCTTCTCCATGTACTCGGACATGTCGATCCGGACCATCGCCTGCTCGGAGTCGAACATGAACTCGGCCAGCGCCCGGGCAAGCTCGGTCTTGCCGACCCCGGTCGGGCCGATGAAGAGGAAGGTGCCGATCGGCCGGTTCGGGTCCTGCAGCCCGGCGCGCGAGCGCCGCAGCGCGTTCGACACGGCCTCGACCGCCTCGTCCTGGCCGACGACCCGGTCGTGTAGGCGCTCCTCCATGTGGACGAGCTTCTCGACCTCGCCCTCCATCAGCTTGGAGACGGGGATGCCGGTCCACTTGGCCACGACCTCGGCGACGTCCTCGTCATCGACCTCCTCTTTGAGCATCGTCGCGCCGGACTGGAGCTCCTGGAGGCGCGCCTCGTGCTCGCGCACGCTGCGCTCGAGCTCCGGGATCTCGCCGTAACGGAGCTCGGCGGCCCGCTGCAGGTCGGCCTCGCGCTCGGCGCGCTCGGCCTCGCGGTGCGCCTGCTCGAGCCGCTCCTTGGTCTCGCGGATCGCCTGGATGGCCTCCTTCTCGGACTGCCACTGGGCCTTCATCCCGGCCGAGCGCTCGCGCAGCTCGGCGAGCTCGCGGTCGATCGCCTCGCGGCGTGCGACGGACGCCTCGTCCTTCTCCTTCTTCAGCGCCTGAAGCTCGATCTCGAGCTGCTGGATCCGGCGCTCCACCTCGTCGATCTCGGTCGGCATCGAGTCGATCTCGATGCGCAGCCGCGACGCGGCCTCGTCGATCAGATCGATCGCCTTGTCGGGCAGGAAGCGGTCGGCGATGTAGCGCTGCGAGAGCATCGCGGCGGCCACGATCGCCGAGTCCTGGATGCGCACGCCGTGGTGCACCTCGTAGCGCTCCTTGAGCCCGCGGAGGATCGCGATCGCGTCCTCGACAGACGGCTCGTCGACGTAGACGGGCTGGAAGCGGCGCTCCAGCGCGGCGTCCTTCTCGATGTGCTTGCGGTACTCGTCGAGCGTCGTGGCGCCGACGGCGCGCAGCTCCCCGCGCGCGAGCATCGGCTTGAGCAGGTTGGCGGCGTCGACGGCGCCCTCGGCGGCGCCGGCGCCCACGATCGTGTGAAGCTCGTCCATGAAGAGGATGATCTGGCCCTCGGCCTCTGCGATCTCCTTGAGCACGGCCTTCAGCCGGTCCTCGAACTCGCCGCGATACTTGGAGCCGGCGACCAGCGCCCCGATGTCTAGTGCGATCACGCGCCGGTCCCTCAGGGAGTCGGGGACGTCGCCCGACACGATGCGCTGGGCGAGGCCCTCGACGATCGCCGTCTTGCCGACGCCGGGCTCGCCGATCAGGACCGGGTTGTTCTTCGTCCGGCGGGAGAGGACCTGGATCACGCGGCGGATCTCGTCATCGCGCCCGATGACCGGGTCGAGCTTGCCCTCCTCGGCGGCCTTCGTCAAGTCGCGGCCGAACTTCTCGAGCGCCTGGTACTTGTCCTCGGGGTTCTGGTCGGTCACGCGATGCGGGCCGCGGACGGCCTGCACCGCGGAGGCGAGCTGGTCGCGCGTGGCGCCGGCGTCGACCTTCGGATCGGCCGCGAGCGCGAGCAGAAGGTGCTCGGTCGAGACGTACTCGTCGCCGAAGCCGCGCGCCTCTTCGTCGGCGCGCTCGAGCAGCTTCGCGGTCCCGGTGTCCATCGCGGGGGCCTCGACGGCGTCGCCGCTGACCTGCGGGAGGGCATCTAGCACCTCGTTCGCGCGCCGGCGGACGCCCTCGAGGTCCGCGCCCGCGCGTTGCAGCACCGGCACGACGATGCCGCCCTCCTGCTCGAGCAGCGCTACGAGCAGGTGATGGGGCGTCACCGACGGATTTCGGCGCGCGCCCGCGAGCCGCTGAGCGGCTGCGAGGGCCTCCTGGGACCTGATCGTAAAGCGATCTGCCTGCATAGGAAATCTAAGTCAGCTTATAGCAGATGTGTACGGTGATGACCACCGTCACGGTACGCTCACGCGCGGTGGGGCGGAGCCCTTCACCTGGCGCCATGTGGCGGCCCCGGTGATGCGCGGATCCGTCGCGTCCGGCTTCGTAAACGAATAGATCCCGTGCCTGGGGTCGGCGGCCGGTCGCGCGCCCGGCAGTGGGACAAACGGGTTGGCGGCGACTCCCGATCCGTCGACATTGAACGGTCGCGCGTCGGGCGTACTCGTGAAGAACTCATCGAGCGGGCGGGTCGTGGCCGCGTAGTCGGTCAGCGGCGGCAGCCCCAGGATCCGGTCGATGGCCGCGACCGCGGACGTGAGGTCGTAATGGGTGGTCGTGATCAGCCCGCGCTTGACCCACGGACTGGCGACGGCGACGAAGCCGCGGTACTCGCTCACGTGATCGCCCGTCCCCTGCGGGTCGTCGTCGAGGACGATCACGAGTGTCGAGCTCCAGTCCGGGCTGTGCGACACCGCGTCGATCAGCTTGCCCGTCGCGTAATCGTTGTCGGCGACCTGCGCCTGGATTGTCGGGTAGCCCGGCTCGTCGACGATCGTCGTGTGGTCCTCGCCGAAGTACACGTACTCGAAGTCGGGCAGCGAGCACGCCGTCCCGTACGTGGCGGCGACTGCGCCCGTGCAGTGGTGCGACTCGAACTGGTTGAACTCGGTCTCCCAGCCAGCCTCGCGGCTCGTGTCAGAGATGTGGAGGTTGTAGTTGGGGAAGACCGAGGTGGGCGCCTGCAGCGCGTCGGGCAGCAGATGCGCCTGCTGGACGGTCTCCTCGTTGTACGTGCGCACCGTCATGCCGGCATGCCAGACCTGCTCGGCGAGCGTGCCGGTCGCCGGGTAGTTCTCGGGGTCGCTCCACGAATCGCTCACGTGGCTCGTGTGCGCACCGGTGCCGGCCGCCTGCGTGTGCTCGTAGAGGTCGCTCACGGCGCCGGCGTCCTCCCACATGTGGCCGACGGTGCTGGCGAAGCCCTGGTAGTAGAAGCTCTGCGCCTCGACGAACGTCCGCTCGAGCGCGTGGAGGTTCGGCGTGATCGGCTGGCCGAAGACCGCGAGCGACGTACCGGGGCCCGGATGAAGGTCGCCGAGGTCCGCGTCGTACGTCTTGTTCTCGCGCGTGATGTAGATGACGTGCTTGATCGGTCCGGCCCGCCCGGCCACGATCGGGTTGCCGGCGTCGCCGGAGAGCGTCCGCCGCTGGAGATAGGCCCGGACGACCGCGGTGTCGCGGGCGAGGCCGCGGTCGTCCGGCAACGCGATCGTCTCGAGCGTGCCGACCGTCCCGTAGGCGCCGTCTGGGACGGTGGCTGCCGGGTCCGGTTCGCTGTAGGGCTGAGTCGCCGCGGCGCTGTGCCCGAGGCCGCGCGCGCTGATCACGTGAAGCGTGCGACCGTTCGGGCTGAGGGCGAGCGCCGTCGGGTACCAGCCGGTCGGAATCAGTCCGGCCAGCTTCCACGTTGGCTTCGGGCGGGGGCGGGGGCGAGGCGCCTGCCGGCAGTTGCGCGCCGCGGCCCTGCGGAGGTGCCCGTGCGAGCGCTCGTGGCGCGGCGATCGGCAGGAGCTGGCCCGGCCTCGCGTACCCGGTCTGCCGGCCGTGGTCGAGGTCGTTCGCGTGCGTTTCAGCACGGCCACGGCGTCGTCGGCTCCCAGACTCACGTACGCGGTCTGACCGTCGCCGGCCAACACCACGTCGTTCGGCGCATCGGAGCGCCGTCCCACGAGCGCCAGGCTCATCAGCTTCGCCGACGTCTTGCCGGGTGCCGCCAGCGCGAGCGTCCCGTCGTTCGAATCGGCCGCGAGAATCGTGCCCTTCGACGTCGCTACGCCGGTCGGGTGAGCGCCGACGTGTATGCACCTCGTTCGATTCGTCTTGGGCGTGATCGCGCTCAGGCAGGAGCCACGCCAGTCGCTCGCGTACAGCGTCTTGCCGTCCGCGCTCAGCGCAAGCCGGTCGGGGGACGGAACGGTGATCCTGGTCCGGTCCGCCCTCCCCGTGAGATCCATCTGCTCGACGGCGTTCGCCGTCGGCTCCGCCGCCCACAGCGTCCGCCCGTCCTTCGATATCGCCAGCCCGGAGACGAAGTCCGTCGCGGAGAGGTCAGACCCCT
>VAXR01000178.1 GCA_005885165.1 Actinomycetota bacterium
AGCTGAAGGGGTCGTCTGCGCGCGTGCAGTACGCGGACCATTCGGAGACCATGAACAGGTGCTCCGGCAGGCTCCACGAGGCGTTCGGCTCGAACATGTGGTCCTGGAGCACGAAGTGGCGCGCATATGACCAGTAGTTCGGGATCTCGCGGGCGTCGTGGTACCCGATAACGTCGAGCGCCCCGCCATGGCGGCATTCGGGGTCGTTCCGATCGGTGCACGAGTGCTTCGCGTGCTCCGCCTCGTAGATGAACCCGTCCATGCGCCCGTGCGCGACGTCGGCCCTCGCCGCGCCCGCGCCGTGCGGTCCGCCGCCGTTCACGTCGCGCGGATCGTGGAAGGGCCGCCTGCAGAGGTGCGCCTGCGGGTCGGGCACGCAGACCTGCGCCTGACCGTTCCTCATGGGGATGCCCCGCGCGCCCGGAAAAGTGCCGAAGTAGCTGTCGAACGAGCGGTTCTCCTGCATGATCACGACCACGTGCCGGATCTTGTGGATCGGGTCGCGCGCCGGCTGGCCGCCGGAGACGGACGAGTGGACCGGAGCCGCGGCGCCTGAGCCGGCCGCCACAGCGGCGACCACGGCAGCCGCAAGCGCGGTCAGGGCGAAGCGGGGCGCCATGCCGGCGCAAACTAGCCGGATCGCTTAAAGGACCGCAAAGCGCGCCCAAGGCGGCGCGTCCGCGCTATCCAGGGTGCCGCAACGGCCCCCGCTGTCCCCGGCCGCGTGGGGGGCGCGGCCGGGGACTACGCCCAGCGGGGACTCGGTGGGGAGGATCGGACTACGGCATGCCGGGCGGGGGAGGCCCGTCCGGACCGGGGGCTCCGGGCGGGGGCGGGCCGGGCGGTCCGTCGGGCCCGTGGAAGCCTCGGAAGCGCCGGAACCCGGCGGGTCCCAGGAACTGGTGCTTCGAGTCATTCGCGTTCACGAACGTGCCCCGCGGTCCCACCAGCACATGGACCTCGTCGCCGGCCTGCAGGTCGCTCAGCTTCGCCGCCGACCAGTTGCGCCGGACCACCGCGTTCGAGGGGATCGTCAGCGTGACGGTCTTGTAGGTCGCCTTTGGCGTTCCCTCGGTGATTGTCAGCTGGTTGCCGGAGAGCGACTTGAGCTTGCCGTTGTCGATCGTCACGGTGTCGAAGCCCGTGCCGGCGCTGTTCGGCACGACGAGCTGCCCGTGCACGGGGGGCCCTCCGAGCCTGCGAATGCCCCTGCGCGTGTTGAATATGAACGGGTGCCGTCCAGCCGCGCGGGAGGACCCGCTCTTCGACGGCGCGGCCGCCGTGCCGGCGATCCCGGCGATCACGCCCGCCGTCGCGCAAACCGCCGCGGCTCCGGCCGCCGTTATCAGGGTTCTTTTCCTGAACACGATGCTCCTCCTTGCACTTCGAAGACTGTGCAGCGGAAGGATTGCCCGCGTCCCTAAGAAGGCGGTTTGGCTGGCGTAAGAGCAACGTAGGAGTCGCGCGGCGCCTCGTCCGGGATCGGATCCCCGAAGCGCACCCGCAGGATCGCCCCTCCGTCGGGCGCGTTGGCGGCCTCCACGGACCCACCGTGCGCCTCGGCCGCCTGGCGCACGATCGCCAGGCCGAGCCCTGATCCGGGCATGTCACGGGCGTCGTCGGCCCGGTAGAAGCGATCGAAGACGTGCGGCAGGTCCCGCTCCTCGAAGCCCGTGCCGTGGTCGCGCACGGTCAGCGTCCCGTCCCGGAGCGCGACCTGGACGGTGCCGCCCGGCGGGCTCCACGTGCGCGCGTTGTCGAGCAGGTTGGTCACGGCCCGCGCGATGCGGTCCGGCTCGCCGCGCACGAGCGTCGGCTCGAGGTCCGCATGGAAGGCGACGTCGGCCGCCCGCCGCCTTGCTCGGGCCACGGCATCCTCGACGATCGCGTCGACCCGGACGTCGTCGAGGGTCGCACCGGGCCGCGCACCGCGCGCGAGCTCCACGACGTCGCTGACGAGGCCCGTGAGCTCGTCCAGCTCGTCGATGATGTCGCGGCGCAGGCCCTCGCGGTCCTCCACCGAGAGCCTGTCGAACTGGTCGAGGAGCTGGACGTTCGCGCGCAGCGTCGCGATCGGCGTCCGCAGCTCGTGGCTCGCGTCCGCGACCAGGTTGCGCTGCGACTCGACCGAGCGCTCGAGGGCGTCGAGGGTGGCGTTGAAGCTCTGGGCGAGCCTCGCCAGCTCGTCGCGGCCCTCGACCTCGAGGCGCTGGGAGAGGTCGGGATTGCTCGTCACCGACTCGGTCCGGCGGGTGAAGCGGGTGATCGGCGCGAGGGCCGTGCGGGCGATCGCGAGGCCGAGCAGGGCGGCCAGGAGGATCCCGGCGGCGCCGACGATCAGAGTGAGCACGAGCTGCCGGCGGAGCGCGTGGTCGACCTCGGTCAGCGGTCGCGCCACCTGAACCGCTCCAAGCGGCCCGATGCCGGTCGTGAGCACGCGGATGTGGACGCCGTGGACGTTGCGGTCCTCGAAGAACTGGCCGTTGCCGCGAGCGGCCACGGCGCGTGCCGTCGAGTCGAGCGGGATGCGGGAGGAGGCGTCCCTGTCGCTCAGCACCGTTCCGGACGGCGAGACCAGTTGCACGGCCTCGACGGGGCCGCCGAAGGGCGGGACGGGCTGCGGCCCGAACCGGCGGTCGCCGAACCGCAGCACCCGCGGGAAATCGCGGCCGACCGTGCCGCCGGGGACCCCGGGAAGCATCGGCGGCAGGAGCGGCCTCATGAAGCCGTGCACCCGCGACTGGAGCGCGCGGTCGACCTGCCCGCGGAGCTCCGACCGCGTCCCCGCGTACACGATGCTCGTCACGGCGATGACCGTGAGGGCCACGGCCGCGCCGGCGACGAGACCCATGCGAGTTCGGAGGTTCATGGCTCCCGCAGCACGTAGCCGACGCCCCGGACCGTGTGGATCAGCGACCGCGCGCCGGCGGTCTCCAGCTTGCGTCGCAGGTATCCGATGTACACGCGCAGCGCGTTCGACGTCGGGCCGAAGTCGTAGCCCCACACCCTGTCGTAGATCAGGCTGTGCGGAAGGACCCGCCGCGGGTTGAGCATGAACAGCTCGAGCAGCTGGAACTCGGTCCGGGTGAGCTCGACGAACTCGTCGCCGACCACGACCCCGTGGCGGTCCGGGTCAAGCCGCAGCTCCCCGAACGACGGGCTCTCGACGTCCTGCTCGCCGGTCGCTCGCCGTACGAGCGCGCGGATGCGGGCCTTCAGTTCCTCCACGTCAAAAGGCTTGACGAGGTAGTCGTCGGCGCCGGCGTCGAGCCCCTCCACGCGGTCCGACACCGCGTCGCGGGCGGTGAGCATCAGAACGGGCACGCGGTTCCCTTCGCTCCGCAGCCGCCGGCACACCTCGAGGCCGTCGAGGTTGGGGAGCCCGATGTCGAGCACCACGGCGTCAGGCGCGCCCCCGGATATCTCGGCAAGGCCCTCGTACCCGTCCGTGGCGCTGCGGACCTCGTAGCCGGCGAGCGTCAGCGAGCGCCGCAGCACATCGCGAAGCCGCCGCTCGTCGTCCACAACCAGAATCCGCACACACGTATTGTGGCCACGCCTGCGCGAGAGCCGCGGAGAGCCGCGGAGACTCCTACACAGCTCTTACGGGCGCGGGCAGCCGGCGCGCATGTTCGCGCAGCGGTAGCGCCCGCGGCCGAGGAAGTAGGCGGACCGGAACTCGAATGACAGGCGGTCCCGGACGGGCTGGCCGCCGATGAAGACGGGGACGTTGCGGCCCGTGGCCGCGTCGTAGGTCCCGCCGCTCACGTTGTGGACGTCCGCCGAGCGATCGAACCGTGTGGCGGTCAGCCGCCTGAGCGCATCGCGCGCCACCGCGCGCCCGCCGTGCCGCTCGCCCCGCAGGTAGCGGTCGAACCACGCGAGCGTGTAGTAGAAGGCCACGGCCGCGCCGTAGCGGCTCCCGGTGCCGGGCACGAACTGGGTGAAGTCGAGATGGGTGGCGGCCCGCAGCGTGACCTTCATGCTGTCGACGCCCGCCCGGATCACCCGCCCGTAGTCCTGGTCCTTGTTGCCGGGGCCGTAGGGGTTCGGGGGCGAGGTGAACGACCGCGGCACCTGGCACTCCTGCAGCTTGCAGAACGGCTGCGGCACGCAGACCGGCACCTGTTGGCACAGGTAGTCCGCCACGAGGAACAGCGCGGGCGTGCGGATCCTGAGGCCCTTCGGCATCGGCGAGGACTGCGCCCGATCCCACGAGACGATCGCCGACACGCGCCGGTCCTCCTGGCCCAGCTGGCTGACGGCGACCCCGCCCGCCGAGTGCCCGGCGAGGCCGACGTGGCGGCGGTCGAGCTCGGCCCAGCGCAGGTTCACCTCGCCTGCCCTGGTCCGCGAGCGTGGCCGCGATAGGAAGAAGTTCAGCGCCGCCTTCGTGTCCGGGTAGTGGAACTTCGACTGCGCGTTGTCGGGCTCGGGAATCTGGAACGTGAGCACCATGTAGCCGGCCTCCGCGAGCCCCTCCGCGCCCCAGAAGTACATCTCCTGGCTGGCCGCGCCCCCGTGCACGATCACGACGCCGGGGTAGGGCGGCCTGTACCTGCGCAGGCCGGCTGGCATGTGACGGCAGGACGAGTTGCAGGGCCGGAAGAGATAGCCTGGGAGCGTCTGGCCGGACGGGCTCTTGAACGAGATGCGCTGGTAGCGGAAGCGCTTGCCGCCCCAGAGGGAGGGGTCGCGGAACGGGTCCTCGGGCACGTCGCCCCGGTTCCGCGCGGCGAGCTCGCCCTTGGCCGCGGCGAACGCGGGGTTCGCGGTCGTGTCGCGGTAGCGCTGCTCTCCGCACCACGCG
>VAXR01000179.1:0-8136 GCA_005885165.1 Actinomycetota bacterium
GCCGGGTTCCTGGTGGCCGGATGCGCGGGGCGCGCCGTTGGCCGGCGGCCGGCGAGGCGAGCCGCGTGAACGCGGCCGCGGTAGCCGTCCGGCCGGGCGCCAGGCGACGCGAGACGGCCCGGACGTCCGCGGCGGCGGGCGGCGAGTCGCTGATCCTGCGCGGGCTCGCGTTCGCGGCGCTCGCCGGGCTCGGCGCCGGGGAATGGGGCGGCCTGCTCTCCGCCCCGCCGGTCGGCCGGTCCGCCGCCGTGGTCACTATCGCCGCCGCGGCGGGGTTCGCGATCGCCAGCACCTCGCGCATCCCGCTGGCGGCACCGGTGCGCACGCTCGCCCGCTGCGTCCTGGTGCTCGCGGCCGCCGCCGCGGCGCTGATCGCGATCGGCGTCCCGGCCCGCCTGCTCGCGCCGCACGGCTGGGGTGCGCTGCACGGGGACATCCAGCGCGGCCTGGCGGGGGCGAGCAGCACCGGCTGGCCCTACCAGTCCGGCGACCACTGGGTGCGGCTCACGCTGCTCCTCGGCATTCCGGCGCTGGTCGTGCCCTCCGCGGCCCTCGCCTTCTGGCCCGCCCGCCGGGCGGCACCGCTCCTGCGCGCGGCCGCCCTCGTGCTGCTGCTCGTGCTCTACGCGCTGCCCGCCACCGAGGTCCAGGCCGGGGCCCCGATCGGGCGCGGGCTGATCCTCCTCGCCCTGGTGGGCGCGTGGCTGTGGCTGCCGCGCCTGCGCCGCCGCGATCTCGCCGCCGCCGGCTTCGCGCTCGCCCTCGCCGCCGCGGCCGCCCTCCCGGTCAGCGCGGCGCTCGAGAGGCACGAGGCCTGGATCGACTACTCCGGCTGGCGGATCGCCGCCGGAACCGGTGATGGGAGGTCGTTCGACTGGGACCAGCGCTACGGCCCGCTGGCCTGGTCGCGACAGGGGCTGACGATGCTCACGGTGCGCGCGCCGCACCCGCATTACTGGAAGGCGGAGACGCTCGATCGCTTCGACGGGCTGCGGTGGATCCACTCGGACGCCGGCCGCAACAGCGATCCGACCGCGGAGCTGCCGCCCGCCCGGAACCCGCGCTGGAACGAGGACATCCGCTTCACGGTCCGCAACCTTCGAAGCGACGTGCTGATCGCAGCCGGAACGGTCTACGCGGTGGACACCGACAAGCTCGTGACCGGGAGCGCGGACGGCACGATCCGCGTGATCGACGGCCCGCTCGCGACGGGCGACACCTACGTGGCGCATGCGTACGTGCCGGACCCGACCGCCGCCCAGATGCGCGCCGCGCCGCGCACGTTCCCGACCCAGTTCCTCTCGTACACGTACTTCGAGCTCCCCGCTCGCGGCGCCTCCGCGCTGACGATGGGGCCGCCGCGGCCCGACGCGCCGAACGTCGACCCCTCGACGGTCAGCGCGCCGTCCCCCGGATCCGAACCCGGCGCCGATCCCGCGGTGCGCCGCATGATCCTCGAGTCTCCGTACGCGTCGACGTACAGGCTCGCGCGCAGGTTGGCCGCGGGCCAGCGCACGCAGTACGACGTGGTCCAGAGCGTGCAGCGCTACTTCAGGCACGGCTTCACCTACGACGAGCATCCGCCACTACGGCGCTATCCGCTCCCGGCGTTCCTCTTCCGCGACCGGATCGGCTACTGCCAGCAGTTCTCCGGCGCGATGGCTCTCCTTCTGAGGATGGACGGGATACCCGCGCGCGTGGCCGCCGGCTTCGCACCCGGCCAGCGCGATCCCTCGACGAAGGACTACCGGGTGCGCGACCTCGACGCCCACTCCTGGGTCGAGGTGTGGTTTACCGGGATCGGCTGGGTGCCGTTCGATCCCACCCCGCCGCTTGCGCCCGCGCTCGCCCAGGCCAGCGGTCGGGGTGCGCCGAGCGCGGCCGTCGGCGGTCACGACACGGGCGCGACTGGGGCGAAGCAGCGGGCCGTCGGGTCCGCCGGCGCCGCGCAGAGCGGGGGGCAGAGCGGCTGGTGGCGGATCGCGCTGGTGCTGGCGGGCGTCGCCGCGCTCGGCCTTGCCGCGCTGTGGCTCGTCACCGTGCTGCGCGCGCACCGCGTCCGCGGGGGCGATCCGGCGTTGGTCGAGCTGCGGCGCGCGCTCGAGCGGCTCGGCTACGACGTGCCGCCGGCCACGACCCTCCTGGGGCTCGAGCGTCGGCTCCGCACTGCCACCGGCCCGGCGGCGGCCGCGTACGTCCACGCGCTTCGCGAGTGCCGTTTCGCCGGGCGGCGGTCATCGGTTCCCTCCCCGCGCGACCGGCGCCGCTTCCGCCGAGCGCTCTCGGCCGGCCGGGGTCCTATCGTGAGGCTGCGTGCGCTCCTCGCACTGCCCCCGGCGCCCCTCTTACGCTTTCCTCACGCGCCGCTTATGGGTGATTAACGCGGCGCAGATAGAAGGATCATGGGCATGATGACGACCACCTCGCGCTCGAACCTCACGTCGGGGATCGCCGGCGGCCTCGTCGTGGCCGCCGTCGTGCTGATCCTGCTCGCCGCCGGCGTCTTCCACACGGGGAGCAAGACCGTCGTCGAGCAGCGCCAGGCGCCGACCACCGTCCCGGCGGCCGACACCCACACCGGGCCGACGGGCTCGACGGTCGCCGGCATCTACCGGAAGGTCGGACCGGGCGTGGCGTTCATCCAGGCGCGCGTCCAGTCGTCGGGCGGGCAGTCACTCATCCCGGGCTTCGACATCCCGCAGCAGCAGGGCACGGCCACCGGCTCCGGGTTCGCCCTCGACAAGCGCGGCTACATCCTCACGAACGGCCACGTGGTCCAGGGCGCGAAGTCGGTGACGGTCCAGTTCGGCAACCAGGACCCCGTCGACGCGAGCATCGTCGGGCGCGACCCGTCGACCGACCTCGCGGTGCTGAAGGTGGACCCGTCCAAGACCAAGCTCCATCCGCTTTCGCTCGGCGACTCCACGCGCATCCAGGTCGGCGACGAGGCGATCGCGATCGGCAACCCGTTCGGGCTTGAGAACACCGTCACCACCGGGATCATCTCCGCTGTCCAGCGGTCGATCAGCGCCCCCAACGGGTTCTCGATCGACCACGTGATCCAGACCGACGCCTCGATCAACCCCGGCAACTCCGGCGGTCCGCTGCTCGACGGCGCGGGCCGGGTGATCGGGATCAACGCCCAGATCGAGACGGGCGGCTCGGGCAACGGCTCCGTCGGGATCGGCTTCGCGATCCCGATCAACACGGCCAGGGAGGTCGTGCCCCAGCTCGAGGCCAACGGCCACATCGACCACAGCTACATCGGCGTGACGACCGCGCCCGTTACGGCGGCGGTGGCGAAGGCGGCGAACCTGCCCGTCGCGCACGGCGCGCTGATCCAGGACGTGAGCAAGGGCAGCCCGGCCGCGAAGGCCGGCCTGCGCGCCGGCCACACGCAGACGAGCGACAACATCGCGATCGGCGGCGACCTGATCGTGGCGGTCGCGGGGAAGGCAATCCACAATCCCGAGGACATCTCCGGCGCGATCAGCGGCAAGAAGCCGGGCGACACGATCACGATCCGCTTCTACCGCGGCCGGAGCCTCCACAGCGTGGACGTCACGCTGGCCAAGCGACCCAGCACGAGCCCGAACGCGAGCCAGCAGCGGGGCGGCGGCGGAAACCTCCCGCAAATCCCGCTGCCCTAGAAACAGGCGAACAGCGCCGCGGCGGGCGCCCGCGCGCCTACCATTGCCGCATGACCCGAGTCAAGGTCTGCGGGGTGACGAGCCTGGACGACGCGCGCCTGGCGGTCGATGCCGGCGCCTGGGCGATCGGGATGATCTTCCACCCCGAGAGCCCCCGTGCATGCGACCCGGCGACCGCCGAGGTGATCGGCTCGGAGCTCAAGCGGCGGGCGGAGGTCGCCGGTGTGTTCGTGAACGCCCCGCTCGACGAGGTGGCGATGCTCGCCGACCGCTGCTCGTTGACGATCCTGCAGCTCCACGGCGACGAGGGGCCCGCCTACTGCCGCGAGGCCGCACGCCGGACGGGCTGCAAGGTGATGAAGGCCCAGCAGGTGAAGGACGCCGGGGCGGTGCGGGAGCTCGAGTCCTTCCGGGAGGTCGACCTGCATCTGCTCGATACCCACGCCGAGGGCCTGCGGGGCGGCACCGGCCAGACCTTCGACTGGGAGCTCGCGCGCCATCACCGCTCGGGCATCCCGATCGTGGTCTCCGGCGGGATCAGCCCCGAGAACGTGGGGGAGGCGATCGCGGCTGTCCGGCCGTTCGCGGTCGACAGCGCGAGCGGCACCGAGGCCGCGCCCGGCAAGAAGGACCCGCAGCGCGTCGAGGCGCTGCTTCGCGCCGTGCGCGAGGCGGACGCCGCCGCGGCGGCCCCCAGCGTGGCGTGAGCGCCCGGACCGAGACCGGCGTCGAGCGGCGCTTCGGCCCCTACGGCGGGCGCTACGTGCCGGAGACGCGGATCCCGGGGCGTTTCGGGGCGAGCTCGACGCGCTGCTGGCCGACTACGCCGGCCGGCCTACGCCGCTGTACGGGGCGGGGCGGCTGTCGGCCGAGGTCGGCCGGCAGGTCTACCTCAAGCGCGAGGACCTGCTGCACACCGGCGCGCACAAGATCAACAACGCCCTCGGCCAGGCTCTGCTCGCGCGGCGGATGGGCAAGCGGAGGGTGATCGCGGAGACGGGCGCCGGCCAGCACGGTGTGGCGGCGGCAACAGCGTGCGCGCTGCTGGGGCTCGAGTGCGTCGTCTACATGGGCACCGAGGACATGCGCCGCCAGCGCCCGAACGTCGAGCGGATGGGGCTGCTCGACGCCGAGGTCGTCCCGGTCGAGTCCGGGGCGCGCACGCTGAAGGAGGCCGTGAGCGAGGCGATCCGCGACTGGGTGGCCAACTCCGCGACCACGCACTACGTGATCGGCTCGGCCGTCGGTCCCGCTCCCTACCCGGCGATCGTCCGCGACCTCCAGCGCGTGATCGGCGACGAGGCGCGCGCCCAGGTGCTCGAGTCGTCCGGCCGCCTGCCCGACCGCGTGATCGCCTGCGTGGGCGGCGGATCGAATGCGATCGGCACGTTCGTCGCCTTCCTCGACGACCCGGACGTCGAGATCGTGGGCGTCGAGGCGGGCGGCGAGGGGCTCGAGTCCGGCCGTCACGGCGCGCCGCTCACCACGGGCGGGCGCGGGATCCTCCACGGGTCCCTCTCGGCCGTCCTCCAGGACGAGAACGGCCAGGTGCTCGAGGCCCACTCCGTCTCGGCCGGCCTCGACTACCCCGGCTCGGGCCCGGAGCTGGCGCTCTTGCGCGACAACCGCCGCGTCCGCTACGAGGCGGTGACCGACGCCGAGGCGCTCGAGGCGTTCCGCCGCCTGGCCCGGCTCGAGGGGATCCTCCCGGCGCTTGAGCCGGCCCACGCGCTGGCGTGGCTCTTCGCCAACCCGGGCGCCGCCGGCGGCGTCGATCTGCTCACGCTCTCCGGCCGGGGCGACAAGGACCTGGCCGAGGTCCTCGAGCTCGGTTGACCGCGCCGGCGACCGCCTCCGACCGGATCACCGCCGCCTTCGGCTCGCACGGCAAGCGGGCGGCGCTCATGCCGTACCTCATGGGCGGATTTCCGGACCTCGACTCGTCGCGCGAGATCGGGCTGGCGTGCGCCGACGCGGGCGCCGACCTGCTCGAGCTCGGGATCCCGTTCTCCGATCCCCTCGCCGACGGGCCGGTCATTCACGCGGCCGCCACGGCCGCGCTTGCCGCCGGGGCCACCCCGGGCGGGGTGCTGCGGGTCTGCGAGGAGCTCGCTTCCCGAGTTCCGGTCGTGCTGATGGTGTACGCCAACCTCGTGCTGGCGCGCGGAGCCGGTGCCTTCGTCGACCGCGCGGCAGCCGCCGGCGCCGCGGGCCTGATCGTCCCCGACCTTCCCCACGACGAGTCGGCCGAGGCCCTCGCCGCGTGCGACTCCGCGGGGATCGCCCTCGTCCCGCTCGCCGCGCCGAGCACGCCCCCCGGGCGCCTGCTGGAGATCGGCCGCGACGCGCGCGGCTTCGTCTACACGGTGTCGCTGCGTGGGACGACCGGCGAGCGCGACGAGCTCCCGCCGGACCTCGAGGACACGGTCGCCCGGGTGCGCGAGGCGGCGAACGTCCCGGTCGCGGTCGGCTTCGGGATCGCCCGCCCGGAGCAGGCAAGCCGCGTGGCGGACATTGCCGACGGCGTCATCGTGGGCAGCCGGCTGGTGCGCGCGGCGGGGGAGGGCGGCGCCGCGGCGGTGGGCGAGGCAGTCGCGGAGCTTGCCGCCGCGCTCGCCTAGTCCGCGACGTCCTCTTCGATACGTGACCAGGTCCGATGGGCGACAAAAGGGGGCTGGTCGGCCCTGTCCTTGCCACCGTCCTGGATTTGGGGTCCATGGGACCCCGTGGGCAGGACGGTACAGGCGCCACTGTCCTGACTTATGCCCCGGAGAGGGGTCAAAGTCGGGACGGTAGGCACGGAATCGCTTCTCACCCCCTCCCTTCATTGGCCCCGTAGTAGGGTCCGTCTCTGATGGCGACGAAGGCGGAGACGGACACCGAGGGTGAGGCGAGCGGCGTGCCGAAGGGGGCCGCGGGCTCCAAGCCGCGCACGCCCCGCAGCACGGCCGCCAAGGCCAAGGCGCGCACGCCGGCGGAGGTCGCCCGCGCGGGCTTCGACGCCGTTATCGCGCACGACGTCGACGGCATCCTCGAGAACTGGAGCCCGGACGGGATCCAGGACTGGGTGGCGCTCGGCGTCTTCCGCGGCCACGACCAGATCCGCGACCTGTTCGAGCAGGTCTTCGCGGCCACCCCGGACATCGAGATGATCGTGGAGCGGATCGTGGCCGACGACGAGACGGCCTGCGTCCAGTGGCGGTCCGTCGGCACCTTCACGGGGGAGCCGTTCATCGGGATCGAGCCGACCGGCCGCCGCATCGAGCTCCGCGGCGTCGACGTGATGGAGATCGAGGACGGGAAGATCGTCCGCAACACCGTCTACTACGACGGCGCGGCGTTCGCGCGCGGTGTCGGGATGCTGCCGGCGCAGGACTCGGGCACGGAGAAGGCGATGTACGCCGCGTTCAACGCGGCCACCCGGCTGCGCCGCGCGATCCGCGAGCGCACCTCCGGAGGGACGTCGTGACGGTGCTCGTCGCGCTGGCCGTCGGGCTCGTCTTCTGGATCGCGGGCTGGGCGCTCGGCATCAAGCCGTTCGACGCCTTCATGGTCACGGCGCTGCTCGTGGTGAGCGCGGCGGCCTACCGGATCGCCGAGCCGTACATCCGCGAGCGGCTCAGGCCGTAGACGTAACCGCCCCTCGGCGCCTCAGCCGAAGAACGTGGCCGCCGCCTCGTAGTCCTCGGGCGGCACCATTCGCAGCTGCTCCACCGCCTCTCTCAGCTCGACCAGCTCGATGCGCGTTCCATGCAGAGCGGGCATGAAGCCCCAGCGCTCCTCGCTCGCGGCGTCGATCCCCGCCACGCCGAGCCGCGTAGCCAGCACGCGGTCGAACGCCGTCGGCGTGCCACCGCGCTGGACGTGGCCCAGCACGGTCGCTCGGGTCTCGTAGCCGGTGCGCTGGGCGATCTCGCGTTCGAGCAGCTGGCCGATGCCGCCGAGGCGGGCGTGCCCGAACTCGTCGACCCCGTGGTCGGCGACGGTCGCCATCGTGCCCTCGCGCGGCATGGCGCCCTCGGCCACCACGATGATCGCGAAGTAGCGCCCGCGCTCGTGGCGGCGGCGGATCAGCCGGCAGACCTCCTCGATGTCGAACGGCTGCTCCGGGATCAGGATCACGTCGGCACCGCCGGCGAGCCCGGAGTAGAGGGCGATCCAGCCCGCGTGGCGGCCCATCACCTCCACGACCAGGTTGCGGTGGTGGCTCTCCGCGGTGGTGTGCAGGCGGTCGATCGCCTCGGTGGCGATCTGCACCGCTGTGTCGAAGCCGAACGTCTGGTCGGTGCCGCCGAGGTCGTTGTCGATCGTCTTCGGGATCCCGACGATCGGGAGGCCGAAATCCGCGTGGAGCTTCGCGGCCGCGCCCAGCGTGTCCTCGCCGCCGATAGCGATCAGGCCGTCGAGCTCATGGCGCTCTAGCGTCGCGCGGATCGTGTCGGGCCCCCCGTCGCGCTTGAAGGGGTTCGTCCGGGAAGAGCCGAGG
>VAXR01000179.1:8141-12497 GCA_005885165.1 Actinomycetota bacterium
CGGCGATGTCCTCCAGGGGGCCGCGCCAGCCGTCGCGGAACCCTAGGATCGAGTGGTCGTAGGTGTCGATGCCCTTGCGGACGACGGCCCGGATCACGGCGTTGAGACCGGGACAGTCACCGCCGCCAGTGAGCACCCCGATGCGCATCCTCCGGCCAACATACCCGGGCGCCCCAGGCGCCGCCGTCGCGCTCGCCCTGGCCGCGATCCTGGTGGCCGGCTGCGGAGGCGGCGGCGGCGCGACTACCGGGAGGATCCGGGAACGGGCGTTCACCGTCTACACGAGCCTTCCGCGCGAGGGCCTCTCCGCCCGCCGAGCGGACGCGGTCGCCGCCGGGGAGCGGCTCGCGCTGGCCGACTCCGGGGGCCGGGTCGGCGGTCACCGAGTGCGCCTCGTGGAGCTCGACAGCTCCGCCGCCGGGGCCGACACCTGGGACCCGGGCGCCGTCGAGGCGAACGCCCGCCGTGCCGCCGACGATCCGAGCGCGAGCGCCTACATCGGCGAGCTCGACTTCGGGGCATCCGCCATCTCCGTGCCCACGCTCACGGTCCGGGATCCCGAGGTCCCCGGCGAGGGCCCCGAGCGCTACTACCCGCGCGGCCGCAGGACGTTCTTGCGGCTCGTGCCGGCCGACTACCTGCTGGGCGAGGCGATGGTCGCATGGGCCCGTGAGAACGGCGCCCGCTCGGTCGCGATCCTGCACGACGACCGCCTCTTCGGGCGCGAGCTCGCCGAGGAGGCCGGCGCCGCCGCGGCGCATGCGCACCTCCGCGTGACGGTCTCGGCCGAGGCGCGGCACGGTCAGGTCGACTACTCGGACGTCGCCCGCGAGCTCGCCGCGAGCCCCGCGGACGCCGTCCTGTACACGGGTCTTGGCGGCCCGAGCGCGGACCGCTCGCTCGCCGCCGTCCACCGCGCCGTCCCGCGCGCCAGGCTTTACGGGTCGAGCGGGCTCGCAGCCGGCGGCGCCAACGCAGGCACCCCGATCCTCACCGTCGACGACGCACTGCCGGCCGACCTCTACGGACGACCTGCGCGGGCGTTGCTCGAGCGGCTCCGCACCGCGCGCGGCGCGCCGACCAGCGCGGACGCGCTGTACGGATACGAGGCGATGCGCGTGGTGCTCGACGCGCTACGCGCGGCAGGCGAGGACTCGGGCGACCGCGCCGCCGTGGTCGACGCGGCCATGCGCGGCCGCGACAGGCAATCCGTGGTCGGGCCGTTCTCCCTGACGCGCACGGGCGACGTGACGCCGGTCCGCTTCGCCGGCTACCGCGACACCGGCGGCGGGCGGAGCTTCCTCGGGCTGCGCGGGCCCGGCGGGCCGCTCCACGGCGGGACGTGAGCGCCGTCGCCGCAACCGCCCGGCCGGCGTCGCGCGCGCGGCGTGGATACGCGCTGGCCGCCCTCGCGGCGGCGCTCTGGGCGCTCAACGCGAGCATCGCGCGCTCGCTGCTCGACGACGGGTTGCCGGCGCTGCGGCTCACGCAGCTGCGGTCCACCGGCGCGTTCGTGGTCCTGGCGGCGGTGCTCGCCGCGACCCGCCGCGACCTCCTTCGCGTCCGGAGGGAGGACGTGCCCGCGCTCGCGTTCGTGGGTGTGGCCGGCCTCGCGCTCGTCCAGGGCGCGTACTTCATCGCGATCGACCGGCTCCAGATCGGCGCGGCGCTGACGATCGAGTACCTGGCGCCGCTGGTCCTGCTCGTATGGCTGCGGACCGTCCACGGGCGGCGGCTGCGGCCCGAGCTGTGGGCGGCGGTGCTGATGTCGGCGGTCGGGTGCTTCTTCGTCGTGGGCGCCTACCACGCGGGCTCGCTCGACGGTCTGGGCGTGGCGGCCGCGTTCGCCTCCACCCTGACGTACGCGATCTACATGGTCGGGTCAGAGCGCGCCGGGCGCCGTCACCAGCCGGTGACCACGCTGGTGTGGGCGTTCGGCTTCGCCACGCTCTTCTGGGCGATCGTGCTGCCGCCGTGGTCCTTCCCCTTCGACCGGATCGAGTCGGCGACGCACGCCCTTCTCGCGATCGCCGTCGTCACGGTCGGCACGCTGCTCCCGTTCACTTGCATCGTCGCCGCGCTCCGGCTGATTCCCGCGCCGCGGGCCGCGGCTATAGCGACGCTCGAACCTGCCCTCGCGGCGCTGTTCGCGTGGCTCCTCCACGGCGAGGTCCTGGCCGCGCCGCAGGTCGCCGGGGGCGCGGTCGTCCTGGCGGCCGTCATCTGGGTTCAGGCGCGCGGGCCGGACCTGGCCGCCGAGGCCGCGCCGCCGGGCCGCCGCCCGCTCGCGGGAGGGCCCGCGCCCCACTGAGGGCTCTACGCGCAGCCGAACCGTTCCTTAAAGGAGATCTGACACAACCACTGCAGAGCGCGCTTGATACTCAAGTTGCTAGTACGATCCGGCCGCGTCTCGGATACCAAGTAGGAAGGGGAGAACGTTGCGACTACGGTGGTTGGTGATGGCAGTATGCGTCGCCGCGCTGGCCGTCGCCGTATCGGCGTGCGGCAAGAGCAAAGGCGGCGCCAACGCGAAGATCTCGGGGAGCGCGTTGACGGTGTACTCGAGTCTGCCGGAGCAGGGCGCCTCAGGCGACCAGGCGAAGGCGATCGAGAACGGCGTCAGGCTCGCGCTTCAGACTCGCGGTAGCAAGGTCGGGAAGTACGCGGTCGCCTACAAGCCGCTTGACGACTCGCTGGCCTCGACCGGCGCTGCCGACGAGGGCAAGGGCGCGCAGGACGCCCGTACCGCCGTTCAGAACAAGAACACGATCGGCTACATCGGCGAGTACAACTCCGGCATCTCGAAGGTCACGATCCCGATCCTGAACAAGGCCGGGATCGCGCAGGTCAGCCCGGCGAACACGTACGTCGGCCTGACCAGCAACGCTGCCGGAAGCGAGCCGGGTGAGCCGGGCAAGTACTACCCGACCGGCAAGCGCACCTACGTGCGCGTCGTGCCAAAGGACACCGTCCAGGCGGCGGCGCTCGTCACGTCGGCGAAGCAGGATGGCTGCACATCCATCGCCGTGTTCAACTCGAAGACCACCTACAGCGCGGGTCTTGCCCGAAACATTGGGCTGGCGGCGCCGAAGATCGGTCTGAAGATCGTGGCGAATGACGCCTATGACCCGAAGGCGGCGAACTACCGCTCGCTCGTGTCGAAGATCAAGACGCCCTGCGCGATCCAGACCGGTGAGATCGAGCAGAACGGCGTGCAGCTGATGAAGGACGTCGCGGCTGCGAACCCGGGCGTCAAGCTGTTCGGCGCGGACGGCATCTGCCTCAACGCGTCGGCCGATCCGAAGAAGGGCGTCCCGCAGACTCTCGCGGGGCAGTTCAAGTGCACGATCGCCACCCTCAACCCGATTCACGCCGGCCCGGCGAGCGACGCGTTCTACGCCGCCTACAAGTCGACGTACCACACCCCGCACCCGGATCCGTATGCGATCTACGGGTACGAGTCCATGGCTCTCCTGCTCGATTCGGTCAAGAAGGCGGCGGCGACCGGCTCGCTCACGCGGCAGAAGGTCGTGAACGAGCTCTTCGCGACTAAGAACCGCAAGAGCGCGCTGGGCACGTACAGCATCGACAAGAACGGGGACACGACGACGACGGACTACGGTCTGTACAAGATCGTCGGGAAGACCCTCACGTTCGATCGAGCGATCAAGGCCAATAAGTCGCTGATCAGCGGCTGATCGACCTGGACGTACCGGAGCCGGCCGGCGGGAAGCTGCCGGCCGGCTCCGCCTTCTCTGGTTAACTGACGCCCGGACGAGCGAGCGAGGAGAGTGGAAGCCGCCTCAGTAACTGCGAGCAGGCTCGGCGCCGTGAGTCCGGCGGCCGCTCTGCAGGGCTTCCTCGCCCGCTACGGGCTGATCGTGGTCCTCGCCGTGGGCCCGGTCTTCTACGCGATCCACGACCTGGCCACCCCGCCGCACAGCCTGGTCACGCTCGGCAACACGCTCATGGCGGGGGTCTCGAACGGCGCGATCTGGGCGCTCGTGGCGCTCGGCTACACGCTCGTCTACGGGATCATCGAGCTGATCAACTTCGCCCACGGCGACCTTTTCATGGTCGGCTCGTTCGTGAGCTACGGGATGATGGGGACGCTCGGTCTGACGCTCGTCACTGGGCCGCTCGGGTTGGTCGGCGGGCTGCTGGTAACGCTCGTCGTGTGCATGTTGGTTTGCGGCTCGCTTAACACGATGATCGAACGCGTTGCCTACCGACCCTTGCGGAACGCGCCGAAACTCGCTCCCCTCATCACAGCTGTGGGCTTCTCGTTCATCCTCCAGAACGTCGGTGTGCTCTGGCTCGGGGGCTCGCAGCACGGCGTGCCGGACCTGGTCCGGG
>VAXR01000168.1 GCA_005885165.1 Actinomycetota bacterium
AGCGACCGAAGCGTGGATGTGGGCACGCCTATCCCCGACGGCCCGCTCGCACGGGCGGGACGCGCTCGCGGATGGCGTCGAGGAGCTCGTGCGGCTCGGCGGCCGCTGCGGGCGGCGGGATCAGCTCGACGGTCACCCGCGGCCGGCGCGGGAAGCGCACGAAGTCGGTCGTTCCCGAGATCAGCGCGAGGACCACGCGCGCCTCGGGACACGCGGCGCGCAGTCTGGCCACGCCGCTCCTCGCGCGCAGGCGCTCACCCCGGGAGAGCTTCCCCTCGGGAAAGATGCAGATCGCCTCGCCCGCGCGCAGCGCGTCGACCGCGGCTTGGATCGCGGCGGCGTCGCCGGTCCCGCGCTCGATCGGGATCTGCCGCAGGCCGTACAGGATCGGACCGAGGCCGGGGATCTTCCACAGGTCTGCACGGGCGAGGTAGCGCAGTGGACGCACCTTGCGCAGCGCGATCCCGAGCAGGACGGGGTCCGTCTGGCTGTCGTGGTTCGGCACCACGAGGAGCGGACCGCTCCTCGGCACGGCCTCGAGCCCGACCACCCGCATCCGGCCCCACCAGGCGAGCGGGAGCAGCAAGCGGCTGATCACGGCGTAGACCACGGGACCGATCCTCTCCGATTTCGCGCGTCGTCGAGCGGGCCGCGGCGACGTGCCGCGACCCGCTCCGCCGATCGCTGCCCGGTCAGCTCAGGCCTACAGCCCCCAGAGCTTCGTGAACATCGCCGGGAAGGCGGTGCTCCCGAACCACTCGCCGGAGGCCTCCGCCGCCGGCGTCAACTTCCCGTTTGCAATGGGACACAGGCGGCGGCTCGACCATCGAGTGCGAGCCCGCCGGCCGTCAGGACCCTGACCGGGCGCGGCAGCTTAGCCGAAGCGTCCGGTGTTGCGCGCGTCGTGCCGGAACGACGGCCACTCGCGCATCGAGCCCGCGCGGGCGGGCGTGTCCCAGACGTAGAGGTAGCCGTCGCGGGTGACGGCAACCACCTCGGCCCGGCCGTCGCCGTCGACGTCGCCGACCGCCGGCGAGGCCAGCAGCCAGCCGCCGGTGTCCTTCGGCCAGCCGGGCGGCTCGGAGCCGTCCGGCCGGAAGGCGTGGAGAACGTCGCCGGAGGACCCGGCGATCACCTCGGCGCGGCCGTGGCCGTCGACGTCGGCGATCGCCGGCGCGCTCGGGATCTGCCAGCCCTCCATCGGGATCGGATACGAAGCGAGCCAGTCGCCGCTGGCCGCATCCCAGCCGCCGAGGAGGTGCTCGAAGGCGAGCCTGGTCGCCGGCGCCGACTGGGCCGCCGCTATCCGGGAATCGACCACCCCGCCGAAGAGGCCGAGCGGGCCGCCGCGTCTTGTCCGCCCGAACGCGGCGTTCGCGCCGAGCGCGACGACCGACGGCGCGGTGGCTCGCGACCCGGCGCCCGTGCCCGTGAAGTCGAAGTGCGACTGCCCGCCGGCGCCGGTCATGCGTGTCCCGTCGCCGCGGTAGAGCTCGGGCTCGCCGGTGAACGACGCGACCGCGACCTCGTCCCTGTGGTCCCCGTCCACGTCCGCGAGGACCGGCGACATCGGCACTCCCTGGCCGGCCAGCGGGATCGAGTTGACCGCCAGCCCCGGCACCTTGACCGGCCAGCCGGGCAGGAGCTTCCCCTTGGAGGAGAACGCGTAGACGCGCCCGCTCATGTTGGGGCTCGAGCCGTAGGCCTCCGCCGTGCCTTCGACGATGTCCGGCGACCCGTCGCCGTTCAGGTCTCCGATCGCCGGCGAGGAGAGGATCTTCTCCGGGTCTCCGCCGGACGCGTTGTCGCGCGCGAGCACCGGCCAGCCCTTCACGAGCCGTCCGTTCCCCTTCACGGCGTAGATGCGCTGGTCGGCGGCGCCGAAGACGACGTCGAGCTTGCCGTCGCGGTCGAGGTCCGCCAGCGCGGGCGAGGCGTAGATCGCGGCGTCGAGCCGCCCGTTGGCGGCCGGCCGGCGGAGGCGGATGTGGAACGGGAAGCCGCGCAGGAGGCGCCCGCGGGCGGTCCACGCATAGACCCGCCCGTCGAGCGTTGTGGCGACCACCTCGGGCCGCTTCCCGCCGACGATGTTTCCCACCGCGGGAGTTCCCACGAAGCCGGCGCGCACTGTCCCGATCCGCCGTGCGATCGGAGCGGAGCCCGGCATCGCGCCCATCGCCCGGGGCCACCCGGGCAGCTCGCGCCCCGTCCGGCCCGACCAGACGTTGACCCGTCCCCCCGCCGTTGCGAGCACGATGTCGGCTGCGCCGTCGCCGTTCACGTCGGCGAGCGTGGGCGAGGACTCGCCGGACGTCCCGAGCCTCTTCGGATAGCCGCGCTTCAGCGAGGGATCGTGCAGCGCGTAGAAGAACTCGCGGTCCTCCCCGACGTTGCCGTGCGCATCGGTCGCGCGCAGGCGAAGCGTCCAACCTCCGCGCGCGAGCTTGCGCGCATCGAGCCGTGCCAGCGTGCGCGCCCTCGCGCCGGTCGACGTCCCGTGAGCGATCACCTTCCAGGATTCGGGCTGCTCGCCGGCGGCCAGCTCGAGGCGCCAGGCGACAGGCGAGCGGCCCTTCGCGATCCCGCGGACGCCGATGCGGCCGCGCTCCGGCTGGTACCAGTCGGGCGCCACGATGTTCGCGACGGGCGGGATCCGTCCCGGCGCCACCCGCCGCACCGCGGCGAACGCGTTCACGCGGCCCCAGCCGGACAGCAGGTCCCACCCGGGCGCGTAGCCCTGGGAGCGATCGGTTAGGTCCGTCGCAGTCATGCGGATGATCTGGATCGCCTCGTCGGCCGAGAGCCGGATCCCGAGGGCGCGCGCACGCGACAGCACGAGGGCGGCGGTGGCCGCGACGTGCGGGGTCGCCGCCGATGTCCCGTCCCAGGTGAGCCGGGAGCCCCCGCCCCACTCGGTCGTCGGCACCTGCGTGGGGGCCACCACGTCGAGGTGCGGGCCGTAGTCGGCGTACGACGCGTGGACCGTGAAGTTGGTCGCTGCGCGCGCCAGGTGCGGATCGCGCGCGGCGAGGTTCGCCGTGTCCGGGTTGATGCCGCCGACGGCCAGGACGTCGTCCATCACCTGCGGGTAGTGGTGGTGGAAGTGGAACTCGTTGCCGGAGGCCACGGCCATGACCACGCCGTGCCGGTGCGCGTAGCGGACGGCGCGGCGAAGCGACGACGAGAAGGAGTCGGTGCCCAGGCTCATGCTGATCGCCTTGGCCCCACGGTCCGTCGCGTACACGATCCCCTCCGCCACGCGGACGCCCTGGTGGAGGATGTTGTCGGAGGTGCGGATCGGCAGGAGCCGCGCGCCCGGTGCGATCCCCGCGATGTCGATCCCGTTGTTCGCCGCCGCACCGAGCACGCCCGCGACGTTCGTTCCGTGCGGGTTCTGCGTGTCGGAAGTCGGCCTGTTGTCGCGCGCGTAGAAGTCCCAGCCGCGCCAGTCGTCGACGAATCCGTCGTGGTCGTCGTCGATCCCGTTGGTCGCGCG
>VAXR01000087.1 GCA_005885165.1 Actinomycetota bacterium
GCAGTTCCAGCCGTTGTGCTTCTTGCCGTCGCCGTACCACTTGTTCAACGCCCTCTTCGCGTCCTTGCAGCTCACGTACTTGCGCTTGCTGATCTGGGCGCCCGAGGCGTTCCCGCTCTTCACCACGCACTTGCTCGAGGCCTGCACGCTCGAAGCCTGGGGGCTCAGTACGCCGATCGACAGGACCGCTCCCGCGGCCACGCAGGCAGCCAGGACTGCAAGTCGTGTTCTCATCGAAGCCCCTCCCTTTCTCGTCTGAGGCCGAAACACCCGCGGAGGCGGGAGTTGCGGCCCCCGAGGAGTCCTACCCCTACTTCACCTTGATGATGCGAGAGCGCCCGATTCACCTTGCCGAACCTGTTCACGGCGAGCACCTTCACGAAGCGCTTGCCTCCCGGGATCACGAGGTGGGTCTCGAACCCGGTGGGCTTGCGGCTCCGCGTGAACTTCAGGTGCTTCTTGAAGTTGCCCCTGAACACCCGCCAGTCGGCGACCGTTGTCGCGCCGTTCCAGCTGACCCAGACGTTGATCTTCCGCTTCTTGTGCTTCTTCTTGCCCTTGGTCTTGACGCGCTGCGCCACGGCACCGTCCGGGTCCGGCGGCCCCGGCGAGCGGCACGCGATGTCAGAGCGCTGACGGCCAAAAGGCCCTGCTCGGCTAAAGCGAAGCCGGTTTTCGCCCGATACCAGGGGCGTTAGGGCCAGCGGAGCTGGCGCAACAACCCTAAGGAGGACCCGGACTATGCTGCGGAAGCTCCGCGAGCGTATTCAGGCTGAGGAGAGCGGTTTTACCCTTATCGAGCTCCTCGTCGTCATTTTGATCATCGGCATCCTTGCCGCGATTGCCCTGCCGGCCTTCCTCGGGCAGCAGGAGAAGGGCCAGGACGCGGACGCGAAGTCGAACGCCCGTAACCTGGTGTCGCAGATCGAGTCTTGCTTCGCAAGCGAGCAGGACTACACCAAGTGCACGAGCCCGGCCAACACCGGTCTGCCGGTCGGCACCGGCACCGGCCAGGTCTCGGCCGCGTCGGCCTCGTCGTCTGACTACACCGTCACGGCGATTTCGAAGGCCTCGAGCGGTGGCGCCCACACCTTCGTGATCACGAAGAGTGGTCTCGGTGGCGCGTCGGTCCGCACCTGCACCCCGACGGGTCAGGGCGGCTGCCCGAGCAGCGGCAACTGGTAGTCCAGTAGCAAGCTAAAAGGCTGGAGAGAGGCGGGTCTTCGGACCCGCCTCTTTCTTTGCGTGACCCGCGGGGATCTCTTGCGGTTAGGCTTGATCGACGTGGCCGAGGTCACCGTCAACGGCGTCGAGGAGCTCCGGGCGCTGATCGGGCAAGCCGTCGGCCCTACGGACTGGCGGACTGTCACGCAGGAGGACATCGACACGTTCGCCCGTCTGACCGGCGACGACCAGTGGATCCACGTGGACGTCGAGCGGGCCAAGACGGAGAGCCCCTTCGGTACGACCGTCGCGCATGGCAACCTGACGCTGTCGATGATCGACGGTATGCGCCGTGGGCTGATCGAGTCTCGGGGCTTCAAGCTCGGTGTGAACTACGGGTGGAACCGGGTTCGCTTCCCGTCACCGGTGCCCGTGGACTCCAAGCTCCGTACCTCGGCCGAGGTCATGAGTGTTGACGACGTGGGCGGGGGCTGGGTCCAGGTCGTCACCAAGTTCACCGTCGAGGCGGAGGGGATGGACAAGCCTGTGTGCGTGGCAGAGAGCGTCGGGCGCGCGCTGCCCGAGTAGCCGATGGCCACCCGCACCGTCACGCCGCCGGACAGCCTCTTGGCACTGGTCCACCGCTTCGACCCGGAGGTCTTCGACGCTCCCGCGGGGCACGCGCGGATACGCCTCGGGGTTCGAGGCCACGATGCGTGGGACGCCGACATCGACGACTCGTCGATCGTGCTCCGGCCCGCATCGGAGCGCCACCACGCCGACGCCGAGATCACCGCCGACGCCCGCGCCTGGCACAGCGTGGCGCGCGATCTCGCCGGGGGCCTCGACGCGCACCGGGCGGGGCGGCTCGTCGTGCGCCGCGACATGCACCTCGGGGTGGGGTTCCTCGCCGCCACCTCCGGCCTGACTGGCGAGGGGCGCCTTCGTTTCGCGCGCGTGCGTACGCGATACGGGCGGATGGCAACGATGGAGGCCGGCACGGGGAGGCCGCTGGTCGCGTTGCACGGCCTCGGCGGCACCAAGATCTCGTTCCTGCCGACGTTGGCGGCGCTCGCGCCCGAGCGGCGGGTGATCGCGGTCGACCTCCCGGGCTTCGGCGACTCCGACAAGCCGCTCGCGAGCTACGACGCGGCGTTCTCCGCGCGCTGGATCGAGGCTCTCCTGGACGCGCTGGACATCGACCGCGCGGACATCCTCGGCCACAGCATGGGCGGTCGGGTGGCACTCGAGCTCGGCATCGATCGGCCGGACCGCGTTCGCTCGCTGATGCTGATGACGCCGTCGCTGGCGTGGCGGTCGGAGCGGCGCTGGGCCCCGTACCTTCGCTGGCTGCGGCCCGAGCTTGGGCTCGTCCAGCCCACGCCGCGGCCGGTGGTCGAGGCGTTCGTCCGGCGCCTGATCCCCGGCGCGCACGACAGCTGGAGCGCCGCCGGGATCGACGAGTTCCTGCGCGCGTACCTCACGCCCCGCGGTCGCGTGGCCTTCTACGCCGCCGCCCGCCAGATCTACCTCGAGAACGGCGACGGGCCCAACGGGTTCTGGACGCGGCTCTCCGACTGCGCGCCGCGGTCGCTCTTCCTGTGGGGCCGCCGCGACCAGCTCGTTCCGATCGGCTTCGCCCGGCACGTGGCCGACGCCCTGCCAAGCGCGGAGCACGTCGAGCTCGACTGCGGCCACATCCCCCAGTTCGAGCGGCCGGCCCAGGCCCACGCGGCCATGGCGGCGTTCCTACGCCGCGCCCCGCTGCACGGCAAGCGCTTCCGCGCCGGCGGACAGCGGGCGGGCCACCGGCGCGCGGCGAGCGGGCGCGGCTGACCGCCGATCCGGCCCCGGCCCGCGCGGGCTCCGAGGCTGATGGGAAGATCGCGCCCGTGCTGCAGCGGCTGTGGCGCCAGGTCAAGGCCCTGTACTGGAAGGGCTACGAGGACAACGTCACGGGCCTCGCGGGGATGGTCGCCTACAACCTCCTCCTATCGCTCTTCCCGCTGGCCCTCCTCGCGCTGTTCGTGAGCGGCAACGTCCTCCAGAGCCACAGCCTCGAGACGCGCGTCGTGGCCGACCTGCGGCGGCTCTTCCCAAGCGCAACCGAGACAACGATCAACCGGTTTCTGCGGCACATCCGCGACGACGCCGCCGGCTTCGGCGTGATCGCGCTCGTGACGAGCGTCTGGTTCGGGTCGTCGTTCTGGGGAGCGCTGGATACGGCCTTCTGCCGCATCTACCACGTGGAGTGCCGGAAGTGGCTCGAGCAGAAGCGGTTCGCGGTGCTGATGCTCGTGGTTGTTCTGCTCCTGATGTGCGCGACCGTCGTCGTCCCGACCGCTCAGAGCATCCTCATCCGCGGCGCGAAACAGCTTCCATTCGGGCTCGCGCACCGCGGCGCCCTCTTCTTCGTGATCACGGCCCTCGTGGCGCTCGCGATCGTCTTCCTGACGCTGTGCATCGTGTACTGGGCGGTGCCGAACCGCCTGGTCCCGTGGCGGGCGATCTGGCCAGGCGCCCTGTTCGCCACGGTCGCGATCGCCATCGTCGACTACGTCTTCCCCGTCTACATCACGAGCTCGCCCGCGTGGCGCGTGGGGACCACCGTCGTATTCGTCGTGATCCTGCTGGTCTGGTTCTACGCGGTCGCGATCATCATCCTGGTGGGAGCCGAGATCAACGCCGCGCGCTTCGAGCGCCACGACACCGCGGAGAAAGACGTCCCGCAGGAGGTTGCGTGAACGCTCGGATGAGGCCTTCGAAGGTCGTAGCAGCCGCTACACTGCGAGGCGACCTCGCGCGGCCCCGCCGGGGTCGTTTCTTCGCGGGGCCTCGCACCGAAATTTCCAGGAGCAAATGGCTCGCGGGGACGTTCGAATCGCCGTGACGCTGGCTTGTGAGGATTGCAAGCGGCGGAACTACCAGACCGAGAAGTCGAAGCGAAACGATCCAGAGCGGATCGAGCTTCGCAAGTACTGCCGCTGGTGCGGGCACCACACGGCGCACAAGGAGACGCGGTGATCCGCGGCTCGGGTTCCTCCAGGTAGCCCGATGGCCCGCAACCGCCAGCGTGCAAAGCAGCGCCAGGCGCAGAGGCGCGAGGCGCGTACGGACGCTCGCCGCGCCTCCAGCGAGCCGCAGCAACCGAAGGCGCGCGACGCCCTCGGCCGTGAGCTGACCGAGGAACCGGCGCCGCTTCGCGACGCGCTCGGCCGGGAGCTCGACGAGGCGATCGAGGAACGGGAGCTCGACGAGGCGATCGAGGAGGCTACAGGCGCTCCGCCACAGGACACCGGGCGCAGCGACACGGTGGTCGAGTCCCCGCCACCCGCACCGATCATCGACGGGCGGCCCGACGAAGACCTCCTGGAGGAGGAGGACCTCGGGATCGACTCGGAGGAGCTCGCCGAGGCCGACGTCGACGCCGCCCGCGCCGAGGAGCGGGTGCGCGGGCCGCGCGGGCGCCGCGGCGAGGCCGCGCCGGGTCAGCCGGTACGCGGCACCGGGCTCGGTAGGGTGGTCGCGTTCCTCACGGCCTGCTGGGCCGAGCTCCAGCGGGTCCAGTGGCCGGACCGGAAAGCGCTCACGCAGCTCACCGGGATCGTCCTCTTCTTCGTGATCCTCGCCGGCGCCTACCTGGGCGCGCTCGACGCGGTCTTCTCGAAGCTCATCCAGCAAATCCTCTAGCCGCAGAAAGAACGCAGTCCCAAGTCATGTTTCGCTGGTACGCCGTCAACACCTATTCCGGACACGAGAACAAGGTCAAGCAGAACCTCGAGCACCGCGTGGTCTCGCTCGGCCAGGAGCGCAACGTCCGCCAGATCGTGATCCCCACCGAGCAGATCTCGGAAATGAAGGACGGCCAGAAAGTCCAGGTCGAGCGCCGGACGATGCCCGGCTACGTGCTTGTCAACATGGACCTCAACGAGGACTCCTGGACGCTCGTGAAGGGGACGCCCGGCGTGACCGGCTTCGTGGGCGCGCAGCAGAAGCCGGTGCCGCTGAGCCAGCCGGAGGTCGATCGCCTGCTCAACCGCGAGACCGCGGAGCGGCCGCGGACGCGCGCCCAGTTCTCGATCGGCGAGTCCGTGAAGGTCGTTTCCGGCCCGCTCTCGGACTTCTCCGGCGAGATCTCCGAGATCAACGAGGACGCGGCGAAGCTCAAGGTGCTGGTTTCGATCTTCGGCCGCGAGACCCCGGTCGAGGTCGGCTTCGACCAGGTGAAGAAGATCTAGATGACTGATCCCAAACCCACGCACCCCTGGATGCCGCTGCAAATCTTCGCTGGCGTGCGTCCTCGGACTCGTCCATGCATTCCATGCATGAACTTCGCCCTGCGTCCTTCGCTCAGGGCCCGAAGGGCCCGGTCGTTGCCGAAGGCCACGCGATTTTCGCGGCCCCATGGGCACGCGGATTCGGAATCAATCATCTAGCGCCGTGGCGAAGAAGGTCCTCACCCTCATCAAGCTCCAGGTGCCCGGCGGGGCGGCGAACCCGGCGCCGCCGGTCGGCCCTGCGCTGGGCCAGCACGGCGTGAACATCATGGAGTTCTGCAAGGCGTTCAACGCCGAGACGCAGGACCAGAACGGGCGCATCATCCCGGTCGAGATCACGGTCTACGAGGACCGGTCGTTCACCTTCATCACGAAGACGCCGCCCGCCGCGGTGCTGATCAAGGAGGCCGCTGGGATCGAGAAGGGCTCCGGCGAGCCGAACCGCGAGAAGGTCGGGCGGATCACACCGGCCCAGGTCCGGCAGATCGCGGAGACGAAGATGCCGGACCTGAACGCGCTCGACCTCGATCAGGCCTCGAAGATCATCGAGGGCACTGCTCGCTCCATGGGCGTCGAGGTCGGGTAGCTATGCGCCGGCGCGGCAAGCGCTATCGCGAGCTCTACTCGAAGGTCGATCGCGAGCGCCAGTACCCGCCCGCCGAGGCGGTCGCGCTCGTGAAGGACATGCAATCGGCGAAGTTCACGGAGACCGTGGAGTGCCACATCCGCACCGGGCTCAACGTGCGCCACGCCGAGGAGCAGCTCCGCGGCACGATCACGCTTCCCCACTCGGCCGGTCGCGACGTCACCGTGATCGTCTTCGCCAAGGGCGAGAAGGCCCGCGATGCCGAGGCCGCCGGGGCCGACGCCGTTGGCGAGGAGGACCTCGCCAAGCGCGTGCAGGACGGCTGGACGGACTTCGACGTGGCGATCGCCACTCCAGACCTGATGCCGGTGGTCGGGCGGCTCGGGCGGATCCTGGGGCCGCAGGGCAAGATGCCGAACCCGAAGGTGGGCACCGTGACCGACGACGTTGCGCGGGCCGTGACGGAAGCGAAGGCCGGCCGAACCGAGTACCGGACCGACCGCTCCGCGATCGTGCACCTGACGATCGGCAAGACCGACCTCGAGGCCCGCCAGCTCCTCGAGAACTACGCCGCGCTGATCGACGAGATCATCCGGGCCAGGCCCGCCGCCGCCAAGGGCCGCTATCTCCGGACGATCACGCTGGCGACGACGACGGGCCCGGGCGTGCGGGTCGACCCGACGCGCACGCGCGACATCGTCGAGGAGCTGCCGGGCGGGGATGGCGCTTCCGCGGATGGTGCGCCGGAACCAGCGCCTGAGGAGCCAGTTCCTGAAGAGCCGCCGGCTGACACCGCGACGGTGGACGAGCCCGACGAGGCCCCGGCGGACAGCTGAACGGGCGCGCTACTCTTCGCCGCCGACACAACCGAGCGCCCGAGACCCCCGGCGGGCTGAGGCCGTAAGACCTGGGCAGGCGGATCCCGAGCACCCGCTCAATGGAGCCCGCCTGCGTGCGGGCTTTTTGCTGGAGACGAGCGAGTGAACAAGGACGAGAAGGCGGCGGTGATCGATCGGGTCGCCGACCAGATCCAGGAGGCGAGCGCGATATTCGCGATCGACTACCGCGGGATCTCGGTCAAGCAGGTCCAGCAGCTGCGCGCGCAGCTGGGCGACGCCGACGCCCGCTTCCAGATCGTCAAGAACCGCCTCACCATCCGCGCAGCGGACAAGGCCGGCGCCGAAGAGCTCAAGGAGCTCCTCGAGGGGCCGACGGCCTTCACGTTCGTGCGGGGCGACGCCGCAGTCGCCGCCAAGGCGATCGCCACCTTCCGCCGTCAGAACGGGGTCCTGGAGTTCAAGGGCGGCACGATGGACGGGGAGCCGGTCACGATCGACGAGATCGAGTCGATCGCCCGCCTGCCGGCGCGCGACGTGCTGCATGGCCAGTTCGTCGGCGTCCTCGCCTCCCCACTGACCACGCTGGTGCGCGGGCTCGGCTCGCTGATCGGCGGGCTGGCCATCCAGCTGCAGCAGATCCAGGAGCAGGGTCTGGCGGGAGGCGGCGCTGACGCCGAGGCAGAGGCGGCGAGTGAGGAACCGGCGGCCGAGGAGTCCGAGGCAGAGGCGCCGGCTGAGGAAGCTGAGGAGGAGCCGACCGCCGAGGCGAAGGAGCCTCAGGAAGAGGAGCAGGAAGAGACTTCGGAAGCGCCCTCCGAGGGCGAGGACCAGAAACCAAAGGAGGGCTAGATGCCTACCACCCAGGAATGGATCGACGAGCTGAAGAGCATCTCGGTGCTCGAGCTGTCCGAGCGGATCAAGGCGCTCGAAGAGGAGTTCGGCGTGTCGGCGACCGCCGTCGCCGCCGCGGCGCCCGCCGGAGCGCCGGCAGCGGCCGGTGACGGCGCGGGCGGCGAGGAGGAGGAGGCCGGAACGGTCGACGTCGTCCTGACCGCGCCCGGCGACAAGAAGATCCAGGTGATCAAGGTCGTCCGCGCGGCCACCGGCCTCGGCCTCAAGGAGGCCAAGGCAGTCGTCGACGAGGCCCCCAAGCCGGTCAAGGAGGGCGTCGAGCGCGAGGAGGCCGACAAGCTCAAGACCGAGCTCGAGGAGGCCGGCGGGAGCGTCGAGCTCAAGTAGCACCGTCGCGCCTTAAGAGCTAAAATCGCCGCAGGCCCATACCGCAGCCGTCCCTCTGGGAGCGCTCCGCCACATATCGCGGGGCCTCGGGACGGGGTCCGTGACGGCCGTTTTAGCGCCCCGATGGAGACGGCGAGCTTCGCTGTGCTATTCTGATCGGTCGCGCTCGCCGCGCCCGCCTGATCCCCTCCGGACCCCCCAGAAGGAGTCGCCACTTGGCTCGTGTTGATGCCCCTCGTCAGCGCCGTAGCTTCGCGCGCCTTGAAAAGGCGCTCGAACTTCCCAATCTGATCGACATCCAGAAGCGCTCGTTCGAGTGGCTTGTGGCTACGGACAAGGGGGGCTTGCGCGAGACAATCGACGACGTCTCCCCGATCGAGGACTACACCGGCAACCTCGCCGTGGTCTTCGAGAAGATCTCCTTCGACGAGCCGACCGCCTCGATCGAGGAGTGCCGGGAGAAGGACCTCACCTACGCCCGGCCGCTGACCGTCAAGGTCGCCTTCCAGAACCGCGAGACCGGCGAGATCCGCGAGCAGTCCGTCTTCATGGGGGACTTCCCGTGGATGACCGACTGGGGGACGTTCATCATCAACGGGACCGAGCGCGTCGTGGTCACGCAGCTCGTCCGCTCCCCGGGCGCCTATGTGATGGAGCCCAAGGACCGCGAGAAGCAGGTCTTCGTCGCGAACCTGATGCCGGCCCGCGGCTCGTGGCTCGAGCTCGAGATCGACAAGAAGGGGCGCGTCTACGTCCGGATCGACCGCAAGCGCAAGCTGCCGGTCACCGTCCTGCTGCGCGCGATGGGCTACGTCGAGGACGAGCAGATCCTCAAGATGTTCGACGGCTCGCTCTACATCCGGAACACCATCGAGGCCGACACGGAGGTGACCCGCTCCGAGGAGGGCGCGCTGATCGAGCTCTTCAAGAAGCAGCGCCCCGGCGAGCCGCCTTCGGTCGACAACGCCAAGGCACTCCTCAACCAGCTCTTCTTCGACCCCAAGCGCTATGACCTCACGCGCGTCGGCCGCTACAAGCTGAACTCGCGGCTCGGGCTCGACGAGGACCTCGACACTCGCGTCCTCACCCACAGGGACATCATCGAGCTGATCCGCGAGCTCGTGGCCCTGCCGAAGGCCCTCGCCATCCCCGAGAGCGGCGAGTTCGCAAGCGGCGAGCCGATCAAGGACTACGCGCTCGAGGCGCAGATGATCCCGCGCGAGCCGATCGCCGACCGGCTCGACGAGTACGAGCACTTCGGCAACCGCCGCCTGCGCACCGTCGGCGAGCTGATCCAGGAGGCCTTCCGCATCGGCCTCTACCGGATGGAGCGCGTGGTGAGGGAGCGCCTCACCACCGAGGACGCCGACACGATCACGCCGCAGACGATCATCAACATCCGCCCGGTCGTGGCGGCCCTCAAGGAGTTCTTCGGGTCCTCGCAGCTCTCGCAGTTCATGGACCAGACGAACTCCCTGTCCGGCCTGACCCACCGCCGCCGGCTCTCCGCCCTCGGCGCTGGCGGGCTCACGCGCGAGCGCGCGCCCATCGAGGTCCGCGACGTCCACCCGAGCCACTACGGCCGCATGTGCCCGATCGAGACCCCCGAGGGTCCGAACATCGGCCTGATGGGCTCCCTCTCCTCGTTCGCGGAGGTCTCGGAGCACGGCTTCGTGACCACCCCCTACCGCGTGGTCAAGGACGGCGTGGTGACGAACAAGACCGTCCACCTCGACGCCAACGAGGAGGAGCACAAGGTAATCGCCCAGGCGAACGCCGAGCTCGACGCCAAGACCGGCAAGCTCCGCGGCCCCGGCGTGACCTGCCGCTCGCGCGACGGCGAGCTCGTCCTGGCGCCCCCGAAGGACGTGGACCTGATGGACGTCTCCCCGGACCAGATCTGGTCGGTCGCCACCACGCTCATCCCCTTCCTCGAGCACGACGACGCCAACCGCGCCCTGATGGGCTCGAACATGCAGCGCCAGGCGGTCCCGCTGCTCAAGACCGAGGCCCCCTTGATCGGCACGGGCATGGAGATCCGCGCCGCGATCGACACCGGGGACGTCCTACTGGCCGAGAGCGCCGGGAACGCCTCGTACGTCGACGCCCAGCGGATCGTCGTGGAGCACGGGTCGAAGAAGGACGAGTACCCGCTTCACAAGTTCATGCGCTCGAACCAGGGCACGATCATCCACCAGAAGCCGCGCGTGTCGGTAGGCGACAGCGTGAAGGCGGGGCAGGTCCTCGCGGACGGCTCGTCGACCGACGAGGGCGAGCTCGCGCTCGGCAAGAACTGCCTCGTCGCCTTCATGTCCTGGGAGGGCTACAACTTCGAGGACGCGATCATCATCTCGGAGCGCCTCGTCAAGGACGACGAGCTCACCTCGATCCACATCGAGGAGTACGAGATCGACGCCCGCACCACCAAGCTGGGCGACGAGGAGATCACGCGCGACATCCCGAACCGCTCGGAGGAGTCGCTGCGCAACCTCGACGAGAACGGCATCGTGCGCGTGGGCGCCGAGGTCGGCTCGGGCGACCTCCTGGTCGGCAAGGTCACGCCGAAGGGCGAGACCGAGCTGACCGCCGAGGAGAAGCTGATCCGCGCGATCTTCAAGGAGAAGGCGCGCGAGGTCCGCGACACCTCGCTGAAGGTCCCGCACGGCGAGGGCGGCGTGGTGATCGACGTGCTCACGTTCCGCCGCGACGACGGCGACGACCTCGCGCCCGGCGTGAACGAGCTGGTGCGCGTCTTCGTGGCGAAGAAGCGCAAGATTGCGGAGGGCGACAAGCTCGCCGGCCGCCACGGCAACAAGGGCGTGATCTCGAAGATCGTGCCCGAGGCCGACATGCCGCACCTGGCCGACGGCACGCCGATCGACGTGATCCTCAACCCGCTGGGCGTCCCCAGCCGGATGAACCTCGGCCAGATCATGGAGACCCACCTCGGCTGGGTCGCCGGCAGCGGCTGGTACGACGACGGCTCGCCCGCGTACAAGCAGGCCCAGCAGAACGGCGGCCAGGTGCACGTGGCCACGCCGGTGTTCGACGGCGCCACGATCGAGGAGGTCGACGAGGCGCTCGTGCGCTGGTCGGCCGAGCACTCCGACCGCGGCGTGACGTTCGACGTCGACCGCTCCGAGCGCGAGGGACGGCGCTGCTCGGGCAAGGTCACGCTCTTCAACGGGCGGAGCGGCGAGCCGTACGAGGAGAAGGTCACCGTCGGCTACATGTACATCCTGAAGCTGCTCCACCTCGTGGACGACAAGATCCACGCGCGGAGCACCGGGCCGTACTCGCTCGTCACCCAGCAGCCGCTCGGCGGCAAGGCCCAGTTTGGCGGCCAGCGCTTCGGCGAGATGGAGGTGTGGGCGCTCGAGGCCTACGGGGCGGCGTACACGCTCCAGGAGATGCTCACGATCAAGTCCGACGACACCGTCGGCCGCGTGAAGGCCTACGAGGCGATCGTGAAGGGCGAGAACATCGCCGAGCCCTCGATCCCCGAGTCCTTCAAGGTGCTCCTGAAGGAGATGCAGTCGCTGGCGCTCGATGTGAACGTGCGCTCCGAGGAGGGCACCGGCGTCGAGATCCGCGACGAGGACGACGACCTGCTGAGGGCGGCCGAGGAGCTCGGTATCGACCTCTCGGGCGTGCGGGCCCAGCGCCCGGGCGCGGCCGACGAGTCGGAGGAGAAGATCGAGGCCGAGGGCGACGGCGGACAGACCGACGAGTCGGCCAAAGAACAGGACAAGGAATACATCGAAGAGGAAGCCTGAGGCAGCAACTTGATCGACATCAACAACTTCGACGCAATCTCCATAGGGCTCGCCTCCTCGAAGCAGATCCGCTCGTGGTCGAGCGGGGAGGTCACGAAGCCGGAGACCATCAACTACCGGACGCTCAAGCCCGAGAAGGACGGGCTCTTCTGCGAGCGCATCTTCGGTCCGACCAAGGACTGGGAGTGCTACTGCGGCAAGTACAAGAGGGTCCGCTACAAGGGAATCGTCTGCGAGCGCTGCGGCGTCGAGGTCACGCGCTCGAAGGTCCGCCGCGAGCGGATGGGGCACGTCGACCTGGCGGCGCCCGTATCCCACATCTGGTTCTTCAAGGGCGTCCCGTCGCGGATCGGCTACCTGCTCGACATGGCGCCGAAGGAGCTAGAGAAGGTTCTCTATTTCGCCGCGTCGATCGTCACCTGGGTCGACGAGGAGGCCCGCGACAAGGACCTGAAGAAACTCGACAAGGAGGTCCAGAAGGTCCTCGACTCCTACGACGGCGAGCGCGAGGAGCGGGTGCAGGAGCTCAACGAGTCGCTCGAGCGCCGGATCGCCTACCTCGAGCGCGGCAAGGAGACTGGCTTCAGCGAGGACGACTCGCTGTGGGCGGAGACGCTCGACATCAACGTCAAGAAGCTCTCGGACGACGACCGCGAGAAGCTCGTCAAGGACGTCCGCAAGGTCTTCGAGTCCGACATAAGCGACACCGAGGCCTACATCGAGGACGCCGCCGAGCGCATGCGGCAGGTCTGGGACCTCTTCCGCGAGATGAAGCCGAAGGAGGTCATCGCCGACGAGACCGTCTTCCGCGAGCTGAAGGACCGCTTCGGCTCACCGTACGGCTTCGGCGAGTACTTCCGCGGCGGCATGGGCGCGGAGTCCGTCCGCGACCTGCTCGAGCAGGTCGACCTGGACGCCGAGCGCGACGACCTCGAGGATCAGGTCAAGACCGCCAAGGGCCAGAAGCAGAGCCGCGCGGTCAAGCGCCTGAAGGTCGTCTCGGCGTTCATCAACTCGGACAACAAGCCCGAGCACATGGTGCTCGAGGCGATCCCGGTGATCCCGCCGGAGCTCCGCCCGATGGTCCAGCTCGACGGCGGCCGCTTCGCGACCTCCGACCTGAACGACCTCTACCGCCGCGTGATCAACCGCAACAACCGGCTGAAGCGGCTGCTCGACCTCGGCGCGCCCGAGATCATCGTCAACAACGAGAAGCGGATGCTCCAGGAGGCCGTCGACGCCCTGTTCGACAACGGCCGCCGCGGGCGCCCGGTCACCGGTCCCGGCAACCGCGCGCTCAAGTCGCTCTCCGACATGCTCAAGGGCAAGCAGGGGCGGTTCCGCCAGAACCTGCTCGGTAAGCGCGTCGACTACTCGGGCCGGTCGGTGATCGTGGCCGGGCCGTCACTGCGCATCCACCAGTGCGGCCTGCCGAAGCTGATGGCCCTCGAGCTCTTCAAGCCGTTCATCATGGCCCGGCTCGTCGAGCGCAAGGCGGTCCAGAACATCAAGGCCGCCAAGAAGATGGTCGACTCGATGATCCCCGAGGTCTGGGACGTGCTCGAGGAGGTCATCCAGGAGCACCCGGTGCTGCTCAACCGCGCGCCGACGCTCCACCGCCTCGGCCTCCAGGCGTTCGAGCCGGTGCTGGTCGAGGGCAAGGCGATCCAGGTCCATCCGCTCGTCTGCCACGCGTTCAACGCGGACTTCGACGGCGACCAGATGGCCGTCCACCTCCCACTGTCGGCGGAGGCGCAGGCCGAGGCGCGCCTGTTGATGCTCTCCTCGAACAACATCCTCTCGCCCGCTCACGGGTCGCCGCTCGCGACGCCGACACAGGACATGGTCCTGGGCGCCTACTACCTCACCTACGGCCCCGTCCCAGAGGAGCTCGAGAAGCTCTCGAAGGTCGTGGTGGCCGGCAAGTGGGACGAGAAGAAGCACGGCAAGCGCCCGCACGTGTTCCGGTCGGCGCAGGAGGCCGAGCTCTCGTACGAGCACGGCATGGTCAACCTCCATGACCTCGCCGAGTACCGCCGGCGCGGCGCGCAGAGCCACATCCTCACGACCGTCGGCCGGATCATCTTCAACGAGCGCGTGGAGCGCGCGCTCGAGGAGGTGCTCGAGGACGACTACGAGCAGGGCAGCTACGAGTTCGTCAACCACCCGCTCAAGAAGCGCGACATGGCGAACGTCATCGAGGAGCTCGTGGCCACCCACGGGCCGTACGCGATCGCCCTGGTACTCGACGCGTTCAAGGACGTCGGCTTCCACTTCGCCACCCAGGCAGGGATCACGATCTCGAAGAACGACGTGGTGATCCCGGCGGAGAAAGACGAGATCCTCAACCGGTACGAGGCCGAGGTCGGCGAGATCCAGGACCAGTACGACGGCGGCCTGATCTCGCAGGAGGAGCGCCACGACCGCGTGGTCGAGAAGTGGACCGCCGCCACCGACGAGGTGGGGAACGCGATGCAGGACAACCTGCCCGCGCTCAACCCGATCTACATGATGGCCAACTCCGGGGCGCGCGGATCGTTCAAGCAGATCCGCCAGCTCGCCGGGATGCGCGGCCTCATGGCCAACCCGAAGGGCGAGATCATCGAGCGCCCGATCAAGGCCAACTTCATGGAGGGCCTGTCGGTGCTCGAGTACTTCATCTCCACGCACGGCGCCCGGAAGGGCCTGGCCGACACGGCCCTGCGGACGGCCGACTCGGGCTATCTCACCCGCCGCCTGGTCGACGTCTCCCAGGACGTGATCGTCCGGGCGGAGAACTGCGAGACCAAGGAGCACATCGAGGCCCCGCTGCGGCGCGAGGACGGCTCGTTCAGCAGGAGCCTCGTCGGGCGCTTCGCGGCCAAGCAGTTCTCCACCAAGCGCAAGCGCGTCCTGCTCGAGAAGGGCGAGCTGATCACGGAGGAGAAGCTCCAGGACATCCACGACGCGTACGGCGACGAGCCGGTGACGATCCCGGTCCGGTCGGTCCTCAAGTGCGAGGCCGAGGCCGGGATCTGCCAGCAGTGCTACGGCGTGGCGCCGGCCACCGGCAAGGTCGTGGCGATCGGCGACGCCGTCGGCATCATCGCCGCCCAGTCGATCGGCGAGCCGGGCACGCAGCTCACGCTCCGGACGTTCCACACCGGCGGTGTGGCCGGCGCGGACATCACGCACGGCCTCCCGCGCGTCGTGGAGCTGTTCGAGGCGCGCAAGCCGAAGGGCCTCGCGAAGCTCGCCGAGGTGGCGGGCACCGTCACGATCGAGGACACCGAGAAGGCGCGGCGGGTGCTCGTGACCGACGCCTCAGGCGAGGAGCACGCCTACTCGTTCCCGCAGCGCACGCGCCTGTTCGTCGAGCGCGGCGACAAGATCGAGCCGGGCGAGCAGCTCAACGAGGGGTCGATCTATCCGCACGAGCTGCTCGAGATCCGCGGCCGGACCGAGACCGAGCTGTACCTCGTCAGGGAGGTCCAGAAGGTCTACAAGTCGCAGGGCGTCGACATCAACGACAAGCACGTCGAGATCATCGTCCGCCAGATGATGAAGAAGGTGCGTGTGGAGCAGAGGGGCGGGTCGAGCTACCTGCCCGGTCAGCTCGTCGACCGCCACGAGCTCACCCGCGAGAGCGCTCGCCTGAAGAAGGGGAAGAAGCAGCAGCCGGAGTTCACCGAGGTCATCCTCGGTATCACGAAGGCCTCGCTGGCCACCGACTCCTTCCTCTCGGCGGCGTCCTTCCAGGAGACCACCAAGGTCCTCACGGACGCGGCGCTCGAGGGCAAGACCGACCGCCTGCTCGGGCTCAAGGAGAACGTGATCATCGGGAAGCTGATCCCGGCGGCCACGGGACTCCGGCGCTACCGGCTGCTCGAGATCGAGCCGACCGAGCCGATCCCGCGGCCGAGCCCCGAGGAGATCGGCCTGCTCGACGACGGCGAGCTGGCGGCCGAGCTCGGGCTCACCGGCAACGGCGACCTCGAAACCTTCGGCTTCGGCGACGGCGGCGACGGGGACGCGGCGGCCGGGTTCGCCGACGAGCTCGCGGAC
>VAXR01000169.1 GCA_005885165.1 Actinomycetota bacterium
CGCGTGGAGGTGGCCGCCTGCGAGGCGATGGAGGGCCCGACGGCCGAGGAGCTCGACGCCATTCGCGCGGCAACGTTCACCGTGGAGGCGGTCAACGAGCGCGAGAAGCTGACGGATCACGACATGGCCGCGTTCGTGGACGTCCTCTCCGAGTCGGCCGGCCGCGCCGGGCGCTGGATCCACTTCGGCCTTACCAGCTCGGACGTGCTTGACACCGCCCTAGCGCTCCAGCTCGCGACCGCCGGGGAGATCGTGCTGGCCGGGACGCGCGAGCTCCGGGCGGCGCTGATCGAGCGGGCGCGCGAGCACCGGGACACGCTGTGCGTCGGCCGTACCCACGGCGTCCACGCCGAGCCGACGAGCTTCGGCGTGAAGCTCGCCGGGCAGGCGGCCGTCGGGGCGATCTCTGGCGCGGTCGGCACCTACGCCGCCACGTCGCCAGACTTCGAGCGGCGCGTGCTCGACCGCCTGGGCCTCACGGCCGAGCCGGTCTCGACCCAGGTCGTGGCTCGCGACCGCCACGCCGAGCTGCTGCAGGCGATCGCGCTGGCGGGCGCGGGGCTCGAGCGCTTCGCCACCGAGGTGCGCCATTTGCAGCGCACCGAGGTGCGCGAGGTGGAGGAGCCGTTCCGAGCCGGCCAGAAGGGCTCGTCGGCGATGCCGCACAAGCGCAACCCGATCGTGAGCGAGCGCATCTGCGGGATCGCGCGGCTCCTGCGGGGGTACGCCCAGGCGGGCGTGGAGAACGTGGCGCTGTGGCACGAGCGCGACATCTCGCATTCCTCGGTCGAGCGCGTCGCGCTCCCCGACGCCACGATCCTGCTCGACTACGCGCAGCACCTGGCCATACGCGTCGTGCGCGGCATGACCGTCCACGCCGACCGGATGCGCGCGAACCTGGAGGCCACTCACGGCGCGCTCTACTCGCAGCGGGCCCTGCTCGCGCTGGTCGAGCGCGACCGCTCGCGCGACGAGGCCTACCGCATCGTCCAGGAGGCGGCACAGCAGGCGTGGGACACCGGCACGCCGTTCCGCGAGCTCCTGGCGGCCGCCGCGCCCGAGCTCGACCTCGACGCGATCTTCGACCCCGGCGCGTTCGTCCGGCATGCGGGGGAGATCGTCGACCGCCTCGACGCGCTCGAGCGCGAGGGCGCCGCGACGTCAACCTAGGCGCGACGGCCGGCGCCGATCGGCTGACGCCTTTCGGTCGTCCTGGATAAGTGTCGGTATGCGGTAGTTATCCAGGACAGCCCATCGCTTGCCTCCCCGCCGCGCCCTCGACACCCTCCTCCGCGATCGACGTTTCCGCGGAAACGTTTGCCCGAGAGCGACCGCAGCGTGAGCAGCGGCTTCAGCGCTTTCCCTTCGTTGCCCTCCAGTAACGGTTGGCGCCCACGGCCCAAGCCGCGCTGTGCGCCACCCCCGCCTCAGCCCGCCCTACGCAAGCCTGACCGCGCCGTCCTCCGTCACGGTCCAATGCGGGTTGTGCGCCACCTCCCACGGATGGCCGTCGGGATCGACGAAAACCCCGGAGTAGCCGCCCCAGAAGGTCTCGGCCGGCTCGCGCGCGATCGTGCCTCCGGCCGCGCGCGCCTCCTCGATAACGGCGTCGGCCTCCGCCGGTGACCGCACGTTGTAAGCGAGCGCCACGCCGCCCCAGCCGCCGCCGTCGGTCACGCAGCTGTCCTCGGCGAGCTTCGCCCGATCCCAGAGTGCGACGATCATGCAGCTCGTCTGGAAGAAGACGACGTCGTCGCCCGGCTCCGCCCCGGTGGTCCAACCGAGCGCCTCGTAGAAGGCGCGCGCCCGCGCGAGGTCGCTGACGCCGAGGGTGACGAGGCTGAGGCGCTGCTCCATGGCGCGGCATCTTCTCAGGCGCCGGAGTTTGCGTAATTGCGGCCCCTGGCCGACGGCCCCACTTGTTAGCCTCGACTCGTGAGCGACGCCGCCACGCTCGAGGGCCACAAGCTGCTCGCCTCCGGCAAGGTCAGGGAGATCTACGAGGAGGGCGACCGGCTGCTGATGGTCGCCTCCGACCGGATCTCGACGTACGACGTGATCCACCCCACGCCGATCCCCGGCAAGGGGGCGGTCCTCACTGGAGTGTCGGTGTTCTGGTTCGAGCGGACCCAGGGGATCTGCCCGAATCACCTCGTCTCGTTCACCGAAGTGCCGGATGAGGTGCGCGGGCGGGCGCTGCTCGTCGAGCGGCTCGAGATGTTCCCCGTCGAGTGCGTCGTGCGGGGCTACATCACGGGGTCGGGCTGGAAGGACTACCAGGCGACCGGAGCCGTGTGCGGGATCGAGCTGCCGCCCGGCCTGAAGGAGTCGGATCGCCTCCCCGAGCCGATCTTCACGCCCGCGACGAAGGCCGAGATCGGCGACCACGACGAGAACGTCGACTACGACCGCGCCGCCGAGATCGTCGGCGACCGGGCGCTGCTCGAGGAGCTGCGGCGGCTCTCGATCGACCTGTACTCGTTCGCGGCAGACCACGCGCGCGAGCGCGGGATCATCCTCGCCGACACGAAGTTCGAGTTCGGGCGCGACTCGGCCGGCCGGATCGTTGTCGGCGACGAGGTGCTCACGCCCGACTCGTCCCGCTTCTGGCCGGCCGACGGCCACACGCCCGGCCGCTCGCAGCCCTCATTCGACAAGCAGTACGTGCGGGACTGGGCGAGCGGCTCGGGCTGGGACAAGACGCCGCCGGCCCCGGCGCTTCCGGACGACGTCGTGGCCGGCACCCGGCGGCGCTACGAGGAGGCGTACGAGCGCATCACGGGGCAGCCTCTGTCCAAGTGGCTCGAGCGCGCGGGCGCCTCCCCCGCTTGAAGGCGCGCGTACTGATACGGCCGAAGGAGGGGATCCTCGATCCGCAGGGTCAGACGGTCGAGCGGGCGCTGCCGGCGCTCGGCTTCCACGGCGCGTCGCACGTTCGGATCGGGCGGCTGGTCGAGCTCGAGCTGGACGACCCCGAGCAGCTCCCGGCTATGTGCGAGAAGCTCCTCGCGAATCCCCTGATCGAGGACTACGAGGTCGAACTCCTCGACGGCGGCGATTCCACGAACGGCGCGCCGTGAAGTTCGGAGTGGTCAGGTTCCCGGGCTCGTGCGACGAGGTCGACGCCCTGCTCGCCTGCCGGCGCTTCGGCGACGCCGAGCTTCTCTGGCATGGCGATCGCGACCTGCGCGGCGCCGACGCCGTGGTGATCCCCGGTGGCTTCTCGTACGGCGACTACCTCCGCGCAGGCGCCATCGCGCGGTTCTCGCCGGTGATGGAGGCGGTGGCCGCCTTCGCGGCCGACGGCGGACCGGTGCTCGGTATCTGCAACGGCTTCCAGGTGCTCTGCGAGGCCGGGCTCCTGCCGGGCGCGCTCCTCCCGAACACGAGCCTACGCTTCGTCTGCCGCCAGGTCGACGTCGTCGTCGAAAACGCTGACACCTCATTCACGCGCGCATGCGCGCGCGGGGATCTCCTGTCGATACCCGGCAAGCACACCACCGGCCGCTACCACGCGCCGGCGGACGACCTCGACCGCATCGAGGCGAACGGTCAGGTCGTGCTCCGCTACGCGCCCGGCGAGAACCCGAACGGCGCCGAGCACGACATCGCCGGGGTGGTCAACGAGGCCGGAAACGTGATGGGCCTGATGCCGCATCCGGAGCACGCCGTCGACCCGCTCACCGGCTCGACCGACGGCGGAAAGCTGTTCGAGTCGCTGGCGGCCCGCGAGCCCGTCCTGGCGTGAGCGAGGCCGCCGCGTTGTCACAGCGGCACCGCCAGCTCGGGCTGACGGACCACGAGTACGAGCTGATCGTCGAGAAGCTCGAGCGCGAGCCGAACGAGGTCGAGCTCGCGGTGTTCTCGCTCATGTGGTCCGAGCACTGCGCCTACAAGCACTCGAAGCTCTTGCTCCGAACGCTGCCGACTGAGGGGCCCGCGGTCCTCATGGGTCCGGGCGAGAACGCGGGGGCGGTCGACGTGGGCGGTGGGCTAGCGGTGGCATTCAAGGTGGAGTCGCACAACCACCCGAGCGCCGTGGAGCCGTTCCAAGGCGCGGCGACGGGAGTGGGGGGCATCCTGCGGGACGTCTTCGCGGTGGGCGCTCGGCCGATCGCCACGCTTGACTCGCTCCGCTTTGGCGAGCTCGACTCGTCGAGGTCGCGCTACCTGCTCGACCGCGCCGTCGCGGGCATCGGCCACTACGGCAACTCGGTCGGGGTGGCGACGGTGGGGGGCGAGATCTACTTCGAGCGTCCTTACGAGCACAACTGCCTCGTGAACGCGATGTGCCTCGGGATAGCGCCCCGCGAGCGGCTCACCAGGAGCGCAGCGGCCGGTGTGGGCAACCACCTCGTGCTGCTCGGCGCGCTCACCGGACGCGACGGGATCGGCGGAGCATCCGTGCTGGCCAGCGCGGAGCTCGCCGAGGATGAGGACAAGCGGCCGAGCGTCCAGATCGGGGATCCGTTCGAGGAGAAGAAGCTGCTGGAGTGCTGCCTCGAGCTGCTCGACCGCGGGCTGCTCGAGTCGCTGCAGGACCTCGGCGCGGCAGGGCTCACCTCGAGCTCGTCGGAGATGGCGTCGAAGGGCGCGGTGGGCGTGGACATCGAGGTCGACCGCGTGCCGCTCCGCGAGCCCGGGATGGAGCCCTTCGAGGTGATGATCTCGGAGTCCCAGGAGCGGATGCTGTGCGTGGTCGAGCCCGGCCGCCTGGACGAGGTGCTCGCCCTCTGCGAGAGGTGGGAGGTGCGGGCCACGCCGATCGGGACGGTCACGGACACCCGCCGCCTGCGCGTCTTCGCGGGCGGCGAGATCGTCGGCGACATGCCGGTCACCGCGCTGGTCGACGAGTGCCCGCTGTACGAGCTCGAGCCGGAGGCGCCGGCGGAGCCGATCTACCCGGCCCCGCGGCCACGGGTCGACCCGCTGCACATCCCCGCCGATCAGCAACTCCTCGAGCTGCTGC
>VAXR01000042.1:0-15455 GCA_005885165.1 Actinomycetota bacterium
CCTCCGCGACTCGCTTGCGATCACGCCAAGCAGATCGTCACGGTCGGTCTCGGAGAGTGTTCCCGCCTCGAGGGCGCTCGTCGCCGTCGAGATCGCGGTGAGCGGGGAGCGGAGGTCGTGCGAGATCGCGTGGAGCACTGCGGTCTTGGCCACATCCGCCCGCTGGGCGGCCTCGGCGTCGGCCGCCTGCCGGCTCACCCGCTCGCGCTCGAGGGCGACGTCGATGAGGCGCGCGAGCGGATCGGCGATCCGGCGCAGCAGCGACTTGTTCCAGCCCGCCTCGGTCCGCCCGTGGAGCCACCCGCGCCGGACGGCGAGCGGCAGCGGCACGCTCGCCTCACCCGGCTGGGCCGACGGCGCCGCGGCCAGCTCGAGCCGCAGGCCGGCCTCCGCCATCCCCGTGGCGGCCCGCCCGCGCGGCGACTGGAGCTCCCGTTCGATCGCCGTGTCGCCAACCAGCGAGGACGCCACGTCGGCGAGCAACGTCGCCTCGCGCTGGCGCTCCGCGGCAGCGCGGGCCCGCTCCTCGGACTCCCCCGCTCGCTGGCGGACGGCCGCGACAAGCCGGCCCACGAGCACGGCCGCGATCAGGAAGACCGCGAGCGATACGACGTTCCGCGAGTCGGAGATCGTCAGCCGGTGGCGCGGCTGGATGAAGAAGTAGTTGAGCGTGAGCACCGACGCCACCGCGGTGGCGAGCGCGGGCACCTCGCCGTGGCGGACGGCGATGAAGAACACCGCGAGCAGGTAGAGGACCCCGAGGCCCGCGACGGGCGCCACGCCCTCGAGCAGCGCAACGAGCGCGGTCGCCGCGGCGAGGGCGCCGAGGATCTCCCCGCATACCGCCGCCGTCCGCTTGAACGACAGGCGCGACTTCACCTCAGGCTCCCGCTACGCCGCGACGAGGTACTGCTGCCACACCGCGGGGACCCGCGGGACCGCGACGTGCACGAAGACCGAGGGGTTCGGGGCGCGCGGGGCGCGACGGGGGTGCATACCGGCATGGCGCGGCAGGCGGTCGCCCTTTCTCCGGTTGCACGGCGCGCAGCAGGTGACGATGTTGTCCCACGCCGACGATCCGCCCTTCGAGCGCGGGATCACGTGGTCCACGGTGAGGCTCCCGCGAGCCGAGCCGCAGTACTGGCACGTGAACTTGTCGCGGGCGAAGACCGCTCGACGCGTGATCTTGCGGCTGTGGGCGTCGCGCGGGATCCGCACGTACGAGATCAGGCGGATGACGACAGGTCGCGGGAAGGTCAGGTTCCCCGAGTGGAGCGCCCACTCGGAGCGCTCGACCACCTCCGCGCGCTCCTTGAGGAGGAGCACCACCGCGCGGCGGACGGTGCAGACGTTGATCGGCTCGTACGACGCGTTGAGCACCAGGACCCGCGTGCCCATCCCGCGCTGCCCCGGCCCCGTGGCGGGCAGCGCGGCGGGCCCGGCTGGTTCGGCGTCGCCGGTCTCGAGGGTGGTTGGCTCGATTGCGGTAGCGGCCAAAGTGCGAAGCCAGTCTAGCCACAGGGATGGCGCCGGCCGCGCACCTTTCCCCTCACAGCACGGGGTACGACCCGAGCACCTTCAGCGTCTGGACGCGCCCGCCGAGCGCCTCCAGCGCCTCGCTCACCCGCTCGTCATCCGCGGCGCCCTCGAGGTCGGCGAAGAACATGTAGTGGCCCAGGCGGACTCGCCGCGGCCGGGATTCGATCTTCGTGAGGTTGACTTCGCGGTCGGCGAGCTCGGCCAGCACCCGCATCAGCGCGCCGGGCGAGGTGTCGTTGAACCCCCAGAAGACGATCGAGGTCTTGGCGGGCGGAGCGGTCGGAGCTGTGCCGGCGCGCGCCAGCCAGACGAAGCGGGTGTGGTTGTCGTGGCGGTCCTCGACGCGCTCGGCCAGGACGTCGCAGCCGTAGAGCTCCGCCGCGAGCCTCGGGCCGAGCGCGGCGGCCTGCTCGGAGGTGTCCGCTGCGATGCCGCGAACGGCCTCGGCCGTCGACGGGGCCGAGCGGGGCTCCGCGTCGGGGAGCCGCTCCCGGAGGAACCCCGCGCACTGCGCGATCGCCTGCGGGTGCGAGACCACCACGCGGACGTCGCCGAGCCCCAGGCCGGCCCGCGCCACCAGGCAGTGGCTCACCGGCCGCACCACCTCGGCCACGATTCGCACGTCCTCGGCCTCGCCGGCGAGGGCGTCGAGCGTCGCGGTCACGGAACCCTCGAGCGAGTTCTCGATCGGCACCACGGCCTGCTCCACGGCGCCGTTCTGCACGGCCATGACGGTCTCGTACTCGCTCGGGTACGGGACCTCTTCGACCTCGCCGGTGTCCGGCGCTGAGGCCCGCAGCGCCTCCTCGGTGAAGGTGCCGGCTGGGCCGAGGAAGGCGACCCGCATCGCAGGAGCTACGCGGCCTGTCGCGCGGGCGCGAGCGCCGACTCCACGGCCTCGCGCTCCTCCGGCGAGAGCTCGATCTCCGCCTCGCCGTGGATGATCTGCTTCACGTACAGCCGGGCCTGGTCGCGGTGCACGATCGAGGACAGCACGACGCCGGAGCGGTGGCTGTCCAGGAGCGCAAGGGAGCTCGACTGGTGGCCGGAGAGCTCGTTGTAGGCGTCGTAGCGGACCAGCGCCCTGTAGGTCACGCAGCCGTCGAGCCGCTGCTCGACGGTCTCCATTCGCATTGCCGTTCGCTCCAGGGTCTCCTCCACCCACTCGCGGAGGTCGGCGAAGCCCATCTCGAGGCGGGCGGCCTGGTCCACGAGGTCGCGCTCGCCGGCGTTCCCGAGGACCATCCTCTGCGCCCGCCGCAGCCGGCGGAGCTTCACCGCTAGCACCAGCGAGAAGATGAGGGCGACGCCGGCGGTGCCCGCCGCGGCGAGCGCCACGATCCCCTGCGTTGAGGTGAGGTCGGTCACGGGCGCTTCACATTAGTGCGTGAAGATCGCCCCGTAGGTCGCCTTGTTGTTCGAGGTGTTCGTCTCGCCCGGCACCGGCTTGATCTCGACGTGTACGGACACGCGCCTGCCCGTCGGCGGCGCCGCGCCGAGCGGGATCGAGACGACCTTCTGCTGCCCCGCGTCGATCGACGGGATCGACTGCTCGCGCACGAGCGGCTTGCCGGCGCCCGTCACCGAGAGGACCACCTGGACGTCGGTCTCCTTGTTCGCCGGCCCGTCCATCACGGTCACGTCGAACGAGAGCCTGGGCGTGATCGTGATGCTGGTGGTGCCGCCAGCCGTGAGCGACTGGCCGCCGGGGCGGGCGACCGTTCCGACCAGCGAGGTGCCGTGGACGCCCGGCGCGAGCGGGCCCGCTCCGCGACCCGTGCGGATGCCCACGATGTGGGCCGCCACCACGCTCGGCCTGACCCATTGGAGGTCCGGCACGAAGCGGCTCTTTGGAATCGTGACCTGGTTGAGCAGGCCCTCCTTGCGCACGGGCTTTCGAAGGTTGGGGAGGACCTGCTGCGAGTAGATGACGTCGCTCGCCAGGAGCGTCTGCATCTGCTCTGCGATGCGGCTGGTGGCCGGCTCGTTGCCGGTTGCCCCAAGCGCCGACTGGAGGGAGCCGGCGATGGTTGCGAGGGCGTTGCGGCGGAGCTCTAGCACCTGAACCAGGTAGCGCTGCGCGGTGCTCAGCTCGTCGGGGTGGGAGGTGTGCTTCGCGCGGTCGACGAGCTGTGCGGCGTCACTCTCGTATCCGTTCACGGCGTTCTGGAGCTGGAGCGGGCTCTGCTTGCCGGACCGCGACAGAACGGTGAAGAGCGCGCTCGACTCCTGCCCGGAGCCCTGGGCGATCGCGCTGACGTCGCGGATGTACGTCTTGAACGCGTCCCGCCGGGCGCTGTCGCGGCAGCTCTTTATCCCGAGGACGAGGAGCAGGAGCACGACGAACGCAACTCCGCCCGCCAGGAGGCGCCGGAACAGCAGCGTCTGGCGGTCCGTGCTCGGGCCGCGCCGGGACGGTCGCCGCCGGGTCCTTGCCGGTCTGTCTTGTGTCTCGTCGAAGAAGGACACGGGTTCCCCCAGGACGGCTCGTGCCTGGCAGGCTATGGCGAAGTATTACGCCAGCACCGGCCAAACCCGGAGGTTCAGCGCCTCGCGCCCGGCAGGGAGCCATCTCTCCGGCTCGAAAGAGAACCAGCCTTGGAACGCCCGACGATGACCGACGAGCAGCGGACCGAGCGCCTGACCGGCGATTCGGCGGCGCATCGGCGTAGGCGCTTCGAGCCCCCGCCGGCCAGCACCGAGAGAACGCGCGAGGTCACCCGCGACGGGGGGCCCGTACGCGGCGGCTTGCTGGTGATGGATCGCTACCGCCTCGAACGACGCCTCGGGGCCGGCGGCTTCGGCGTGGTGTGGCTGGCGTTCGACGAGAAGCTCGAGCGCGAGGTGGCGGTCAAGGTGATTCCGCGGGAGGATGACGAGCCCGTGCCGATCCGGGCCGCCCGCGAGGCTCGCGTAGCGGCGCGGCTGAACCACCCCGGCATCGTCTCCCTCTACGAGCTCGGCGAGGACGAGGACGCGGTGTACCTCGTGTCCGAGCTCGTCCCGGGCCGCACGCTTGCCGACCTGATCCGCGCCGGCGCCCTCTCGGACCGGGACGTCGCGCGAATCGGGATCGCGCTGTGCGACGCGCTAGTGCACGCTCACGGCCGCAAGGTGATCCACCGCGACGTGAAGCCGCAAAACGTGATCGTGGTGGCCGAGCCGGCGGCCGGTGCCGGGTTTGCGAAGCTCGCGGACTTCGGGGTGGCGCACCTGGCCGTTGCCGATCCGCTCACCCGCAGCGGGGACGTGGTGGGGACGCTCGCGTACATGGCGCCCGAGCAGGCCGAGGGCGAGCGCTCGACGCCGGCGGTCGACGTCTACGCGCTCGGGCTGACGCTGTTCGAGGCGTGGAGTGGCACGAACCCGGTGCGCGGGCCCACGCCCGCCGCCACGGCGAGGCGGCTCGGGCGGCGGCTGCCGTCGCTCAGCTCCTACCGGCGCGATCTTCCCTACGAGCTCTGCGCGTGGATCGACGCAGCCCTCGACCCGGTCCCGGACCGGCGGCCGAGGCTCGCCGTGCTGCGCGACGCGCTGCGCGACGCTGCACAGCGCCTCGACGACGTGCGCGGCCTGAGCGACGCCGCCACCGCGCAGCGCGTGGGCATCCCCGCGACGACCGCGACGCGTATCGCCGCCGTCGGACCCAAATGGATCGGCGGCCCCGCCGCCGCGGTGGCGGCGCGCGTCGCGGCGGGCACGGGCGCCGGCGGGCTCGTGCTGGCAGGGCTTCGAACCCTCGGACCTGCGCCTAGGTTCTCGGCGGGCGCCGCCGCCATCTGCGCGGGGGTCCTCGTGGCGCTCCTGCCGCGCGCCGGGTGGCTCGCCGTCGCGGGTGCATTCGCCGGATGGCTCGGGTGGGAGCTCCGCGACGGTACGGCGCTCGTCGTGGTGGCCGCGCTGGCACCCGTTCCGCTGCTGCTGCCACGCGCGGGCCGCGCCTGGTCCGTGCCCGCGCTCGCGCCGCTGCTCGGCGCCGTGGCCCTCGGCCCCGCTTTCATGGCGCTCGCGGGCGCCGCGTCGACCACCGCTCGCCGGATCGGCCTCGGCGCGGCGGGCTTCATCTGGGTCGGCATCGCCGAACTCCTGACCTCGCAGCACCTGCTGTTCGGTCCGCCGTCCGACGCGACGGCCCGAGCCGCGTGGGCCGGATCGCTGAACGCCGCCGGCCGCGATGGCCTGTTCCCGCTGGTGAGCTCCCCGGCGGTCGTAGGGATCGCCGTGTGGGCCGGCCTCGCCGCCCTCGTCCCGGTGCTGGTGCGCGGTCGATCGCTCGCGCTCGACTTGGTCGGGGCGGCCGTGTGGGCCACGATCCTCGTCGCCGCGCACGCCGCCATCGTCGCCCTCGGCGGCAGCGACATCGCGCACCGCGAGGCGCGCGGCCTCGTCCTGGGCGCGATTCTCGGCGGAGCCCTGCTCGTGGCGGCGAGCGCCGCAGGACTCCTGCGGGGGGAATCGGGTAAATGGCTTGAGTCCTAGGATTGCCCGGTGAGCGTGCTCCGCAATCTCGAGGCGAAGCTCGAGGGCCTCGTCGGCGGGGCCTTCAGCCGCGCGTTCAAGTCGCGCGTCCAGCCCGTGGAAATCGCACGAAAGCTGGCGAAGGAGATGCAGGACAACCAGACGGTTTCGATCTCCCGGACGTACGTCCCGAACCACTACACGGTCTTCCTGTCGTCGGCGGACCGCGAGCAGTTCGAGGGCTATGAGGACGGCCTGAAGAAGGAGCTCTCGGACTACCTGCTGGAGCACGCACGAACCGAGGGCCTGGCGCTGGTCACGCGCCCCACGGTCGAGTTCGAGACCGACGACAGGCTCGAGCTCGGAGAGTTCGGGATCCTGACCCAGCTCGTCGGCGCGGCGGAGGAGGAGGTGGCGGCGGCGCACGAGGGCGGGCCGTCGGCCGAGGACTTCGGCCACACCATGGTCTACTCGCCGGACCGGGACGCTCGGCCGCTCGCGCCGGCCGCGCCGGTCGGACGGGCGTTGCTCGTCGGAGAGGGCAAGCGCACCGTGCTCTCGGGCAGCCGTCTGCTGATCGGCCGCAGCCGCGACTGCGACATCACGCTCGAAGACCCGAACGCGTCGCGCCGGCACGCGGAGCTCCGCGACGAGGACGGCAGGTGGGTGATCACCGACCTCGGTTCCACGAACGGGGTGAAGGTCAACGGCCGCAGGGTCGAGGAGGCGGTGCTGCGGCCGGGTGACGAGCTGACGCTCGGCCTCGCGAAGCTCACCTTCGAGCTGGAGTAGTCGTGCATACCGATCCCGTCGCGGTCGCGCTCAAGTTCGGCTTCCTGGCCGTGCTCTACCTGTTCCTGTTGTGGGTCGCCTGGAGCGCGCTTCGCGACGTGGCGGGCCGGCGTCGCGGGCGGATCGTGGACGATCGCGACACGGCCACGCACGGCACGGATGGGCTGCCGCCGGGCCTCCACCCGCGCCTGGAGATCGTGGCGGCGATGGGCCACGAGCCTGGCACGGTCTTCGAGCTGAACGGCGAGGCAACGCTGGGTCGAGCCCCGACGGCGGACGTGCTGATCGAGGATCCTTTCGCGTCGTCTGCGCACGCCCGCATCTTCCCGAGCGGCGACGCGATGTTCATCGAGGACCTCGGCTCGACAAACGGCACCTACCTGAACGAGCGCCAGATCGACCGCCCGGAGCAGCTCCAGCCGCGCGACGCGATCCGGATCGGCGACACCGAGTACCGCTACCAGGAGTGACGCGGTGGCCCTGCAAGTAGTCGAGAAGGCAAGCCTCACCGACGTCGGCCGGCAGCGGCAGAGCAACGAGGACTCCTACCTCGAGCGCGCGCCGGTCTTCGCCGTCGCAGACGGAATGGGAGGCGCCCGGGCGGGGGAGGTCGCCTCCCGGATAGCGGTCGAAGCCTTCGACCAGCAGGACGAGTCCGCTCCGCCGGAGGAGCGCCTCGCCGGGGTCGCGCGCGAGGCCAACCGCCGCATTTACGAGCGGGCCCAGGGGAACACCGAGCACGCCGGCATGGGCACGACGCTCACCGCGGTGATGGTCTCCGGGCGCGACGTGGCGGTCAGCCACGTCGGGGACAGCCGGCTCTACCGGCTGCGCGACGGGCGGCTCGAGCGCCTGACGGAGGACCACTCGCTGGTCGAGGAGCTGGTCCGGCAGGGCCGGCTCAGCCCGGAGGAGGCGGAGAACCACCCGCAGCGCTCGATCATCACGCGCGCGCTCGGCCCTGAGCCCGACGTCGAGGTGGAGACCTTCACGGATCCCGGACGCGACGGGGACGTCTACCTGCTCTGCTCCGACGGCCTCTCCGCGATGGTGAGCGAGGACGAGATCGCCGCCATCCTCGAGTCGCGGAGCTCGCTCGAGGACGCCGCGCGCAAGCTCGTCCAGGCCGCCAACGAGAACGGCGGCAGGGACAACATCACGGTGGTCATGTTCCGGCTCGGGAGCGACGGCGAGCCGTCCGAGGACGCCGGGGACTCAGGCGACACGAGCGAGCAGGGCACGGTGGCGCTGTCGCCGGAGGAGGCCGACCGCAAGCGCGCCGAGGCCGCGGCGGCGGCCGGCACGATGGCCCTGGGGCGCGACGAGGCCGAGCGGGCGCGCGCGGCAGCCGGCGAGGAAGCGCCCCGGCGCCAAGTGCGGGTCGTGCCGCCGAGCGTGGCCGAGCGGCGCTACGCGCGGCCCCCGCGCTGGCGGGGCGCGCGCCGCGGCGTGGCGGGTGCGCTGGTGCTCGTCGCGGTCGCGGCGGCGATCGTCGGCCTGTACGTGGGAAGCCGGCAGTTCTACTTCCTGGGGACCGACAGCCGGGGCGTTATGACCCTGTACCGCGGGCTGCCGTACGACCTGCCGCTCGGGATCCACCTGTACACGGAGGAATACGCGAGCGACGTCCCGGCCTCGTCCATCACGAACCAAAGGCAGCGGAAGGCGCTGCTCGGACACACGCTCCGCTCGCGCTCCGAGGCGGTCAGCCGCCTGCGCCAGCTCGAGCGAGCGGGAACGCCGCGCTGATGTCGGCCCGCAACCGCGAGCTGTTCGGCCTCCTGCCCGTCTCGCTGCTCGTGACCGCCGGCTTCACGGCGGTCCTGATCACGCGCTCGCGAGACATCAACAAGGTGACGATCACCTACGGGGCGATCTTCCTCGGCGCCTGCGTGTTCGGGCACATCTTCATTCGCGCGCGGCTGCCGGACGCGGACCCGTACCTGTTTCCGCTCTGCGCCCTGCTGGCGGCCTTCGGCCTCGTCGAGATCTACCGGATCTCGCCGCACCGCGCACTGGGTCAGGCCGTGTGGTTCGGGATCGGGCTGGCGCTGTTCTGCGCCACGATCCTGTTCCTCCGCGATCTCCGGAGCCTCGAGCGCTACCGCTACACGATCGCCGCCGTCGGAATCGGGATCCTCCTCGCGCCGCGCCTGCCGGGGGTCGGCCGGGTGACGAACGGCGCCTACCTGGGCGTCGGGATCGGCCCGGTGCAGTTCCAGCCGACCGAGTTCTCGAAGCTCGCGATCATCATCTTCCTCGCGAGCTACCTGTCGGAGACGCGCGACGTGCTGGTGCGCGGGCGGTTACTCAGGCTCTCGCTGAAGCACTTCGGGCCCATGCTCGTGGTCTGGGTGCTGGCGATGCTCATGCTCGTCGTGATCCGCGACCTCGGCAGCGCGATCATGTTCTTCGGCGGCTTCCTCGCGCTTCTCTACGTGGCCACGTCGCGTATGTCGCTCGTCCTGGCGGGCACGGCGCTGTTCGCCGGCGGGGCGGCGTACCTCGCGCAGCACGTGCCGCACGTCCACGACCGCGTGGAGTCCTGGCTTCACCCGTTCAAGCCGAGCCTCGTGGACGGCAAGGCCTACCAGGTCGCGCAGGGCGTGTTCGCGCAGGCCGACGGCGGCCTCTTCGGCCGCGGGTTCGGGCAGTCGCTGCTCGAGATCACGAAGGGCCATCCGATCATCCCCGCCGCCCACACCGACCTCATCTTCGCCGTGATCGTCAACGAGCTCGGGCTCTTCGGCGGCGCCGCGATCATCGTGATCGCGCTGATCTTCGTGGCGCGCGGGTTCAAGACCGCCACACTCGCCACCGACGGCTTCGCGAAGCTTCTCGCCACGGGCCTGACCGCGGTGTTCGCGCTCCAGGTCTTCGTGATCGTGGGCGGCGTGACCCGCGTGATCCCGCTCACGGGCGTCACGCTCCCGTTCGTGTCCTACGGCGGCAGCTCGCTGGTCGCGAACTTCATCCTGCTGGCGCTGCTCCTGATGGTCTCCGACAGGGCCCGGCGCGATCCGGCGGCGGCCCGGGGAGGCCTGGTTTGAACCGCCAGATCGGCAGGCTGTTCGGCTTCTTCGTGCTGCTGTTCGCGGTGCTGATCGCGGCGACCTCGTGGTCGAGCGTGCTCGGTGCGAGGGGCCTCCAGGACAACCCGCACAACCGCCGCCCGCTGCTCCAGGCCGAGCGCATCCCGCGCGGGCTGATCCTGGCCCGCGACGGCACGAAGCTCGCGATCAACCACCGCGTCGGCGGCGGCGAGACGCTCCGCTACTTCCGCAGCTACCCGACCGGGTCGCTGTTCTCGCACGCGGTGGGCTACTCGTTCGTCTCGCGCGGCGACGCCGGCCTCGAGAAGTCGTTCAACCGCGAGCTGACCGGCCAGGAGAACGAGTTCAAGTCGCTGGTCGACCAGCTCGGCGGCGGGACCAAGGACGGCGACGACCTCCACACGACGCTAGATCCGAACGCCCAGCGGACGGCCATCTCCGCCCTCGGAGGGCAGCGCGGGTCGATCGTCGCGCTCGATCCCTCCAGCGGGGCCATCCGGGTGATGTACAGCTATCCGAACTACGACCCCAACCAGATCCCGAACCACTATCAGCAGCTCAACAGCGACCCCTCGTCACCGCTGTTCAACCGCGCCACCCAGGCCCGCTACCCGCCGGGCTCGTCGTTCAAGGTGGTGACCGCCGCGGCGGCGCTCGACAGCCACCGCTACACGCCGGACTCGCTGATCAGCGGGCAGAACAACAAGATCATCAGCGGCGTGCCGCTGCAGAACGACGGCGGCGCCAACTTCGGGACGATCTCGCTGACCGACGGCCTCACGCACTCCGTCAACACGGTCTTCGGCGAGGTGGGGGAGAAGCTCGGGAAGGACACGATGTACAAGTACATGAGCCGCTTCGGGTTCGGCTCCCGGCTCGGACTCGACCTGCCGAGCGGCGAGATCACCCCGAGCGGCGTGTTCAAGGGACAGCGGCTGCTCGGGTCGGGCGACGCCGTGGACATCGGGCGCGTGGCGATCGGCCAGGAGCGCCTCCAGGTCACCCCGCTCCAGATGGCGCTGGTCGCGGCGGCGGTTGGGAACGGCGGCACCCTGATGGAGCCGCGGCTCGTCGATCGCGTGGTCGCCTCCGACGGGACCGTGCGCGAGACCTTCAACCCGAAGGTTCGCTCGCAGGTCATGAGCGGCGGCTCGGCGTCCGCGCTCGCCCAGATGATGAGCAAGGTGGTTCAGGAGGGGACGGGTACCGCGAGCGCGCTGTCGGGGATCCAGGTGGCCGGCAAGACCGGTACGGCCGAGGTCGCCGGCGGCACGTCGAACCAGGCGTGGTTCATCGCGTTCGCGCCGGTCGACCACCCGCGCGTTGCGATCGCGGCCACGGTCGAGCGCACCTCGGGCCAGGGCGGCACGGTGGCAGCGCCGATCGCGAAGCAGGTGATGGAGACGCTGCTCCATGGCTGAGGTAGCCGACGGCAGTGTCGTCGACGCGCGCTACAGCGTCCGCGGCCGGATCGGCTCGGGCGGGATGGCGGACGTCTACCTGGCCGACGACGAGCACCTCGGCCGGCAGGTGGCGCTGAAGGTCCTGCACCGGCGCTTCGCGCGCGACCAGCAGTTCGTGGAGCGCTTCCGCCGCGAGGCCTCGGCCGCTGCGGGGCTCCAGCACCCGAACGTCGTCTCGGTCTACGACCGCGGCGAGCACGACGGCACCTACTACATCGCGATGGAGAACCTGCCCGGGCGGACGCTGCGCGAGCTGCTGCGCCAGGAGGCGCCGCTCAGCCAGGAGCGGGCGATCAACTTCGGGATCCAGATCCTGAACGCCGCCGGCTTCGCGCACAAGCGCGGCGTGGTCCATCGCGACTTCAAGCCCCACAACGTGATCGTGGCCGTCGACGACAGCCTCAAGGTCACGGACTTCGGGATCGCGCGCGCTGGCGCCTCCGAGATGACGGAGACCGGGTCGATCATGGGCACGGCGCAGTACCTCTCGCCGGAGCAGGCGCAGGGCAAGCCGGTCGACCACCGGTCGGACCTCTACTCGATCGGGATCATGCTGTACGAGATGCTCGCCGGCCGCGTTCCCTTCACGGGGGACAGCGCGGTGGCGATCGCGCTCAAGCATGTGAACGACGTGCCGCAGCCGCTCAGCCAGCTGCGGCCGGACATCCACCCCGTCCTGGAGGCCGCGGTGATGCGGGCGATCGCGAAGGATCCCGCGCACCGCTACCAGAGCGCGGACGAGTTCATCGCGGCACTCGAGGAAGCGCGCAGCGCGATCCGCGCGGGCGGTGGCGGCTACACGGAGGGGTGGGCGCCGGTCGCGCCGCCGGAGGAGGAGGGACGCAAGCGCTGGCCGTGGCTCGTCCTGCTGCTGTTTCTCCTGCTCGGCGGAGCTGCGCTCGCGTACCTGCTGACGCGACCGGACCAGGTGAAGGTGCCGAACGAGGTGGGCCGCGAGGCACCGCAGGCGGCCGCGCAGCTCGTCAACGTCGGCCTGCGGCCGGAGATCGTGCGGGTGAAGAGCTTCCGCCCGATCGGGATCGTCGTCTCCCAGGATCCGACGGCTGGGAAGACCGTCGAGAAGTCGTCCACGGTCAAGCTGAGGGTGTCCAACGGGCCTGGCCTGACGAGCGTCCCGGACGTGACGGGGAAGCCGCTCGACCAGGCGATCAAGATCCTCAAGAAACAGGGCCTGTTCGCGAACACCTCGTTCGAGCACAGCTCGGACGTCAGTCGTGGCCTCGTGATCTCGACGACGCCGGTCGCGCTGAGCCAGGTGCCGGTGGGGTCGCGGGTCCAGGTGGTCGTTAGCTCCGGGCCGGAGCTCGTGGCCGTCCCCGACGTGGTCGGCAAGCAGGAGAGCGTGGCCAGATCGACGCTCGAGGACGCCGGCTTCAAGGTCTCCTCGGTCAAGCAGGACTCGACGCAGCCGAAGGGCCAGGTGATCTCCGAGAGCCCGAGCGCCGGCGTGAAGGTGGCGAAGGGGACGCGTGTGACGATCAACGTCTCCCGCGGGACGCCGCAGGTGAGCGTGCCCGACGTGACCGGCAAGTCCACCGCTGATGCGACGAACGCGCTCAAGGCGGCTGGCTTCTCGGTCACGGTGACCGAGATCTCGGGCAATGCGAGCGAGGCCGGGAAGGTGATCCGGCAGAGCCCGAGCGGCGGGTCCAAGGAGAACAAGGGCTCGAACGTCACGATCTTCGTAGGCAAGAAGGGGAAGAAGAAGGGCAAGAAGAACGGCGGCGGCACCACGACGCCCACGGGCCCGTGAGGGTCGCCGTCCTGGCGGGCGGCCGGTCCAGCGAGCACGACATCTCGCTGGCGTCGGCGGCCGCGGTGCGGAGCGGCCTGGAGGCGGCCGGCCACGAGGCGCTCGACGTGCGGCTGGCGCGCGACGGCGGTTGGAGCCACGACGGGCCCGTCGCGGTCGAGCCGGGCGGCGGCCTGCTGGGCGCGGACGTCGTGTTCCCCGTGCTCCACGGTCCGTTCGGCGAGGACGGGACCGTGCAGGGGCTCCTCGAGGTGGCGGACGTCCCGTACGTGGGCGCCGGCGTGCTCGCGTCGGCGCTCTGCATGGACAAGGTCACGTTCAAGGACCTCATGGGGCACGCCGGCGTCCCGCAGGTCGACTACGCGGGGCTGCGGGAGGGCGACGATCGCTCCGAGCTCGAGCGGCTCGGGCTGCCGGTGTTCGTCAAGCCGTCGCGGCTCGGGTCGTCGGTCGGGATCTCGAAGGTCGAGTCCGCCGGCGACCTCGACGCCGCGCTCGCGGACGCCTTCCGGCACGACCCGCTGGTGATCGTCGAGGCGATGTCCGACGGGCTGGAGGTCGAATGCTCGATAATCGGGAACGAGACGCCGGAGGCGTCGGAGCCCGGCCAGATCGTCGTGGACGCGGACTGGTACGACTACGAGGCCAAGTACGAGCCCGGAGGAATGGAGCTGGTGGTCCCCGCCCCGATCGACCCCGAGGTCCGGGAACGTGTGCGTGAGCTGGCCACCGAGGTGTTCACGCGCGTCGGCTGCGCCGGGCTGGCCCGCGTTGACTTCTTCGTGGAGGACGGCGACGTGGTACTGGTCAACGAGCTCAACACGATGCCCGGCTTCACCGAGACGAGCGTCTTCCCGAAGCTGTGGGAGGCCAGCGGCGTGCCCTTCCCGGAGCTGATCGACAGGCTCGTCGCCCTCGCGCTTGAGCGGCACGAGGCCGAGCGCCGGTACCGGTTCTGAAGGAACGCGGCTAGCGCAGCAGCCGGATCGCCGCGATCTCGGCCTGGTTCTGCCCGGGCGGCAGCCTGAAGATCCAGACGAGGTAGTGCAGGTACGCCCGCCCGTGGGTGTTGAGGTAGATGTGCTTCAGCGGCCCGACGGTGACCGACGCGAGGGGCTGGCCCCAGCTGGCGAAGGTGTCCGAGCCCGCGCCGCTGAAGAGCTGTGCGTCGGACCCGTAGATCCGGGCGAGGAACCCCGGCGTGGGCGTCCTGATGTCGAGCCGGCGCGCGGCGATCGGCTTGGCGGCGTCCACGTAGATCCCCACGCCCGGCTTCGGCGCGAGCGTGCCGGACGAGTACTGCTCGGTCGCCCAGGTGGTCTGGCGGTCGCTGTCCAGCACGTTCCCGGTCTCCAACGGGTGCTCGCTCTTGTTGCCCGTGCCGTAGGGGTCATAGTCGTGCGCGGCGATGGGCACGACCTGCGTCAGCGGGCCACTCGCGCGCGCCGGCGCCGGCCCGCGCCTCTGCTGCCCGACGTCGGTGGTCAGCGCGAGCGCGAGCGCCACGCCGGCCAGGGTGGTGAGCGCCACGAGCGCCGCGAACCGGTGGGGGCGCCGGAGGTGGCCCGGAGCGATCGCCGCCTGCTCCTTGGGAAGCGCACGGAGGACGGTGGTCGCCTCGCCGCTCGCCTCGCCCGCCCGCGCGACCTCGATCGCCAGCGCCTGCTCGAGGTCCGCGATCATCTCGTCGATCGTCAGATAGCGGTTGCGCGGCTCCTTTGCGGTCGCGCGCTCGATCACCACCGCTAGCGCGGCCGACACCTCAGGGCGCAGGCGCTGCACGTCCGGGATGCGCTCGCGCACGTGCTTCATCGCCACTCCGACCTGGCTCTCGGCCTTGAAGGGGACCTCGCTGGCGAGCATCTCGTAGAGGCAGATCCCCAGCGAGTAGATGTCGGACTGCTCGCCCACGTCCTCGCCGAGCGCCTGCTCTGGCGAGACGTAGTCGGTGGTCCCGAGCACTCGCCCGGTCGCCGTGAGGCCGCCGTCGTCGAGCGTGCGGGCGATGCCGAAGTCCGTGACCTTCGCGCGCCCCTCGGTGTCGATCATCACGTTCTGGGGCTTCACGTCGCGGTGTATGACGCGCTGGGCGTGCGCCGCCGACAGCGCGCGGCCCACCTCGATCGCGTAGGCCACGGCTTCGACCACCGGCATCGCCCGACCCTGCTCGCGGAGCGTCCGGATCCGGTGCTTCAGCGTCTCGCCCTCGACGTACTCGAAGACGATGTACGGGTGCCCCTCGTCCTCGCCGGCGTCGATCACGGTGACGACGTGGGGGTGTGACAGCCGAGCCACCGATCGCGCCTCCCTGCGGAAGCGCTCGTGCTGGAGCGGGTCGCCCGAGAGCGCGCCGTGCATCAGCTTGATCGCCACCCA
>VAXR01000042.1:15466-15919 GCA_005885165.1 Actinomycetota bacterium
GCGGCCGTTCAAAAGGGTGCCGATCACTTCTCGTCTATTTTCCGCGCGGTGCCGGTCCGAGTGCGTTATTACACGGACCCCGCCTGCTCCTGGTCATGGGCCGCGGAGCCCTTCGTTCGCCGACTGATGTGGGAGTTCGGCGAGGGCCTCTCCTTCACCTGGGTGATGGGAGGCCTTGCACGCGACTATACGGTGACCCGGGACGTCTATCAGTGGCTGCTCGGGCACTGGCTCGAGGTCGCCGACCGCACCAGGATGCCGATCGACCCGCTCCTGTGGAAGGAGGGCCCGATCAGGTCGACGTATCCGGCGTCGATGGCGGTGAAGGCGGCGCTCGAGCAGGCCGATGACGGGGCCTACCGCTACCTGCGCGTCCTGCGCGAGGGGCTCCTCTGCTTCCGGCGTAAGCTCGACACGACCGAGCCGCTGGTCGAGGCGGCGCGCGACGCCGGT
>VAXR01000174.1 GCA_005885165.1 Actinomycetota bacterium
TGATCCGGCGGCACGCGGAACGGGATGCCGGCCGCGCGGATCTTGTTCTTCGCGCGCACGAGGCGCTTCGCCATCGTCGGCTCCGGCACCAGGAAGGCGCGCGCGATCTCCTCGGTCGTCAACCCGCCCAGCGTGCGCAGCGTCAACGCCACCTGCGCGTCGGTCGCGAGCGCCGGGTGGCAGCAGGTGAAGACGAGCTCGAGCCGCTCGTCGGGGAACGTGGTGGTCTCGTCAAACGACACGTGGTCGGGCTCCGCGGCCTCGGCGGCGGCCGCCTCGAGCAGACCGGTCTTCGCGGCGAGCGTGCGGTCGCGGCGGATGCGGTCGATCGCCCGGTTGCGGGCCGTCGTGACGAGCCACGCGCCCGGGTTGCGAGGGGTTCCCTCGCGCGGCCAGCGCTCCGCCGCGACCGCGAACGCCTCCTGCGCGGCCTCCTCGGCGAGGTCGAAGTCGCCGAGGAAGCCGATGAGGGTCGCGAGGACGCGCCCCCACTCGTCGCGGAAGACCTGCTCGATCAGCGCGCTAGCGCTCCACGATCGGCCGTACCTCTACGGCGCCCCCGGAGCGCGCCGCGGGAATGCGCGCGGCCAGCTCGATCGCGGAGTCGAGGTCGTCGGCCTCGTAGAGGTAGTAGCCGCCGAGCTCCTCCTTGGTCTCGGCGAACGGGCCGTCGGTGGTCAGCGCCTGGCCGTCCTGGACGCGCACGGTGGTGGCCGTCGCCGCGGGCTGCAGCTGGTCGCCGCCCACGACGCCCGCGGCCTCCGAAATCGCCATGTACTCGGCGAGGATGGCCTTCTGCTCGTCCTCGGACAGTGAGCCGGACTCGTCCGGGTTTCCACTGGTGTGGATCAGGAGCATGTACTTCATGGTGCGTCCTCCTTTGTGGAGCTCGTTTGCCCTAACGACGAACGAGCAACCGCAAATTGGACAGCCGATGCTAAGGCCGCACGGGGTTCGCTAACAGGGCGCCGAAGCTACGGCCGCGGCACGGCCGCCAGCCACCCGAACAGCGCGACGGTGGCCGTGTGCGTCTGGATCTGGCCGTAATGGCTGATCACCGCCTGGTGAGCCAGCGCACCGCTGCCGTCCCAGAACTTGAGGAGGAGCCCGCCGGCCTCGGCGTTGCGCAGCGCGCGGTCGCCGTTGTGCTTCGCCCAATCCCACCAGCGCGGGTCGCGGTCGTACGCGGAGAGCTGCACCAGGAAGCGGAACATGATCGTGTCGAACTGCGGACCGAAGTCGACGTTCTCGCCCCACCACGTGCGCGCCGCGCCGGCCAGCCGCTCCATCCGCGCGCACGACACCTTGTCGCCCTTCTTGCAGAGCGACAGGTTCGCGCCGATCATCGAGCCCTCGACGTAGCTCATGATCGGCTGCGTGCTGTTCCTGTAGAGGTGGTTCTTGCTGCTGAAGGCGTGGGCGTCGGCCCAGTCGATGTACTTGATCGCGCGTGCGCGGTACTTGGCGTTGTTCGTCACCTCGTAGAGCTCCGCCGACAGCGCCGTGGCCGCCGCCATCGCCTCGAGCGAGTGCGTCTGGTGCTGGCTCTCCCACCACATGCCGCCGTTGCCGCCGCCGCCCTCCCAGCCGCGCGCGTCGACGAAGTCGCTGGCCGTCTTGGCGTCCTTGATGTAGCGCTTGTTGCGGGTGGCGCGGTAGGCGTCGATGAACGCCTGCCCCCACCAGCTGTTGTCGTCCATCCAGACGTGGTTGTCCGCCCCGCGGTCGCCCTTGTACGGGGAGTAGCCGCCGTGCGGCGCGAGGTCGCCGTTGAAGTACCGCTCCGCGACGTTGGCGAACGACCGGGCCGCCTTGCGGTTGGCGCTGTTCGGCTGCCCGATCGCCACTCCGTCGACGGCCTCGAACAGCGGGACGACGCTCCACGTGGTGGCGAGCGGGAACGGGTCCCGGTCGTCGAGGCGGTCGTTGTACCAGCGCTCGCCCGGGTTCCACCAGTGCACGCGCGTGTTGCGGATCCCCTTCTTGGCCGCGCCGAGGAAGTCGGTGGCCGAGGCGGGCGCGACCGAGACGGCGAGCAGCGCAACGATCGCCGTGGCGAGGACGGCGGCGAGCATTCGAGGGCTGTGTCTACGAGTCCGGTCGTCCATGGCCTGACGCACGCGCGGCCTGTCCTGCCGCCAGAGCGAGCCTAATCGAGGTACGCGGGTTTCGCCAGTTTGGACCAGACCGCCCAGCGCAGCGGTCAGCCGGCTGACCCGGCTACGGAGCCGGAAACGCAGCGAGCCAGGCGAACAGCGCCACGGGTGCTGAGTGCGTCTGGATCTGGCCGTAGCGCATCTGGAGCACCTGGTGCTGGGGCGCGGTGACCTGGGTGCCGTCCCAGAACTTCAGGTACAGGTCCGGGTGCTTCGTGTCGTGGGCGTTGGCGATCGCGTCCTGCGCCGCGTTGCTCGCCCAGTTCCACCACAGCGGGCTGTGATCGAAGGCCGCGAGCTGGGCGAGATAGCGGAAGAAGATCGTGTCGAACTGCGGGCCGAAGTTCGGGTCGCCGCCGTTCCAGTGGTCGTATGAGAAGCGCGCGATGAGCTCCGCCTGGCTGCACGCCGTCTTCTCGCCCTTCTGGCAGAGCGCGAGGTCCGCCCCGAGGAAGGCACCCTCTACGTAGGTCATCACCGGCTGGGTCCGGTTCTCGTAGAGGCCCTGCTGGTCGCGGGCGTTCTGATCCGCCCAGGCGAGGAACTTGCGGGCCCGGTTGAGGTACTTGGTGTCGCCGCTGTACTCGTAGACCTCCGCGGCGAGCGCGGTCTCCGCCGCGAGCGCCTCCAGCGAGTGGACGTTCTTGTGGGTGTTCCACCACATGCCGCCGTCCGGCCCGCCGCCCTGCCAGGCGCGCGCGTCCGCGAAGTTGCTCGCCTTGGCCGCGTACTTCCGGTACTTCTTGTTGTGGGTGACGCGGTAGGCGTCGATCAGGGCGAGGCCCCACCAACCGTTGTCGTCGAAGTAGACGAAGTTGTTCGAGCCGCGGTCCCCCGGGTAGGGGGCGAACCCGCCGTGGGGCTTGAGGTCCGGGTTCCAGTAGTGGAGCGCGAACTCCGCGAACGTCTTGACGGCCTTGCGCGTGTTCTTGTTCTTGTTGGCGAGGCCGACGCCGTCGATCGCCTCGAACAGCGGGACGATGCTCCAGGTGGTGGCGAGCGGGAACGGGTCGTT
>VAXR01000175.1:0-4552 GCA_005885165.1 Actinomycetota bacterium
GACCGCGCTCGCGATGTGCGCGGTCACCGTCGGCACATTTGTCGTCAACCCCTACGCCGCCCTGCTGCTCGCGCTTCCGTTGAACTGCTGGATGGTGGCGGTGCTGACCGACACGAGCCTGGCGCGGCGGGCCGTCCTGGTCGCGATCGGCCTCCTCCCCGCGGTGCTGGTCGTGGCCGTCTACATGAACGAGCTCGACCTCGGGCCGCTCGGCACTGCGTGGTACCTGTTCCTTCTCGTGACCGGCGGCGCAGCCGGGGTCGTCCCGACGCTGCTCGGCTGCGCGGTGCTCGGCGTGTTCGCCTCGGTCCTCGCGATCGTGGTTGCCCACGCGCGCCCGCAGGCGCCGGAGGCGATCGGCGAGGCGCCGCGCCGACCGCCGGGCGCACCCGTGGTAACGCCGCGGCCGGGCGGGCGCTCGGTGCGCCGCGAGGAGTCGGCGGCATCGCCGTCCTCCTGACCTTCGACCGCTCCTCGCGCATGCCGCCGTTGTCGATTACAGTCGAGCCATGCGAGCGGACTTGGAGGAGCTCACGTACCTGATCGCCGCTGGGGAGTACGAGGTCGACCCCCAGGCGGTGGCGGGCGCGATCCTGAAGCGCCGCCGCGGTGGCCAGCCGCTCTCAGAGGTGCTCGTACCCGCTGAGGTCGAGGGGCGCGCCATCCGCTCCGAGCAGGCGGAGCCCGCTCCCGGCGGCGACGTCGCCTAGCCACGTAACGCGCGAGCCCGCCTGCCGCGCCGCGGCCTCGATCTGCCCGCGAGATTCCGGCGGCGCGGTGAAGAGAAGCTCGTAGTCGTCCCCCGCGGTCGCGGCGAGCTCGCGCGGGTCGCGGCCGGCCGCGCGGGCGACCGCCTCGACGCCCGGGGTCAGCGGCAGCTCGGCGAGCCGCACCTCAATTGCGACGCCGCTCCGCTCAGCGAGATGGCGCGCGTCGGTGGCGATGCCGTCGCTCACGTCGATCATCGCGGAGACGCCCGCCTCCGCGAGCGCGCGGCCGGCCGCCAGCAGCGGCTCCGGCCGGCGGTGGCGGCGGATCAGGGCGTCGCGCTCGCCATCCGGCAGGTCGACCTCGAGCCCGTCCAGCAGCAGGAGGCCCGCGCCCGAGCCGCCGAGCTCCCCGGTCACGCCGACGACCTCTCCCGGCCGCGCGCCGTCCCTGTAGGCGAGCTCCTGCTCGCTCCCGGCCCATCCCACGACCGTCACGCCGACGAACAGCGCCGGCGCGGCCGTGACGTCCCCGCCGGCGATCGTGGCCTCTGAGCGTCCAGCGAGCTCCTCCATCGCGTCGACGAGCTCGATCGCCGCGTCCTCGCCAAAGCCGTCGGGCAGCCCGAGCGCCACGTAGGCCTCCCCCGCCTCCGCCCCCATCGCGGCGATGTCGGAGAGCGCGGTGGCGAGCGCCTTGTGCCCAACGTCGGCCGGCGAGTGCGTCGAGAGCTTGAAGTGGACCCCCTCCACCATCGCGTCGATCGACGTGACCGCAACAGCTCCGGCGCGCACGACCGCCGCGTCGTCGCCGCTGCCGTGCAGCACGCGATCGCCGTGCACGCGGAGCCGGTTCTGGATCCGCCGGATGAGCTCGAGCTCGGTCATTGGCCTAATTGACCCCTGACAGTTGATTCCACATTGCCGCGTTTCCGCGGAAACGGGCTGATCGCCCGGGAGGGCGACGGAGGGAGTGATCCGTTACGTCGATGGGGACGGAGCCGTGTCGGCGGAAATCCCGCGGCTTAGCTGGATTACCCTCGCATAGCGATGGTTGAGCAGCAATGCCGGGCGGCTGTCCTGGATTAGGCACCGTAGAGGTGCTCAAAGCAGGACAGCTAGACAGCATGGAATCACCTCCTTCGTCGCCCTGCCGGACGCGCCCCGCCCTACAAAGGCGACCGAGCTGAACGCGCACAGGCCGACCCGAGCGAAAGTCGCCCGCTAGATGATCGATTCCGAATCCGCGTGCCCCTGGGGCCGCGAAAATCAAGCTGACGAAGGACGCAGGGCGAAGTTCATGCATGAATGCATGGACGAGCCCGAGGACGCATGTCCAGCGAAGATTTGCAGCGGTATCCAGGGGTGCGGGGGTTTGGAATCGGTCATCTAGTAGCCGAACCGCCCTAGCGGCACGGCGATCGGGAGCATCCACGCGCACAGCGCGACCGTGAGCCACGTGAGTCGGCGGTCGCCGGCGAGCGCGGCCAGCGGCAGCAGCCAGAGCACGTACCACGGCACGAGCCAGGCGGACGCAACGAGGACGGCCAGGGTCGCCCAGCCGGCCATCCGCAGCGGGTCGGCCCCCCGCCACGCGCGCAGCAGCGTCCAGGCCGCCACGACCGCGAGTCCGGCCCCATAAGCCGCGCGCACCGGATCGCGGTAGTCGAGCCGCCCGCCCGGCAGGATCGCCCCGAGAAGCTGCGCCGTCTTGTATGGAAAGCTCCACCGCGAGCTCCGGCCCTGGTTCGAGGAAAGGATCCCAAGGGCGTCGAGCGCGTGGCCGCCGAACCCGATCAGGGCGACCAGTGCAACCGCGACGGCCGTCCCGACCGCGGCGAGCAGGGCCGCTCGCACCCGCGGGCGCGAGGCCACCACCAGATACGGCACGACGATCGCCGCCGACGCCTTGATCCCCGCGGCCGCCGTCGCGACCGCGGCGCCGGCCGTGCGCCGGGCCCCTAGGAAGAGCACGATCCCCGCCATCGTGACCAGCACCACGAGCGTCTCGTTGTGCGCGCCGCCCACGTCGTGGACCAGCAGCAGCGGGTTGAGGCCGACGAACAGTACGGCGGGCAGCGGATCCCGGCCCAAGAGCCGCGCGGCGCGCCACACGAGCCCGACGATCCCGAGCGCCGCGGCACACGTCACGGCCTTCAGGATCCACAGAGCGGCCGGCACTCCGAGCGGCGACAGTGGATAGGTGAGCAGCGTGAAAACCGGCCCGTAGACCGACTTCGCACCGTGCGATCCCGCGTAGCGGAACACGGGGTCGCCCACGATCGACATCGGAGAGTGCGTGTAGGGATTGAGCCCGTGGTGCGCGCCGAGCCGCGCGTACGCGATGTAGGAGAAGACGTCCTGGGAGAGGAGCGGCGGCGCCAGCAGAAACAGCACGTGGAGGCCGACGATCGCGCCGATCCAGACGCGCGCCGGCAGGTCGCGAACGCACGCCAGCACGGCGACATAGAGCGCGAGCGCGAGCCACAGGCCCGTGTAGAAGAGCGGTCCCGCCAGCGGCCCGTTCGCGCCGGACAACCCCGCGAAGCGAAGCGGCCCGAGCAGCCAGCCCGGCGAGCCGCCCGAGGTGGCGAGCACGACGTTCGAGCCCGGCGAGGCCGGGAGCGCCGCCAGCGCCACGTACACGGCGCACAGCGCAGAGAGCGCGGCGATCCCCCGCATGTGTGGTCCCCGCCGCACGACGCGAACCGCTAGACGACTGGTGCCGAGACGCGCTTGCCCCTGCGACCGCTTACGGGTGCCCGCGGCCCTTGCCGCCGCCGTTGCCACCGCCAGGCGGTCCGGTGCCTCCGCCGCCGTTGCCTCCGCCCGTCGACGGCACGCCGCCGGCCGGCGGGCCCTGCGGCGGCGACGCGTAGTAGCGCGGGTCGTAGCCGTGGTAGCCGGGGCCTCCCGCGGAGTTCCCACCGGCGCCTCCGGGCACATACGGCACGTTGTAGCCGCCGTAGTTGCCGCCACCCGATCCGCCCACGCTGTGGTCGCCCAGGAAGCTCTGGAACTGCAGGCGGTGCTTCGGCCGCGCGAAGTTGCTGCAGACCGAGTTCCCGACGGACATGTAGTCGTGCCAGATCTGCGCCGGGAAGGTGCCCCCGGCCACCTCGATCCCGTGCACGCTCCTCATCTCGATAAGGGCGTTCGGGTACCCGACCCACACCGAGCTCGACATCCTGGGCGTGTAGCCCACGAACCACGCATCGTTGTAGTTGTCTGTCGTCCCGGTCTTGCCGGCCGCCGGGCAGCCGTAGTTCGCGGCCTTGCCCGTCCCGCGCTGCACGTTCTGCTCGAGGATCTTCGTGACCTCGTACGCCACCGCATCGGGGATCACGCGCCGCCGCACCGGACGTCCGAGGTCATCGGTCTTCCCGTCCGGGAACACGACCCTCGTGATCGCCTTCGGCTCGCTGTAGATCCCCCCGGCCGAAAGCGTGGCGGAGGCGCTCGCCATCTCGAGTGGCGAGACGCCCAGCCTGAGCCCGCCGAGCCCCTCGGAGGGGATCCCGTCGAGCTTCGTGCGGATGCCGAGGAGGTGCGCGGTCTTGGCCACGTTCTTCGGGCCGACGTCGATGTCGAGCTGCGCGTAGACGGTGTTGTCCGACTTCAGCGTGGCCGTGACGAGGTTCATCCGGCCGCCGTAGGTCCCGTCGTAGGTCTTGACCTTCCAGGGGCCGTAGCCGGGAACGTTCAGCGACAGCGGCTTCGAGTCGTAGAAGGTCGAATTCGGGTCGACCCCCTGGCGGAGCGCGGTGGTGAGCACCATCACCTTGAAGGCCGAGCCCGGCTGCCGGTGCCCCTGCGCGGCGAGGTTGAAGGCGCGGCTCTGGTAG
>VAXR01000175.1:4733-6299 GCA_005885165.1 Actinomycetota bacterium
CCGAGCGGCTGCTCGGAGGCATGGCTGGCGTCGGTCTGCGAGATGAAGTGCTGCTTCGCCATCGCCTGGAGCACCTCGTTGCGGCGCTGGAGGGCGGCGGCGGGATTCCGGAACGGGTTGTAGTCGGACGGCGCCTGGGGAAGGCCGGCGAGCAGCGCCGCCTGGTCTAGCGTCAGGTCCTTGGCCGAGCGGTTGAAGAAGACCTGCGACGCCGCCTCGACCCCGATCGCGGTGCGCCCGAGCACCGTGCCGTACGGCACGTCGTTCAGGTACTGCTCGAGGATCCACCGCTTGCTGTGGACCTTCTCGAGCTCGTCGGCCATCTTCGCCTCGCGGATCTTTCGGGCGACGTCGCGCTTCGGGTCCTTGATGTAGAGCTCGCGGACGAGCTGCTGGGTGATCGTCGATCCGCCCTGGACGGTCTTTCCCGACGTCACGTTCTTGATCCCCGCGCGGACGATGCCGTTGAAGTCCACGCCGCCGTGGTGGTAGAAGCGCTTGTCCTCGATCGCGACGGTCGCCCGCCGGACGGAGTCCGGCATGTCCGCCCACCCGATGGGGGTGCGAATCGTGTCGGAGGAGACGAAGCCGAGCTGAGACCCGTCACCGGCGTAGACGGTTGACGTCGCGCCCTTGTCGATCGGCTTCAGCTCGTTGATGTTCGGAGCCGAGTCCGCGATCGCGAGGATGTAGCCGATCACCGACAGGAGCGCGATCAGGGCCACGCACACGAACACCGCAAGGCCGAGCAGAAGCACCCGGCCGGGCCGGTACCCGTGACGTCGCTTGCGGAGCTGTCGCTGGCGGTGGGTCACCTGGGCTCACGCCCAGCGTTGCGCCGGGCGCTAGCTGGCGAGGATAGTCAGTCCTCGCCCAGTTCCCGCCGCTCCGCCCTAGTCCTTTTGAATTGCCTTTAGGCGCTCGAGGCAGCTCGCTCTTAGCCCGGCCTCCAGCGCCGCGCGCTCACCAGCGTTGCGGGCCCAGGTCCGCGCGGTTAGCCGCACGCCGTCCTTGTCGATCTCGGCCACCTCGACGTCGACTCCCTCCTCGCGTCCCAGCACCGCGAGCGCGTGGACCGCGTCGGCGTCCGGCGCCAGCCAGACCGAGATCTCCACGCGGACGCGGTCGCCCGCGAGCGTGTGGTTCTCGACGCTCGATTGCGCGAGCCGCTCGTTCGGGACCACGAAGCGCGAGCCGGTGTCCGTGACGATGTACGTGTAGGTGAGGCGGATGTCCTCGACCGTTCCGGTCGTGTCCTCGAAGGTCACGAGGTCGCCTATGCGGATCGGCTGGGTGACCGCGAGCAGGACGCCGGCGACGGCGTTGGCGAACGTCTGGCGCGCGGCGAAGCCGACGACGATGCCGAGGACGGCCGAGGAGGCGAGGACGCCTGTGGCGAGCCGCTTGACCGCCGCGAACTGCGCCAGCGCGAGCGCCAGTCCGATAACCAGGATCGCGATGTAGACGAGCCGCCGCACGAGCCGCAGACGCGTGCTCGCGACCGGCGAGAGCGGCCCCCCGACGCGCGTCGCCACCGCCGCGCCGCGCCTGGCCACCGCGCGGTCG
>VAXR01000043.1 GCA_005885165.1 Actinomycetota bacterium
CGACGGTCACCTATGTGCTGCTCGGAATCAACGTGGCCGTCGAGCTCATCTCACTCGCCGCCGGCGGCGCCGGCAGCGGGCTCGGCACCGACGCGATCCACCGCGACGGCGAGCTGTCGCGGGCGACGATCGCGCACGGCGACGTCTGGCGGCTCGTCACCTCGGGGTTCATCCACGCCGGGCTGCCGCACCTCCTCTTCAACATGCTCGCGCTGTTCGTGCTCGGGACGCTGATCGAACCGGTCGTCGGTCGTTTCCGCTTCGCGCTGATCTACGGGGTCTCGCTGCTGTGCGGCTCGTTCGGGGCGCTGCTGCTCGAGCCGAATGCGCCGGTCGTAGGCGCGTCGGGGGCGATCTTCGGGCTGCTCTCCGCCGGGATCGTGGTGCTCCGGGCGCGGGGAATCAATCCGATGCAGAGCGGCCTCGGCTTCTGGCTCCTGCTCAACCTGCTCTTCACCTTCACCACCCGCGGGATCTCGATCGGCGGCCACCTCGGCGGCCTCGTCGGCGGGGCCCTGGCGGCGATCGTCCTCTACGAGCTGGCGCCGAGGCTGCGGCTGCGGGGGCCCGCGCCGGCAGTCGTCGTGGCCGGGCTCGGCGCGATCGCTGTGGCCGGGTCGCTGGCTATCAGCTGACCGCGGGCTCGAGCGCGAGCGAGCGGCCTGGAGGCGGTGCCGGCACGCGGTCGGGATGGAGGAGGTGGGCGAGCAGCTCCAGGCCGTCCACCAGCCGCGGGCCGGGGCGGGAGAAGTAGGCGGCGGCGTCGACGGCCGCGATCCTGTCCGCGCCGAGCGCGGCCAGCCGCGAGGCGTAGCTCCGCGCCTCCTCGTGAGCGCGCGGAGCGTCGTAGCCGCAGGGCATGACGACAACCAGCTCGGGCTGCCCGGCCTCGACCTCCTCCCAGCTCACGACGCGCGATTTCTCGCCGGGGAGCCCGAGCGCGTCGTCGCCGCCCGCCAGATCGATCATCTGGGGCACCCAGTGGCCCCCGGCGTAGGCGGGATCGAGCCATTCGAGCGCGGCGACGCGCGGGCGGCGGGCGCCGGCGACGGCTCGACCCACGGCGTCGATCCGGTCGGCCGCCTCGGTCGCGAGCCGCTCGCCCGCCTCCGGGCTTCCGGCGGCCTCAGCTAGGTCGCGGACGCCGGCGATCACCTCCCCGAGCGTCGAGGGATCGAGCGATATGACCCGCGGCGGCGGTTCGAGCTCCTCAGCCACCGCCCGGACGTCGTCGTAGGAGACGGCGCAGACCTCACACACCGCCTGCGTGACCACTAGGTCCGGGGACAGGCGCGCTAGCACCTCGCGGTCGAGCTCGTAGATCGCCTCGCCGCGCCCCGTGCGCTCGCGGACCTCGCGGTCGATCTCGGCCGCGGAGAGCCCATCGGGTATCACGCTCCGCGTGAGATGGGGCAACTCGGCGGCTTCTGGCGGATAATCGCACTCGTGGGTCACGGCGACCACCGAGTCGCCGAGGCCGAGTGCGAACAGAGTCTCGGTCGCAGAGGGGACGAGGCTCGCAACCTGCATACGAGGAACGATGGCAACTCTGAGCGACGAAGCGATTGAAGAGCGGCTGCGCGGCCTTGACGGCTGGGAGCGAAAGGGAGACACGATCGAGCGGGAGTTCAAGTTTGAGGACTTCCAGGGCTCGGTCGACTTCGTGAACCGGATCACGCCGCCGGCCGAGGAGATGAACCACCATCCCGACCTGGCGATCTCCTGGAACAAGGTGACCGTGTCGCTCTCCACGCACTCCCAGGGCGGGTTGACGGAGAGCGACTTCGAGCTTGCCGCGCGGATCGATCCGCTCGCATAGCGGCAGGGCGGTCGCGGCGCTCGCCGCGACCCTGGCGGCGGGGGCGATGGCGCCGGCGGTGTGTGGTGCGCGGACCGTGCGCGTGTTCGCCGTGCAGCCGAAGCTCGATCTCGCCTGGATGCAGAGCCGCGCGACGTATCACGACAAGATGTTCGCGCTGGCCGACCGCCGCCTGCGCGGTCCCAGCGCCCCGCTGATGCAACACGGCGCGGCCGACTTCGCCTCGCACCTCCTCGGTCCCGCAGACCCGCGGCGACCGGTGTCCACGGCGCGCGACCTGGTCGCCTGGCCGGAGGACATCGGGCTGCTGGCGGCGCTGACCGGGCAGCGCGCCGCCGCCGCGCGCTCGTCGGGCTCGCTAACCAGCGCGATCGTCGCGCTGCTCGGCGCCTACGCGCCGCAGAACGGCTACTACGCGAGCAAGTACCCGGCCGTCGCCTCGCGGACGCCACAGGTGCGGCTCCTGGCGCTCTCGCTCACCGACACGTTTGCGAGGACGGCCGTCGAGACGTTCTCCGAGATGGCCCGCCGCTACCGCGTCTGGCTCGAGGCCGGCATCGACATGGCCCAGGACTGGAAGGTCGTGTGCAACGACAAGGCGGCGTTCAACTCGGCCCACCCGGCGCGGCTTCCCGACGGCGAGCGCTGCGCGGAGCAGAACCCCGGGAAGGTCGCGCTGCTGGGCGATCCGGGCAAGCCCGCGCGCGACTACGCATACGAGGCGACCAGCCCGAACGCGTCCAACATGGCGCTCGTCTTCGACCCGCTCGGCCGGCTCAGGTCGAAGCAGGTGAAGACCTACCTGACCCCCACCGAGCTGCCGGGGCAGCTCGACCTCGTCCCCGGCGAGGTGAGCCGCGGGCTCGGCGCGCTCCGCACCCCAGTGGGCACGCTGGGCTTCGTGACGAGCAAGGACGCCTGGATGCCGGACGTCCAGGACCGCCTCGACGAGCAGCACGTCGACGTCCTCGTGCAACCGGAGTTCTTCGTGAACGACGTCGTGGGGAACCCGGGCATGTGGGCGCCGGACACGATGCTCGGCGCGGGCTACAGCGACGCCCTGCGGCTGCCGTCGGTGCGGACGATGGTCGAGCCCGACACCGACGGCAACATCTTCGAGTTCACCGCCGACGCCCAGTCGCACATCGTGCTGAAGCCGCACGGCGCCAGGGATCGCGCGAGCGATAAGGCCGGCCACCTGGTCGGGCAGCCCGACCATCCCGGGCTCGCGTCGGTGATGCGGTGGGTGGTGCGCGATCCGATTCGCCCGCACGAGCCGTTCCCCGCGCGCCGCCACCGGCTCGACGTGGCCGGCCGCGCCCTCCAGCCGGGGTCGGGCAAGAAGTGCCCCGACCCGGCTCGGCCCGGGCCGTGCGAGAACGGCCAGGTGGAGGGCGTGCTGTGGCGCGACATAACGGTCGGCGGTCATCCACGCCGTCGCCTGTACCGCGGTCACCGGGTGCGGACGCCATTCTCGCCCTCGCGCGCCGTGGCTCAATCGGACCACGCGCAGAGGAATGCGGCTGTCGCTATGCGCGGGCGAAACGCGGTCGTCGCGTTCGAGGAGCACATCGGGTCGCACGACGTGGTTCTCGTTGTCCGCTCGCGGGATCGCGGCAGGAGCTGGTCGCGGCCTGTGCGAGCGGCGCGGCACCGTGGGGGGCGCGTGAACGAGTGGTGGCCGTCGGTCGCCCTCGGTCCGGGCCGCGAGGTGACGGTCGCCTGGGGCGACGATTCAACGGGCGTCCAGCGTGCCTACTTCGCGCGCTCCACGAGCGGAGGGCGAACGTTCGCCGCCGCGCGCGTGCTCGACCCGGCCTCTCCGGCCGGCGTGGCGCAGTGGCGCCCGGTGCTGGCCCAGGGGCCGGGCGGGACGGTCCACGCCGTGTTCGTCGACGAGCGCGCACGCTCCGCCGACGACGACCTCCCGCAGGCCGGCGTCTACTACACGCGGATCGTCCACGGTGTGGCGCGGCCGGCGCGCCTCCTCGACGGCGGGACGCCGGGTCCACTTGCCGCGAAGCTCCACAACGCGTGGGAGCCGCGGATCGCGGTGCGGGGCCGTCGCGTGCTGGTGGCCTGGATCGACTTCCTGAACTACGACTGGGGCGTCTTCTCCCGGGCCTCCTCGAACGGAGGCGGGAGCTTCGGGCCGCAGCGGAGGGTCACCGACAACCGCGAGGGCGACCCGAACGGGGGCACGCAGCAGGAGGAGCTCGCGGCGTCCCCGGACCCGGTGCTCACGCGCGGCGGCCCGCTGATCGCGTGGACGGACTTCCGCAAGCGCGACTCGGCGGCGACCATTCCGCACCAGCAGTACGACATCGACGTGGCCGTCCCGGGCGGGCGCAACCGCCAGGTCGATCCGTACGGCAGGCTTCAGAAGTCGACCTTCTCGCCCTCCGCGTGCGCAGGCGGTGGCGGAGCGTTCGTGGCCTTCCAGGACGCCGGCGCGGCGCAGAGCCGGATCCGGCTCGTGCCCGTGCGCGCCGCCCGCCGCCGCCGCGGGGTTGCCCGCGTGGACGACGGGGGTGCGCGTGCGGGCGACTCCTGGCGGCCGCGACTCGCGTGCACGGGCCGCAGGGTGCTGGCGGTGTGGGAGAGCGAGCGCGACGGCCCCGACCAGATCTACGCGGCCTTCGCGCGCCCGAGGCGGCTTCCGTAGCGTCCCGTACCTAGGCAGGAAAGCCTGGTCGCTGTCCTGGATTTGGCACCGTATGGGTGCTCTAGGCAGAACAGCTCGGTCGGTCCCCACCCTCCTTCGTCGCCTCCCGGGAAGCGCCCCGCCATACGAGGGCGACCGAGCGGAACGCGAACACGCCGGAGCGCAACGCGACGACGCCTCCGCACGCGCCAAGCCGCCCCGCAAGCGCCATGCCGGCGGGTCCGGGACCCTCTGGTAGCCTGATCCGCGTTCGCCTGATGAGCGACGACGAACCTCCTCGAAGTAGGCCGCTAGCGGGGGCAAGCGCGTCGTGATCGCGCGGCTGAGTATGCGCTCGTCCGCTCGCGCCTCGACCGCCTCGACGTGCTCGAGAGCGAGGGCGCCCGCGGCGCGCAGTTCGCGCATCGCCAGATCGACAGGATCGACGAGTACATCGCCGCCTGCCAGGTGGGGATCACGCTCGCCTCGATCGGCATCGGCGCCGTCGGCGAGCCGGTGATCGCGCACTACCTGAAGAAGCCCCTCGGCACCCCCGTCGGGCACGCCGCCGCGGTCACGATCGCCGGGGTGATCGCCTACCTCATCCTCACCACGACTCACATCACGTTCGGCGAGCTCGCGCCGAAGATCTTCACCGTCGCGCACCCGGAGACGGTTGCTCGGCGGCTTGCGCGGCCCCTTGAGTTCTTCACAGCTCTGTTCCGACCGGTTAGCACGACGCTCACCGCCCTGGCCCGCCTCATCCTGCGGCCCTTCGGCGTGCGATCGGAGGGGCTCGGGGAGGAGGAGACGACCTCCGAGGACCTGAAGTTCCTGATCGCGCGGAGCGCCAGCGGCGGAACGCTCGACCCCGGCGAGGCCGGGATGCTCTCGGGCGTCTTCCACCTGCACGAGCAGGAGGCGAGGCAGGTGATGACGCCGATCCCGGCCGTCGTGACGGTCGACATATCGGAGGACGTACGGACCGCGCTTCGCCGCTGCATCGACTCCGGTCACACGCGGCTGGTAGTGACCGAGGATGACAACACCGACCGCGTCGTCGGGGTCGTGCACAACAACCCGCTCGCGCGGCTGTTGATGACGCGCGGCCCCGACGGCTCGATCGAGCCGGCGATCAGGGACGCCTTGATCGTCCCCGAGACCAAGCCGCTCGACGACCTGCTCGCCGACCTCCAGCGCGAGCGCACGGCGCTCGCCGTCGTCGTCGACGAGTACGGCCGGACCGTCGGGATCGTGACGGTCGAGGACATCATCGAGGAGGTCGTCGGGGAGATCGCCGACGAGACGGACCCCGCGGGCGGCGCCGTCCGGCAGCTACAGAACGGCGACTGGTACGTGCGCGGCCACGTGCCGATCACCGACCTGGCGGACTACGGGCTCGAGCTGCCGAGCGAGTCGGACGCCTACAACTCGGTCGGCGGCTTCGTCTTCAGCGAGCTCGGCCGGCTTCCCAAGCGCGGAGACACCGTGCGAACAAACGGCTACGTGCTGCGCGTCGAGTCGGTGCGCGAGAACCGGATCGAGGCGGTCCGGATTCGCCACGAGAGGCCGCCCGCCCCGGCCGACAAAGTCCCGCCGCCCGAGTCCTCCCGCAGCGAGACGGCCTGAGCCCGCGGCCGCGGCTCAGGTCTTCCCGTACTCGTCGTGGCGGCGCAGCCAGAGGTCCGGGTCGCCCTCCTCGTGGCGGCCCATCGGCGTCCGGTCGAGCAGGCCGTAGTAGGCCATCGCCGGCTCGAGGCCGCGCGCGGTGCTCACGTACGTCCGGTAGACGGTGCCGTCCGATAGCGCGTAGGCGCTGAGCCCGGGGCCCTCGGAGACGTAGCCCGCGACGTCCGTGCCGGACCTCTTCGCCATCTGCTTGACGGTCGGGGGAATCTCGCCCTCGAGGAACGGCTTCAACTCCTCCTCGGTGGAGGCGAAGCCGAGGTCGCGGTGAAAGTCGCTGCCGGCCGTCGAGACCCAGTCGAAGCTCCAACCCATCCGCTCCCTGTACGCGAGCAGCTTGTCGAGCGGCGCGCGCGAGGAGCAGATCAGCGTCACGTCGCGGGCCTTCAGGTGGACCACCTGCGGGTTGAGCGTGTCCGCGATCGAGGAGCAGACAGTGCAGCCGGCCTCGTACGAGGGGCCGAACATGAAGTGGTAGATGAGCAGCTGCGAGCGTCCGTCGAACAGCTCGGCGAGGGACTTCGTTCCGTCGGCGGTCGCGAACTCGTATTCCTTCTCGACCGGGACCCACGGCAGCTCCCGGCGCAGCTCGGCGAGCTCGTCGTTCATCCGGGTGAGCTCCTTCTCGCGCCCCAGCAGCTCCTCGCGAGCAGCCTGCCACTCCTCCTGTGTCCCAACCCTGTGCGTCGGCATCGGCGTCTCCTCTGTCGGTTCCGTTCAGGTCAGCCTATATTGTTAGCGAATTGGCTAATGATACGTTCACCGCCCTCGCCCATCCGCTCCGGCGGCGGATCGTTGAGAGGCTCAGCGGCGGTCCGGCGACGGTCGGCGAGGCCACCGGCGACCTCGGCGTCTCCAAGCCGACCGTATCCCGGCACCTGAGGGCTCTCGAGGAGGCGCGGGTGGTGACGCGGGTGATCGACGGACGGAGCCACCGCCTGGCGCTGCGGCCGGATACGCTCGCCGAGGCGTCGAAGTGGATAGAGACACAGCGCACGCGCTGGGAGGGCCTCTTCGACGCGGTCGGCGAGTACCTGCAGGAGGAGCGAGCGGACAGAAGATGATCGAGCCCGCGGGGTATGTGGTGCGGATCGAGCGGACCTTCGAGGCGCCTGCCGAGCAAGTGTTCGACGCCTGGACGAGCCCGGAGGTGATGCGCCGCTGGTTCCACGTCGCCCCCGATTGGGCCACGCCCGAAGCCGAGGTGGACCTCCGGGTAGGCGGGACGGTTCGAGTCGTGATGCGCAGGCCCGATGGCACCGAGATCGGCGCCGGCGGCGAATACACGGAGATCGACCGTCCGCATCGGCTCGTGATGACCTGGACCTTCGACGACGATCCCGACAACCTGCAGCTGATCGAGCTGTCGTTCACCGAGTCAGAGGGCTCGACGAGCGTGGTGATGATCAACAGCGGCATCTCGACCGACGAGCGCCGCGGGGCGCAGCACGACGGCTGGCACGGCTGCTTCGACGAGCTCGAGCGCGCGTTGGCCGCATCCTGACCGGCCATTTCGCCCGCCCGCAATACGTCCGGGCCTGCGATTAGGTTGGGCCGCCAAGAGCTTCTCCTCCCAAGGGGTCTTGGCATGTGGTCCTTCCGGCTCACCGACTCGCAGCGTGACGCGCTCCGACTCCTCCTCGACGCTCAAGGCGAGCTGGGACCGTCGCTCACCGGCGCGCGGGAGGCGCTCGACCTGGCGAGGTGGGACGACCTGCCGGAGGCCCAGCTTCCGTGGGACCGCGTTAGCGAGCTCGCCAAGCTCCAGCGGATCGGCGAGGCGGACGTCGTCTGGGACCTGGCGAACGGGATGCCGGCTCGCACGGGCGCTGGCAGCCGCCGCGCCCGTCAGCGTCAGTAGTCGTAGAAGCCCGCGCCGGTCTTGCGGCCGAGCCTGCCGGCGTCGATCAGCTGCCCGATCCGCGCCGGGACCTTCACGCCGATCTGCTCGCCGATCGCCGCGGCCACGTCGAGTCCCACGAAATCGAGGAGTGCGAGCGGGCCCATCGGGTGGCCGGCGCCGAGCTTCATGCAGGCGTCCACCGTGGCGGGATCCAGATCGTGCTGCTCGGCGAGCTCGACCGCCGAGAACAGGTACGGGAACAGCAGCCGGTTGACCACGAAGCCCGGCGCGTCGGGCACCTCGACCGGCGTCTTCCCGATGTCCTCGCACCAGGCCCGCACCCGCTCCCGGGTGTCGGCGCTGGCGCCCGACGGGAAGGCGAGCTCCACGAGCTCCATCCGCTCGACGGGGTTGAACACGTGAACCGCGGCGAAGCGGTCGGGACGCCCGCTCGCCTCCGCCAGCTCGGCGACCGGTAGGGAGGACGTGGTCGAGCCGAGGATCGCGTCGGGCTCGACTATCGATCCCAGCCGGGCGAGCAGCTCTCCCTTGACCGCTGCGTCCTCCACCACGGCCTCGACCACGAACGTGCACGTGCCGAGCTCCTCGAGGTCGGTGGTCACGTCCGGCTCCTCGCCGAGCTCCTCGCGGGCGCGCGAGTGCGACTCGGCGCTCCGGGCCCAGACCACCACCTCCCCGCGCTCGACGGCCACGCGCGCCAAGCCGGCCGCCACGGCGCCCGTACCGACGATCCCAAGCCGTTCCCTCACCTTGGTTGACTCACCAGTCAATCGAGTACAGTAAATGGCGGAAGCGCCGCCGGGACCGCTCGCGCGAGCAGCCTGGACGCGGGCTTCCAGCGGGATCCACCCGCATCCATCGAACGAGCATCGGAGGGTCTGACCAGATGCAGAACGGACACGGCCGTGAGGTTGTCATCGTCGAGGCAGTCCGAACCCCGATCGGCCGCGGGCATCCCGAGAAGGGTTACTACAAGGACACGCACCCCAACGAGCTCCTCGGCAAGTGCTACACCGAGCTGATCGAGCGGGCGGGCATCCCGGCCGAGGAGGTCGAGGACGTCGTCTGCGGGTGCGTCCAGCAGTACGGCGAGCAGATGTTCAACGTCGGCCGCAACGCGTGGCTGCAGGCCGGCCTTCCGGTGGAGACGCCGGCCACCACCGTCGACCGCCAGTGCGGATCGGCGCAGCAGGCCGTGAACTTCAGCGCCGCGCTCGTCGCGTCCGGCGTGCACGACGCCGTGATCGGCGGCGGGGTCGAGCACATGGGCCACATCCCGATGGGGGTCGGCTTCAAGTGGGTCGACGAGGTCGGCACGCCGTGGCCCGAGCAGCTGATGGCGAAGTACAACCTCGTTCCGCAGGGGATCTCGGCGGAGATGATCGCCGACAAGTGGGAGATCCCGCGGTCGGAGCTCGACGAGATCGGCCTGCGCTCGCACCAGCTCGCCCACCAGGCGACCGAGGAGGGTCACTTCGAGCGCGAGATCGTTCCATTCTCGGTCAACGGCGACACCTTCGTCACCGACCAGGGCATCCGCCCGGACACGAACCTCGAGGCGCTGTCGCAGCTCAAGCCGGCATTCAAGGAGGACGGCAAGGTCACCGCCGGAAACTCGTCGCAGATCTCCGACGGCGCGGCGGCGGTCCTGCTCATGTCGCGCGAGAAGGCCGAGGCGCAGGGACTCGAGCCGCGTGCGCGGATCGTGGATCAGACGACCGTCGGCGTCGACCCGGTGATCATGCTCACCGGCCCGATCCCGGCCACCAACCGGCTGCTCGACCGCAACGGGATGAAGATCGGCGACATCGACCTGATCGAGATCAACGAGGCGTTCGCCTCCGTCGTTGCCGCGTGGCGGCGGGAGCTCGATCCGGACATGGACCGGGTCAACGTGAACGGCGGCGCGATCGCGCTCGGCCACCCGCTCGGGTCGACCGGCGCCCGCCTGATCACCACGCTGCTGCACGAGCTCGAGCGCTCCGACAAGGAGGTCGGGCTCGTGACGATGTGCTGCGGCGGCGGGCTCGGTACGGGCACGCTGATCCAGCGGGTCTAGCTCGGGTTCCGTCGGCTCAGGTTCGGTCCACGTCCGCGGCGATCGGCCGCGAGGCGACGCCTGCGCGCGCCGCGAATCGCCGCTCCCGCGCCGTCCGGCGCGGCCGTGAACCTCTTTCGGAAACGGAGGGCCGGGCGTAGAATTGACTACCACCGCAGGGGGGATCACGGACGAGCAACTCACCTGAGCAGCCGCAAGGGACTCGCAGCGGCGAGGCTGTCAGCGCAGCCTCGCGCGCGCTGCTGAGCGCCGCCTCCGACGAGCGCCCCGAGGCGCTCGCGCTGGCTCTCGTCCGCGAGGCGCGCTCCTATTTCGACGCCTCCGCCGCACTCGTCTTCGTTGTGGAGCAGCGGACGCGCCGCGCCGCCGTGGTCGCCGGCGCCCCGCAGCCGAGCCGCGGCGACTGGTTCGCGCTCGATGACGCCTCGCCGCTTGCCGAGGCGCTCGCGAACGGCAGCCCCGCCCGCCTCAGTACGGCGCAGGCACGGGAGCTGGCGCTCGCCAGCGGGCTTCAGCCGCGGCCCCAGGGCGCGCTAATCGCGCCAATGCCTCATCCCGGCGGGGCGCTCGCGCATGTGCTTCTGATCGCGGCGGAGGACGCTCGCACCTTCGATCAGTCCGACCTCGACGCTGCCGCAGCCATGGCGGAGACGGCGCGCGCGAGCCTCGCGCAGCTCCAGCTCGCCGCCGAGCACGGCGTGCAGATGGCTCGTCAGTCGGCGGTCGCGCGAGCCGCGAAGGCGCTGAACGAGAGCCTCGACCTGAACCGGGTGCTTCCGCGGATCTGCGAGGAGGCCGCGGGCATCCTCGGCGCGGACCGCGTGCTTGTCTTCCGCGGCAGCGCCGGGAAGCCGCTCACCCCCGAGGCGTCGAGCACCGTCCCCGGGGAGTCTGGCGCGAGCGAGCAGGCGGGCGGAATCGCCGCGCGAGCGCTCGAGCTCGGCCGGCCGATCATCACGAACGACTACCCGCGCGACGCCACCCCCGCGGTCGGGACCCCGTTCGCCGAGATCCGGAGCGCGGTGGCTGTGCCGATGCGCTGGGAGGGAGAGCTGCGTGGCGTCGTCTGGGCGGGGTTCACGCAGGACCGCATCGTTCTCGACGAGGACGCCCAGCTCCTCGGCAGCTTCGCCGAGCTCGCGGCGGTCGCGTGCCGGAACGCGAGCGTCCACGCCGACCTGGCCGAGGCGGCCCGGACGGATGCGCTCACCGGCTGCATGAACCACGCCGCGCTTCACGAGACGCTCCGGCGCGAGATGCAGCGCAGCCGCCGGACCGGCCGCGCGCTGACCGTCGCCCTTGTCGACCTCGACCACTTCAAGCAGGTCAACGAGCAGCAGGGCCACCTGGCCGGCGACGAGGTTCTCCGCCGGGTCGGCCTCGCGCTGCGCCAGGCCGTCCGGCCGTACGACTTCGTGGCGCGCTACGGCGGCGATGAGTTCGCGATCGTCTCGGTCGACTCCGAGGAGGAGCGCGGGCGCGAGATCGCGCGCCGTGCGATCCAGCGCCTGAGCGAGGCGATCGCCGAGCTCGGCTACGACAAGGTCGACACCTACGCCACGGCGGGCGTCGCCCAGTGGTCCCCGGGGCTGTCGCCCAGCGAGCTCGTCCGCGAGGCCGACCGCGCGCTCCTCTACGGAAAGCAGCGGGGGATCCGCGGCAACGCGGTCCCCGCGTCGTCGGTGCCCGAGGGGTTCACGCTCGGCCAGGGGCCCGGGCGCGATGAGGAGCCGCCGCCGGCGCCGCCTCCGGTCGAGCCCCTGCCGGGACGCCAGGCGCTCGACGGCGAGCCCCTGCGCAGGCGCAACCGCCAGCTCACCCTCTCGAACGCGCTCGGCGCCCGGCTGGCCGAGATGACCGCCGTGCAGGAGATCGTCGACGCGACAGTCGACGAGCTGCACCGCGCGTTCGGCTACTACACCTGCGCCGTGCTACGCGAGGAGGGCGACTCGATCGCGGCGCTGGCCGGTCGAGGCGTCTCGTACGAGCGCTTGCCCGGTCCGTGGAGCCAGCCGCTCGGCTCCGGGATCATCGGCCGCAGCCTCCGCGAGCGCCGGACCCTGGTCGTCAACGAAGTCGGCAGGGATGCCGACTACCTGGTCGCCGAGACCACGTTGGGCGTCCGCTCGGAGCTCGTCGCCCCGATCTGGGTGGGGTCGGAGCTCTGGGGAGCGCTCGACGTGCAGGAGCAGAGCGTGGACGCCTTCGACGAGGCCGACGCCCGGCTGATCGAGACCGTCGCGGACCAGCTCGGCGCCGCGCTTCGCTCGGCGACGCTGTACGAGCAGCTCGAGCGGGCCTACATCGGCACCGCGGAGGCGCTGGCCACGGCGCTCGAGGCGAAGGACGCCCATACGGCGAGCCACGCCCGGGCGATGGTCGACAACGCCGAGGCCGTAGGCCGCCTGCTCGGGCTGGACGGCAGGGCGCTCCGCGACCTGACCTACGGGGCCGCGTTCCACGACATCGGCAAGATCGCCGTGCCCGAGTCGATCCTCAACAAGCCGGGTCCCTTGACGAGGGAGGAGCGCGCCCAGGTGGAGCGCCACGTGGTGGTCGGCGAGCAGATCCTTGCCCCGATCGAGTTCCTTGCGAGCGTTCGCCCGCTCGTCCGCCACGGCCACGAGCGCTGGGACGGCACGGGCTACCCGGACCGCCTCACCGGCGATGCGATCCCGCTCGGCTCGCGCGTGATCTTCGTCTGCGACGCGTTCGACGCGATGACCAGCAACCGCCCCTACCGGCGCGCGATGCCGAGGGAGGCGGCGCGCCGCGAGCTTCGCGCTCACAGCGGCACGCAGTTCGATCCGCGCATGGTCGACGCGCTCCTGGAGGTCGTCGACAGCCCCGATGCGGGCACGGTGGAGGCGCCTGCCTAGCAGCTGGAGGCGCCCGCGAGGCGTGCCGGGAGCGCGCGCTAGATAGCATCCCCGCGCCGTGGATCTCACGCTGTCGCCGCAGGAGCAGGCCTTCCGCGACGAGCTGCGCGCGTGGCTCGAGGAGAACCACCCGGGCAGCGAGCCGGAGGGCGACGAGGCCGCCTTCGAGTTCCGCAAGGAGTGGCAGCGCGAGCTCGCCGACGCCCGCTACGCCGGCCTCTCCTGGCCCGAGGAGTACGGCGGCCGCGGGGCGACGCTGATCGAGCAGGCCATCTTCAACGAGGAGATGGCGCGGGCGAAGGCGCCGATGACCGCCAACGTGCTCGGGCTCGTGATGGGCGGGCCGGTGGTGATCGCGCACGGGACCGAGGACCAGAAGGAGCGCTACCTCAAGCCGATCCTCACCGCCGAGGAGATCTGGTGCCAGGGCTTCTCCGAGCCGGAGTCGGGCTCGGATCTGGCGTCGCTCAAGACGAAGGCGGTGAAGTCGAACGGCGAGTGGGTCGTCACCGGGCAGAAGGTCTGGACCACCTACGCGCACGAGGCGAAGTGGTGCATGCTCGTCGCGCGCACCGACCCGGACGTGCCCAAGCACAAGGGCCTCACCTACTTCCTGATGGACATGGAGCAGGACGCGGTCCAGGTCCGGCCCCTGCGGCAGATCACCGGCGAGGCCGAGTTCAACGAGATCTTCATGGAGGAGGCGCGGATCCCCGACGAGAACGTGGTCGGCGGCGTCGGGAACGGCTGGGCCGTTGCGATCACGACGCTGATGCACGAGCGCGCCGGCCTCGGGTTCGGGAGCGCGATCGCCCTCAAAATCGCGATCGGCGAGCTGATGGACGAGATCCGCGAGCGGGGTCTCGACGAGGACCCCGTGATCCGCCAGCGCATCGCGCAGATCTACATCGAGGCCGAGTGCCTGCGGCTGATCGCCTCCCGCGGGCTCACCCAGATCATGAAGACGGGCATCCCGGGGCCCGAGGGGTCGCTCGTCAAGTGGCAGTGGTCGGACGCCAACCAAGCGCTCACCGAGCTCGCCATGGACGTGCGGGGTCGGGAGGCGCCGCTCGTCGACGACCACTGGACCTATCGCTTTCTGCGCGCCCGCGCGAACTCGATCGAGGGCGGCACCACGGAGATCCTCAAGAACATCGTGGCCGAGCGCGTGTTGGGCCTGCCGAGACTGAGATGAACTTCGACTACACCGACGACCAGCGGGCGATCAAGTCGACGGCGAACGAGTTCCTCGCCAACCGCTACAAGATGGAGAAGGTGCGCGAGCTGGCCGAGGCCGGCGAGTACGACGACGCGCTCTGGGGCGAGATCGCCGAGCTCGGCTGGCCGGGGATCTTCGCGGACGAGGAGCACGGCGGCCAGGGGCTCGGACAGGTCGAGCTGACGATCCTCATGGAGGAGCTCGGGTACGCGCTCGCGCCGGCGCCATTCCTCTCCAACGCCGCCGCCGGCCTGATGCTGGCGCACGCCGGAAGCGACGAGCAGCGCCAGGGCTGGCTCCCGGGCATCGCATCGGGCGAGCGGCGCGGGACCGTCGGGCAGCTGTCGGAAGGCGTTGCGCCGCTCGTTCCGGACGCCGACTCGGCCGAGCTGATCGTGCTGCTCGACAACGGGTCGGCCAGCGTCGTCGAAGCCGGCGACGCGCAGATCGAACGCGCCGACACCATCGACTCGACGCGGCGCTTCTTCCGCGTCCAGGCGGATGGCGGCGAGCCGCTCGAGGGCGACGTGGACGCCGCGGTGGCCCGAGTGGAGGTGGCTCTCGCCGCCGAGCTGGTTGGGGTCGCGCAGCGGGCGATGGAGATGGCGGTGGACTACGCGAAGGAGCGCAAGCAGTTCGACCGGCCGATCGGGGCGTACCAGGCCGTGTCGCACCGCTGCGCCCAGATGCTCCTCGAGGTGGAGGGAGCGCGCGCCGCCACGCTCTATGCGAGCTGGGTGGCCGACCACGAGCCGGAGTCGCTGGCGCTGGCGGCGTCGATGGCCAAGGCCTACGCGGCGGACGCCGGTTGGCGCGTCACGGCCTCCTCGCTCCAGGTCCACGGCGGGATCGGCTTCACGTGGGAGCACGACCTGCACTTCTTCCTGAAGCGCGCGCGGACCGACGGCTCCCTGTTCGGGTCGCCGCGGACGCATCGCGACCGCGTAGCCGAGCTGGCCGGCCTCTCCCGGTCGGCGGCAGCCGCCGTTTAGCTTCCGTTGCGATGCCGCGCCGCGCGACGCTGACAGGGGTGGCCGCTGCGCTCGCAATCGCGGCGGTGCTCGTGACCGGCTGCGGCGGCAGCTCGCGGCTTTCTCCCGCCGAATTCGCAAAGCGGGCCGACGCGGAGTGCACCCAGGCCGACAAGTCGGCCCCGCAGACCGCGCCCCGCACCGCCAAGCAGGCCGTGCGCTACACGCAGCAGCAGATCGATGGCCGCACGGCGCTCGACGCGGAGCTCCGCAAGCTCTCCCCGCCGAAGTCGGAGAGCGGCACGTTCGCGTCGTTCAACGCGGGCACGGCGGAACTCCTAGGCGTCCTGCGCCAGCAGCGCACGGCCGCGCAGAAGAACGACGAGAACCGCTACGCCAAGCTCAACGACGTCTTCAGCAAGATCGCCCAGGCCCGCGAGAAGCTCGCCGCGGCGCTCGGGTTCAAGGTGTGCGGGCGGAGCGTGGTGGCCGGCGCGAAGAAGTAGCGCCCCGCGCTCAGTCGGCGAGCCGGCCGCCGACGAACTGGGTGAACCCGGTGATCCGCTGGCGGATCTCCACGAAACCGCGCTGCTCGAGCGCGGCCACGACCTCGTCGCGCTCGAACATGCGCATGCCGCTTCGCCGCTGCATCACGGCCTCCCAAGTCCGGAGCGGCGCCGACCGCCCGCGCACGGAGGTGAAGAGAGCGATCCTCCCTCCGCTCGTGAGCACGGCGGTCATGCGGTCGAGCGCACGCATCGGGTCGGCAAACAGGTGCAGCGCCGCGAAGCAGCAGACGGCGTCGAAGCTCGCCTCCCGGAGCGGGAGCTCCACGGCGTCGCCGCGGATGTACGCCGCGACGTCGGAGAGCCCGGCGGCCTGGGTGTCCCGCACCGCGCGGGCGAGCATCGTCTCGGAGACGTCGATTCCGACGGCCAGCCCGCCGGCGCCGACGGTCCGGGCGAACTCGCGCGTGAAGTTGCCGGTCCCGCACGCCACGTCGAGCACGCCGTCGCCCGGGCTGAGCCCGAGCAGGAGGCGGGCGATGCGGTGCTCGTCGGCCATGCCCGGACCGAACACGCCCTTCGCGAGACGCCCGAGCGCCGGACGCCACCATCGCTCGTAGATGGTGGGGACGATCCGCCCCACCATCAGGTCCTGGGCCGGGCCTGTCGAGTCGGGGCCGGCCGGGCCGAGCAGGTCGAGGTAGCCGGCGGCCGAGGCGCGAGCGGCTCCCTGGCCCTCGGCGCTCAGCAGGGGGAGCGTGCGCTCGAGCGCCGGCCCGAGCTCGTCGGCAGTCACGGCCATCGGGCCGACTAGGACGCGTCCGCCGGGCGCTGGATGCTCGGCAGCTCGCGCTCGCCCTCGATCGCGGGCCCGCGCCGCTCGCCCTCGAATGCGATGCGATCGAGCCGCGCGATCTCGCGCTCGCCCTCGATCCGCGCCGGATGGTCCTCGGGCAGCGGCTCGATGAGGGTGTGGATGCGGTTCCGGATCTGCAGCGCGAAGTGCGGCGTCGACGCGCCCATCAGCTCCCGGATGTCCTCCACCGTCGGCTCGCGGTCGAGCCGCTCGGGATCCTCGAACTCGCTCACGCGCGGGGGAACGCTACCGGGCTACTTGCCCGTCGGCTGATCGACTGGGACGAGCTCTGTGAGCTGGTCGATCTTCGCCTGCACGCCGGTGGAGACCGCGTCCCGGTTGCCGAGGATCCAGACCCGGTTGTAGAAGCCCTGGCTTGGGTCCCCGTTCTCGAAGCCTGGCTGGACGTCGAGGAGATACGACTGCAAGGCGCTGGGAAGCTTGCCGGCCTTGTCCGTCAACAGCAGCGGCGCGTACACCCCGTTGCTGCCCAGCGTGGCCGCCGCGGCGACGTCGAGGGGGCGGGAGGTGCTCGCGAGCGAGTAGTTCCGGCCCGGCTGTGTCGCGTTCCATCCGAAGGTCCCCTGGTGGAAGCGCGCGAACTGCACAGCCCCGGAGACCGCGTCCTTGACCGCATTCTTACCGCCGGCGTTGACGCGCACGACCGTGCCCAGCTTCTTCAGCTGGTTCTCGACCGACGCAGAGACCACCGAGGAGGTACCGAGGATGTAGATGTTCGGCTTGGCGTGAGCGGCGAGGGCGCGCTTGGTGGGTCCCGGGATCGAGTTCTTCTTGACGAACAGGACCGGATCCCCGGATCGCGCGGCCCACGCCGCGGCGGGCATGGCCCACGCGGACTGGTCGCCCGACGCGACCATCACGTCGGGCGTGGGCTTGCCGGCCACGGCGGTCTGGAAGCGATCCACCGCCTCGGCGATCGTGTACGGGTTGTTGCCGTGGATGGCCCCGCTCTTCACCCCGCCCGGAGCCGGCGGCGTATCGCCCACGAGAATCGCCTGCGCGCCCTTGGCGAGGCTCTCGCCTGTGGGCTTGAGCCGCGAGAGCGCGTCGCTCGTCGCGCCGGGAAGCGTGTCGCCGTCGCTCAGGAGGACCGGTGCGTGCAGGGGGCTGCCGGCGAGCACGGCGGCGGCGACCCCGGCCTGCCACTGCCCCCTATCGACGAGCGCCACGGCGCCAGGACGGTCCTGCTTGCCGGTCGCCGGGAAGATCGCCGTGGCGACTCCGGCGGCGTCCGTCACCGGGTCGGTGCCGCTGACCCGGGTGGTGTCGCGCGTGGCCGCGGTGGGGAGGCCGAGCTGCGCCAGCGCCTGCCTGCTGCTCGAGCTGACGCCCGAGTTGATCTGCCCCGATCCACCCCCGGAATTGCTGGTCGACAGCGAGCATCCCGACAGCGCGAGGGCTGCCCCCGCGGCCAGAAGCAGGGTACGGCGGGGCACGGCGAGGGACGATAGCGGTCGTTTCGGGCGCCGGCGGCAGCGGGTATCCTGAGCAATGGATTGACTAGTCAGTCAACGACCGCGACGCCCCTGGTGGGCGCCGTCAGGCCGCTGGACCGGAGGCTTCTCACGTGGATTTTCGCCTGACCGACGAGCAGCAGGAGTGGCGCGACCATTGCCATCGCTTCGCCCTCGAGGTGATGCGCCCCGTCGCCGCGAAATATGACCGCGACCAGAGCGTTCCATGGGACGTCATCAAGGAGTCGCGGAAGTGGGGCCTCAGCGGCCTCGACTGGGTGCAGAAGGTCGGAATGGACGAGGACGGCCTCTTCGGCGTCATCTACCAGGAGGAGCTGAATTGGGGCTGCGCCGGGATCGCGCTGGCGGTGAACGCCTCGTCCCTCGCCGCAGCCGGGGTCGCCTCGTCGGGCACGCCTGAGCAGATCGCCGAATGGGTCCCGCGCGCGCTCGGCGTCGGCGAGGACGACGTCAAGCTCGGCGCCTACGCGGTCACCGAGTCCGGCGCGGGCTCTGACGTCGGGTCACTCCGCACGACCGCCGTGCTGGACGGCGACCACTGGGTCCTCAACGGCACCAAGGTCTTCATCTCGAACGGCGGCATCGCCGACGTCACCGTCGTCGTCGCAACCGTCGATCCGAAGCTCGGCCACCGCGGCCAGGCCTCGTTCGTCGTACCGAAGGATGCGCCCGGGATCTCGCAGGGGAAGAAGGAGGACAAGCTCGGGATCCGCGCGTCGCAGACGGCGGAGGTCGTCCTCGAGGACTGCCGGATTCCGAAGGAGAACCTGCTCGGCGGGATGGAGAAGCTCGAGAAGAAGCTCGAGCGCGCGCGCTCCGGGCAGTCAAGCGGTAGGGCGTCGGGCGCGCTCGCGACGTTTGAGATGACGCGCCCGCTCGTCGGCGCCGGCGCGCTCGGGATCGCGCGCGCCGCGTACGAGTGGACGCTCGAGTACCTGGAGGACAAGTCCGACGAGGGCGGCCCCTTGCTCGAGCAGCAGCGCGTCCAGCAGGTGCTTGCGGACGTCGCCACCGAGATCGACGCCTCGCGCCTCCTCGTCTACCGCGCCGCCTGGATGGGCCGCGCCGGGATCCCGATGACGGGCGGCCAGGGCTCGATGTCGAAGCTCAAGTCCGGCGACGTCGCGATGTGGGCCACGACGGCGCTGATGGACCTCGTCGGCCCCTACGCGCAGAGCACCGACTGCCCGCTCGAGAAGTGGTTCCGCGACGCGAAGATCTTCCAGATCTTCGAGGGCACCGCGCAGGTGCAGCGGCTCGTGATCTCCAGGATGCAGCGCCAGGCGTTCCAGGAGCGGCTGAAGCAGGCCGCCGAGGTCCTGGACCAGGCACCGGGCGCGGCTACGGGCGAGCCGGTAGCTGCTTAGCGCCGCGGCGGCGACGGCAGGAAACCGGCGCCGGCGAGGGGGTGCGGCGGCGGCTGGCCGCGCGGCGGCGGGTCGTCGCGAAGGAGCTGCGGGACCGTGACAAAGCGGTAGCCGCGTCGGCGGAGCACCTGGATGATGCGCGGCAGCGCCGCCACCGTCTGCGCGCGCGCAACGCCCCCGTCGTGCATCAAGATCACCGCGCCCGGCCGGGCGCCGCTCAGCGCCGTGTAGATGATCCGCTGGGTACCCGGCCTGCTGAAGTCCTTCGTGTCGACCGTCCACAGGACCATCAGCATTCGGTTGGCGTGGAGGATCGAGAGCGTCGACGCGTTGAAAGAGCCGTACGGCGGCCGGAACAGCCTTGGCGCAGGCACACCGGCGTGCTCGAGCGCCGTGCCCGCGCCGGAGACCTCGGCCTCCTGGGCCGCCGGACCCGAGTGGCCGAGGTAGGCGTGGTGCTCGGTGTGGTCGCCGATCGGGTACCCGCGGCTCGACTCCTCGCGCACCAGCCGCGGCGACTTCTGAACCGCTGAGCCGACCGCGAAGAAGGTCGCCGGCACGTGGTACCGCGCCAGCACGGCGAGCACCTGCGGCGTGTAGGGCCCGGGACCGTCGTCGAACGTCAGCGCGATGTCCCGGTGGCGCCCGGTGCCCACGCTCAGATACGAGGTGTAGGCGAGCACGCGATCGATCGAGCGGTCGCCGCTGCCGCCCCGTGCCGGGCGCGGCGCCCGCCGGCGACGGCCCCGCGCCGAGCGTCCGCGTCTGACGGCTATCCGGCCGCGTTAGTCTTCATCTCGCTCAAGGCTCATTCACGAAAGACAAGGAGGGCGGCCATGCCAGGCCTCGCCGGGCGCATGTCCACCGTCATCAAGGCGAAGATCTCGAAGCTGCTCGACCGCGCCGAGGACCCCGGCGAGACGCTCGACTACGGCTACCAGAAGCAGATCGAGTACCTGCAGAACGTGAAGAAGGGGATCGCGGACGTGGTCACCTCGAAGAAGCGCCTGCAGATGCAGTCCTCGAAGCTGGAGCAGTCGATCGTCAAGCTCGACACGCAGGCCCGGCAGGCGCTCGCGCAGGGCCAAGAGGACCTCGCCCGCACCGCCCTCGAGCGGAAGACGCTCGCGCAGAACGAGCTTCAGTCGCTCGACCAGCAGATCGCGGAGCTCGAGCACCAGCAGGATTCGCTCACAGAGAACGAGAAGCGGATGCGCGAGAAGATCGAGGCCTTCCGGACCAAGAAGGAGGTCATCAAGGCGCAGTACTCCGCGGCGGAGGCGCAGGTGCAGATCTCCGAGGCCGCGAACGGGGTGGGGGAGCAGATGGCCGACCTCGGGCTCGCGATCCAGCGCGCCGAGGACAAGACCGAGAACATGAAGGCGCGCGCCAACGCCGTCGATGAGCTGGAGAAGGCCGGCACGTTCGAGGACCTCACCCAGCTCGGCGGGGGCCAGGACGAAATCGACCGCCAGCTGGCGCAGCTCTCGGCAGGCCAGCAGGTGGACGACGAGCTCGCCAAGATAAAGGCCGAGATCGGCTCGGGCGGCGGCGGGGCGCCCGCGCTGGAGCAGGGGCAGGGGCAGGGGCAGGGGCAGCCCGAGCCGGGCGCGAGCCAGTGATCGTCCGCATAGCGGGCGAGGGCCAGTACGACGTCCCGGACGACGTCGCCGCGCAGCTCAACGATCTCGACAACCGCGCCGTCGCGGCGGTCGAGGCCGGCGACCAGCCCGGCTTCCAGGAGGCCTTCAACCAGATGCTCGAGCTGATCGAGAGCGGCGGCTCGCGGCTGCCGTCGGAGGAGCTCGCGGTGTCGGATGTGATCGTCCCGCCCCGCGACATCACCTTCGAGGAGGCGGAGGCGGACTTCACAGGCGAGGGGCTCATCCCGGACTAGCGGGCGGGTGCCCGATGACGTCCCGAACTCGAGCGCGAACGTGCTCGGTCGTCGAGCGGCCTGATCGTCGGCCAGATCACCTGGAGCA
>VAXR01000170.1 GCA_005885165.1 Actinomycetota bacterium
GGATGGCGCTCGAGCGTTCGGCGCACCTGGCGGGCGCTCGTGTGGCCCAGCCGGATCGACTCGCGGAATGCGCGCCCCATCCGCTTGCGATCCAGCCCCCGTGCCAGGTCTACGAGCACCCGGGCTGCGGTGGTGATCGGAATGCCGCCGTGGCGCGTCAGGTCCGGTTGCAACATGCGCGATCTGCAGACCACAAGCAGTCCGTGGCGGCGCCGGCCGCCGGTACCGGGTCGGGTCACCACCTCGTAGCCGCGGTCGAACCTGTAGAAGCCGTAGCACGCGCCCGCGCTCCCATGGCTCAGAACGCTGTCGCGCGTCGTCAACGCCGCGGCGAACCAGAGCTGGCGACGGCTCGGCGGCGCATGGTTGAGCAGATAGACGCCGGGGTGGATAAGCCGCCACTCATGGCGCCGCACGTGGTGATCGATCTTTCCGGCGGTCCAGCCTTCGTCCTCGAGCTGCCATCGTGCGAGGACGTCGGCCTGCCGTCCCGCGAGGGTTCTGACGCGAGCGTCCATTCCACCCAGCTATAGGTGGGTGAAAGGGACGTTCGCCCCCGGCGCCGAAGAGCCGGCGCATTGTGGAACTGCGGCGGTCGGCCGGAAGCCCTTAAAGAACCGGAGCCGCCGACAGTTCCTTTGCCGGCGGCTCCGAAAGCGGCCCCATCAGGACGGGCAGGGGTACGTGCCATGAAGGGGCCTGGTGGCTCGGACGGCGGGAGGCGCCGATGTGATGCGGCTTCGCCCGAGCCTATGTATCGGAAGCCCTCCCGCTCACGCCTTCCGGCACGACCGGTCGGCCCCGACGAAGGTCAGTATAAACCCGCTGAAGGTCGCGGAGCAAGTCCGACCCGAGGAACCCGGCGCGCGGGAAACGGCCTCAACGGGCGCTATTTGCGGCCTTCGAGGCGCTGAGCGCGGCCCCGTGGAGGATGTCGGCCTCGCTCGTCGTCATCGAGTCGAGGCCGCAGGCGAGCATCGCCTCGATCAGGATCACGGCGCCCGCGACGATCGTGGGCGCCCGATCGGGATGCAGGCCCGCCACCCGGCGCCGCTCGGAGAGCGGCATCGAGGCGAGCATCTCGAGCATCCGGCGGCAGGCGCCCAGCTCGAGCTTGTATCCGTGCACCCGCGCGGGGTCGTAGGGGTCGAGCTCCTGATCGATCGCCGCAAGCGACGTCGCCGTCCCGGCCACGGCGATGCCTCGCGCGATGCCGGCGCGCGTTTCCGCGGGAACGCCCTCCTCGATGATCTGGCGTACCTCCTCGCGCATCGCGGCGATCTGGTCGTCGGGCGGGGGATCGTCTCTCAAGTGGCGCTCCGTCTGACGCACGGACCCCGCGCGCGTCGATACGTGGAAGTCGGGGACGCCGCCGGGCGTGCCGACCACGAACTCGGTGCTGCCGCCGCCGATGTCCAGGACCATCGTGGGCTCGCCGTTCCCGAGCTCCGAGGTGGCGCCGAGGAAGGTGAGCGTCGCCTCCTCGTCACCGGAGATGGTGCGCGGCTCGATGCCGAAGCGCGACCGCATGGCGTCCGCGAACTCCTCGGCGTTCTCGGCGTCGCGCACGGCGCTCGTCGCGAGCGCGACCGTCTCCAAGGCACCGTGCGACTCGATCAAGCGGTGGTAGTCGGCGACGGCGTCGAGAACCCGGTCGATGGCGCCCTGCGCCAGCCGGCCGCTCCGGTCGACGCCCTCGCCGAGCCTGGTCACATTGGTGCGCCGCTCGACCTCCGTTACGCGCCCGTCGTCGACATCGGCGATCAGGAGGCGCGTCGAGTTCGTCCCGAGGTCGATGACGGCGATGCGCGGCAACGGAGTGATCGTATGCGTATCGCCCAGCCGATACGATCGCGGTGATGGTGGGCGTGTACCTCGCCGTGCTGCTCGTGACCGCGGCCTGCATGCTCCACGCCGTGATAGTCGGCAGGGACAGCTCGATGATCTTCGGCGGCGCGGTGTTCGCCGTAGGCTGGACCGCCGCGATGGCGGTCGTCTACCTGGTCTGGACCGCGATCGCCGGGCACACGCCGGGCACCTGGTGATGGCGAGGCTCGGCCTCGGCGCGGCCGTCAAACGGCAGTCGACGCGGCCACCCGAGCGGGCCGACGAGCTCGCGGACGTCGTCCTTCAGGACCACACCGGCGCCGAGGTCCGGCTCGGCGACCTGTGGCGCGACCAGCCCGCCGTGCTGGTCTTCCTGCGTCACTACGGCTGAATCTACTGCCGCGCACACGCGGTGCAGTTGCACCGCGACAAGGAGAAGTTCGACGAGGCCGGCGCCCGCCTGGTGCTGATCGGCCAGGGCACGCCGCGGCACGCCGAGCACTTCATCGAGGACTACGGGCTCGACGGCATGCAGGTCCTGGTCGATCCCGATCGGAAGACCTACAAGGCCGCCGGGACCAAGGTGGCGACCATGAGCGAGCTCTTCAGCCCGCGGATCGTGGCGAAGGCGGCGAAGATCACGGCCACGCAGAGGCTGGTCCAGGGCCGGACGCAGGGCCACGCCGCGCAGCTCGGCGGAGTGCTGGTTGTGGCGCCGGGCGGCGAGGTGGTGTGGACGCATCTCGCCGAGGACGCGAGCGACAACCCGCCGAACGAGGCGGTGCTCGAGGCCGTTCACGCGGCCGCGGAAAGGGCCTGACGGGCGCCTCGTAGGGTTACCGGTATGTCCGGTGAGCCCCGCGAGTCGGCCCGCGTGCATCCCAACCTGATCCTCGCCGTGCTGTCGCTCGCCGGCCTCGCATACGCGATCCTGAGCTCGGCGGTGATCCCGGCGCTGCCGTCGTTCCAGCACAGCCTGCACACCAGCGAAACGGGTGTGACGTGGCTTCTGACCGGGTTCCTGGTCTCGGCGTCGGTCGGCACGTCGATCATCGGCCGGCTCGGCGACATGTACGGCAAGGAGCGCCTGTTGGTATGGACGCTCATGGTGCTCGCAGCGGGGACGCTGCTCGCGGCGGTGTCGCAGTCGCTGGCGATGCTGATCGCGGCGCGCGTCGTGCAGGGCGTGGCCGGCGGGATCTTCCCGCTGGCGTTCTCGATCGCCAGGGACGAGTTCCCCAGCGAGCGGGTGGCCGGCAGCATCGGGTTGATGTCGTCGATCCTCGGGGTCGGTGCCGGCGGCGGGCTGGTGGTGGGCGCGCTGATCTCCGAGCACCTCGGCTGGCACTGGCTGTTCTGGATCCCCCTGCCGGTCACGCTGGCCGCAGCGTTCTTCACGATGCGATACGTCCCGGAGTCGCCGGTGCGCTCGCCCGGCAGGGTGAACTGGCTCGCGGCGACCTTGATGAGCGTGGGCGTCTCCGCTGTGCTTATCGCGATCGCGCAGACCACCCTCTGGGGCTGGGGCGGAGCCAGGACGCTCGGGCTGTTCGCGTTCGGGCTGGTCTTCTGCCTGGCCTGGATCGCGGTCGAGGTTCGCAGCCGCCGACCGCTCGTGGACATGACGATGATGCGGATCCGGGGCGTGTGGACCACGAACCTGGCGGCGTTCCTCCTCGGCGCGGGCATGTACTCGTCGTTCATCGTGTTCCCGCAGTTCGCGCAGCTGCCCAAGAGCACGGGATTCGGGTTTGGTGCGTCTGCCGTCGTCTCGAGCCTCTACCTGCTTCCGGCCGCCTTGACTATGGGGCTGCTCGGTACTGCGGCCGGCCGGGTTGCGAGGCGGTTCGGGTCGAAGTCCGCGCTCATCGCGGGGACCGGCATCTCGGCGGTCGCGTTCGGCTGTGCGGCGCTCGAGCATCGCCACCCGTACGACATGGTGATCACCGCGACGCTGCTCGGCGTGGGGATCGGGCTCGCGTTCGCGGCGCTCGGAAACCTGATCGTGCAGGCCGTCCCGCCCACTCAGACCGGCGTAGCCAGTGGGATGAACACGGTGATGCGAACCCTCGGCGGCGCGCTCGGCGGCCAGCTTGCCGCGACGTTCATCGCCGACCACGTGGCGCACGGGCGCCCGACCGTCACGGGGTTCACCGACACCTACGTGATGGCGACGCTGTTCCTCATCGTGTGCGTTCTCGCCGGGCTGCTCGTACCGCAGCTGCGGGCCGCAGGGCGGGCGCCGGCGCTCGAGGGACACCTCGCGAGTGCCACCGAGACGGGTTGAGCCGGGCGGCGCCGCGCGACTGTGCTTTTTGGTCGCAGGACGACCAAAAGCAGAAATCCCTGGACTTGCGAGTCGGTCAGACGTCTAGCGGGGCTTGACAGCCTGATTTCGGCGGCGCTACCCTTGTTTCACGCGACGCGGGGTGGAGCAGTCAGGTAGCTCGTCGGGCTCATAACCCGAAGGTCGCGGGTTCGAATCCCGCCCCCGCTACTCGAAGGCCTCGGCATCCCGTCGGGGCCTTCGGTCTTGAAAGGCCCGCAAAGAACGCTTTCTGGCGGTGAGGCGGAGCTGGCCTCGGGCATTCAGCTGGCGATCCGGTTGAGCCAACGCCACCTCCCGGCGGCCCCG
>VAXR01000171.1 GCA_005885165.1 Actinomycetota bacterium
GGGACCCCCCAGGCTGATGACCTTCACCTCGAGGGAGACCGTGCCGAAATCCGCGGCTACGCCGCCAACGACACGATCTGGGGCACGTCTGGCGACGACTGCCTGTATGGGGGCGCCGGGAATGACGTGGTGAACCCGTCAAGCGGCAACGATCTCGAGAACGGCGGCGTTGGAAACGACCGCCTACTCGGCGGGCCGGGCAACGACCAGCTCTACGGCGGCGGCGGTGCCGATGTGCTCTCAGGTGGAGATGGAGACGACCTGCTCGTTGGCGGCCCCGGCAAGGACGCCTTCTATGGAGGGGCGGGGAACGACACGATCTACGCAGCGGACGGCGTGGCGGAGGACATCCACTGCGGGCCAGGCAACGACTCGGTCGTTGCGGATCGGCGCGATCGCTTGCACGACTGCGAGCGCGTGTGGGTAGGGCACAACTGGCGCGGCGGGCGCCCGCGTCCTGCGCCTACTCGCTGATCGTGAACTCCCAGATCGCGATCCCCATCATGCTGACGCCCAGGGCAAGGACGACCCCGGCCTCGAGCGCGGTCGGCACGTGCCAGCGCCACCAGGGAGTGCCATCGACGCTCAAGCCCGCCTTCCGTACGTCACCAACGGTAGATCGCACGCGTCCGAACCCCTGTAGGGTCCCGGCGGCGGGGAGCATGGCGGAGGTCTCGAAAGCGGTTCTAATCACCGGCTGCTCGACGGGGATCGGGCGCGCCACGGCAGAGCGGCTCGCCGGCAAGGGCCACACGGTGTACGCCACCGCGCGCAGGCTCGAGTCGATCGCCGACCTCGAGAAGAAGGGCTGCCGCCTCCTCGCGCTCGACGTCACGCAGGAGGACTCGATGCGGGCGGCGGTTGCGCGCGTCGAGGAGGACGAGGGTGCGCTCGGGGCGCTCGTGAACAACGCCGGCTACAGCCAGTCCGGGGCGATCGAGGACGTGCCGATGGAGCAGGTTCGCCGCCAGTTCGAGACGAACGTGTTCGGCCTCATCCGGATGTGCCAGCTGGTGCTGCCGGGGATGCGGCGCCAGCATTACGGGCGGATCGTCAACGTCAGCTCGATGGGCGGGCGGCTCGTGTTCCCCGGCGGCGGGATCTACCACGCCACCAAGCACGCGGTCGAGGCGGTCTCGGACGCGCTGCGCTTCGAGGTCAAGGGCTTCGGGATCGGCGTCTCGATCATCGAGCCGGGCCTGATCAGGACGCAGTTCGGGGAGACGGCCGTTGGCTCGATCCACGAGGCCACGAGCGACGACGGCCCGTACGCGAAGTTCAACCAGGCCGTGGCCGCCTCAACCGCGAACGCGTACGGGGGCGCGATGTCGCGGCTCGCGGCGCCGCCGGACTCGGTGGCGCGGGCCGTCCAGCGCGCGATCACGAGCCGCCGTCCCAGGCCCCGCTACGTGATCACCCTCGGCGCACGGGTGATGCTCGCGACCCACGGGCTGCTGCCGGCCCGCGGGTGGGACGCGATGATGCGCAGCCAGTTCCCGCAGCCGCGCTGACTCGCTTTTCACGAAGGTGACACGCCGCGCGATCCATGCTGCGACCATGCGCGCCGTGATGCGGCCGCGGATGTCGTTCCTCGTGCTGCTGGCGGCGCTCGCGGCGGCGGTCGGGATCGCGCGGGCGGTGACGGGCAGCGATACCAACACGGTCGGCCCGGTCACTCGCATCCAGCCCGACGGGCGGCAGCTCAATCCGCCGGGCGTCCTCACGAAGCTCGGCAACCACCCCGGGGGCGGAGCGCTCACGACCAACGGGCGCTTCCTCTGGACCCTCTCCTCCGGCCGCGGTCGCAACGACATCCGCATCGTGCGCGTCCAGGCGCGGACTCGGCGCACCTGCAGGACCCGCAAGCTCAAGGGGAAGCGGCGCACCGTGTGCCACACGCGCACGATCCAGCCCGTTGGGAAGCTCGTGCAGATCATCCCCATGCCGGGCACGGACGGCGGCATCACGATGGCCGCCGACGGCAAGACCGCGTATGCCTCCGGCACCCCGGACTCCCCCCACGCGGACCAGCGCGCACCTGCGGGCGTGCCCGGCAAGGAGGGCGACGTGGTGCACGTCTTCCACTACAACCGCACCACCGGCAAGGCCACGCGCGCCGGCGTGATCCCGGTCCCGCCGCCATCCGGGACGGCTACGCCGCAGGCGGTTTCCGCCCAGGGCGCGTTCGCGGTCGGCCCGCCGATCCCCCAGAACTTCCCGCCGACCAACACGAAGCCGATGTCGTGGCCGCGCGACCTGGCGGTGACTCGCGACGGGAAGACGCTGCTCGCCGCGCTGAACCTCGCCGACCGCGCCGCGATCGTCGACACCAAGACCAAGGACGCCCGCTACGTGAAGGTCGGGAGCTACCCGTACGGGGCGGCGATCACCCGCGACGGCAAGGGGCTCGTGTCGAACGAGTCCGACGGGACCGTGTCGGTGCTCAACCTGAAGGACGGGACGAAGGTGGCGGACATCCAGGTGGGCGCGCACCTCTCGCATCCTGAGGGGATCGCGGCCGACCCGAAGGCGGACCGCGCGTTCGTGGCCGTCGCCAACCAGGACCGCGTCGTCGAGATCAACACCAAGGCGATGACCGTCAGGCACGTGCTCTCGCTCGAGCGGCCCGAGGGGGTCGGCTCGTCGCCGACGCAGGTGAGCGTCGACGCGAAGGGCTGCTACCTCACCGTCGCCCAGTCGGGCGAGGACGACGTCGTTGTGTACGCGCTGCGGTCGGGGTGCCCGAAACCGAAGGCTGCGCCGAGGAAGAAGCGGCGCACGCACAGCAAGACGCGCGGCAAGCAGGGCAAGCGCAAGGGCCACCAGACGAGCGCGCTGCGTAGCGCGAGCACGCCGGCCACCGCAGCGGCCGCGCCGCCGGCGCCCAAGCTCCTAGGCCGCGTTCCGACGGCCGCGTACCCGGTGGCGGCCGGCATCACCCCCAATCTCCAGACGCTGGCCTGGGTGAGCGCGAAGGGGCTGGGCGTAGGACCCAACCCGAATGGGCCGATCCCGCTCTCGAAGCTCGACTCCGACGACCACATCAACAGCTTCGGCTACCTTCCCTCGATCGTCGACGGCGTCTCCGGGGTGCTCCGGCTGCCGAGCCGTTCGCGCCTCCACACGCTGAACGGCCGCGCGCTCGCCGAGATCCGACCCGCGAACTACGAGGCGCCGCCGCCGGGCACGCCGCTCGTGCCCCCCGACGCGGGCGGCGGCAAGATCCGGCACGTCTTCTACATCGTCAAGGAGAACCGCACCTACGACCAGGTGCTGGGCGACGATTCGCGTGGCAACGGCGATCCGAAGCTGACCCTCTTCCCGGCCTCCATCACGCCGAACGCGCACGCGCTCGCCAAGAGGTTCCCGCTGCTCGACCACGTCTTCGCGGACTCCGAGGCGTCGATCGACGGGCACTTCTGGACCTCGGCGGCGTCGGTCTCCGACTACGTGGTGAAGAACTGGCACCAGAACTACGCCGGCCGCGACCGCCCCTACGACTTCGGCGTCTACGCGGTGACCTGGCCCGCCGGCCGCTTCATCTTCGACCGCGCGATCGCGGA
>VAXR01000044.1 GCA_005885165.1 Actinomycetota bacterium
TGCTGCTTGCGTTCAGCGGACTCCGCCGCCGGCGCCGCGAGGTCCTGATCGGCGCAGCGGTGGCGCTCTCCGGCTTCGCCGCGCTGGCGCTCGCGTTCTTCGGCCACCGGGCGGCCGGCTTCCTCGACACGATCCGCTCGCAGGAGAACCAGGTCGCCGTCTACTCGGTGCCGAACCAGATCGGCAAGGCGATCGGCCTTGGCGGGGCTACGAATGGCGTCCGCCTCGTTGCGGACGTCGGGTTCCTCGCTGCGCTCGGCCTCCTGATCCGCGCCGTCTGGCGCGGAGCGGACTGGATCACGGCGGCGGGCTGGGCGGTGTTCGCCCTGCTACTCGCCACCGCCTGGCTCCTCCCCTGGTACGCGGTGTGGATCCTGCCGCTGGCGGCGGTCTCCGCCGACCGGCGCCTTCGCCTGGCCGCGCTGGCCCTGGCGGGCTACCTGATCGTCACGCGGGTGACTCTCTGGCTCTCAATACCGATCCCCTAAGGCTCAGCTGCCCCGGACGCTTCTGCTTTTTGGTTGCAGGACGACCAAAATGCAGCACGGCCGGCGCGTTAGGCGGCTACACGCTCCTCCGGCTCGGCGGCCCGCGTTGGCGCGCCGGTGAACTCCAGCGCCTCGTCCTCGATCGGGCCGAGCCTGAGCAGGAAGATGTCCCGCGCGTAGTTCTGGTGGAGCCGCCACGGCGGCCGCGGGCCCTGGCGCGGGAACTGTTCGATTGAGCGCTGCACGTAGCCGGACGAGAAGTCGATGAGCGGCTCGCGGGTGATCCCGGGATCGCGGTTCCGCGGCGTGCAGACCGCGTACCCGCGCTCGTCCATGTAACCCAGTAGGCGGCACACGTACTCGCAGGTGAGCTCGCACTTGAGTGTCCAGGAGGCGTTCGTGTAGCCGACGGCGATGGCCATGTTCGGGACGCCGCTCAGCATCAGCCCCTTGTAGGTGAGCTTGTCGGGCAGCTTCACCTCCTCGCCGTCGACGGACAGCGTCGCACCGCCGAGCATCACGAGGTTGAAGCCGGTCGCCGTGACGATCAGGTCGGCCTCGAGCTCGTCACCCGAGGCGAGCCTGAGCCCGGTCTCGGTGAACGTCTCTACCTCGTCGGTCACCACCGAGGCGCGACCGTCGCAGATGGCATCGAACAGATCGCCGTCCGGCACCAGGCACAGGCGCTGGTCCCACGGGTTGTAGCGGGGCCTGAAGTGCGTGTCGATGTCGTAGCCCGGCGGGAGCCGCCGCTCCACGCCCTTGCGGACCAGCGCCTTCGCGATCCGCGGCCGCCGGCGGCTCAGCTCGAAGCTGAGCATGGTCAGGAGCACGTTCTTCCAGCGAACGATCGAATAGACGAGCCTGGCCGGGAGGAAGCGCCGCAGAGCGCTTGCGACCGGGTCCTCCCACGGCAGCGAGACCACGTAGCTCGGCGAGCGCTGCAGCATCGTGACGTGCGCTGCGCGCTCGGCCAGCGCGGGAACGAGCGTCACCGCGGTGGCGCCGCTGCCGATCACCACCACGCGCTTCCTGTCGTAATCGACGTCCTCGGGCCACCGCTGGGGATGGACGATCCCCCCGCCGAAGCGCTCGATCCCCGCGAAATCGGGGGTGTACCCCTCGTCGTAGCGGTAGTAGCCGCTGCAGAAGAACAGGAACCCGCAGGTCAGCCTCACGGTCTCGCCGGTGTCGCCGCGCACCGCCTCGACCGTCCACCGCTCGTCCTCGCTCGACCACTCGGCGCCGACCACGCGATGGTGGAAGCGGATCTTGCGGTCGATGCCGTAATCGCTGGCCGTCTCGCGGACGTAATTGCGGATCGACGGGCCGTCCGCGATGGCCTTCGCGTCTGGCCAGGGACGGAACCGGAACCCGAGCGTGTACATGTCCGAGTCCGACCGGACACCGGGATAGCGGAACAGGTCCCAGGTGCCGCTGATCGAATCGCGCGCCTCGAGGATCGCGAACGACTTCTCCGGGCACTTGTCCTGCACGTGGTAGCCGGCGCAGATACCGGACAGGCCGGCGCCGACAATCAGGACATCAACGTGCTCGAGCGACATCGCGGTCGCCGCCACTATGCCAGGCAGCGGACTTCGGCCCCTGCGCTCGGCTTACTCGCGCCTATCGGGCCCGATCGACCCCGGATCGTCGACCGTCTCGACGACCTCGGCCGCCCGCACCAGCTCGAGCACGCCGGCGGCCCTCCGATCGCGCGCGGCGGTTGGCGGCGAACAGCTCGCGCAGCCCGGTCGAGTCCATGAACCCGAGGCCGCGCAGGTCGAGGACGAGCGTGCCGCGGTGCTCGGCTTCGATGCTCCGCAGCCGCTCCCCGACCCAGCTCGCCGTGTTCAGGTCGAGCTCGCCGGCGAAGACCACCCGGAGGGTCTCGCCCTCCTCGACCACGTCGACGGAGAGCCCGCCCGGCGCGCCCTCCGGCCCGACGGCCGGACGGTCACCGGCCGCCACCAGCGAACCCGCGAGCGCCGGCTCGTGCGCGACCCCCGGGAGCCAGCCGAGCCAGCTCGGCAGGTACCAGTTCCAGTCACCGAGCAGCTTCATCGTCGCCGGCAGGAGCACCGCTCGCACGATCGTCGCGTCGATCAGGACCGCCGTGGCCAGCCCGATGCCCATCATCTTGAAGTCGAGCGAGCTCAGGGTCGCGAAGATCGCGAACACCGCCACCATCACGACGGCGGCGCTCGTCACCACGCCCGCGGTGGCCCGTATGCCCTTGGCCACGGCCTGCTCGGTGGCCATGCCCCGGTCGTACGCCTCGCGCACGCGCGTGAGGATCAGGACGTGGTAGTCCATCGAGAGGCCGAAGAGGATCACGAACAGGAACAGCGGCAGCCACGAGGTGACGCCGCCGATCGACTTGTAGCCGAGCAGCGACTGGAGGCGGCCGTCCTGGAAGATCAGGACGAGCACTCCGTACGCCGCGCCGACCGATAGCAGGTTGAGGACGATCGCCTTCAGGGGGATCACGATCGACCGGAAGGTGGTCATGAGGAGCATGAAGGCGAGCCCCAGCACGAAGGCGAAGACCCACGGCGCGCGGGACTTCATCTGGTTGTTGAAGTCGCGCGAGCCCGCCGTGAGGCCCGTCACGAGCGTCCGCGTCCCGCGGACCTTGTCGATCGTGAGCGGGATCACGTCCTTGCGCAGCATGCGAAGCGCCTGGTTCGAGTTCGAGTCGGTGCCGCTTCCGGCCAGCGGCACCAACACCTCGGCCACCGTTCTTGACGGGTTGACGCGCACGTTGATCGGCTCCTGCGTGTAGCCCGTCGCGAGCGCACGCAGCTCCATCTGGTGGATGCCCTCGGCCACCGCGGGGGACGTGACGTCCTTCGCCTGCACGACGACGAGCGCCGGAATCGGCCCACCCGGGAAGGGCCGCTCGATTCGTTTGATCGTCTTCGTGATCGGCAGGTTCGGCGGCAGCCCCTGGATCCCGGTGTCGACCGTGTGGAGGCTGAAGGCGGGTATCGCGAGCGCCACCAGTGCGCCGCCCGCGAGCACCACCGAGACGACCGGGCGCCGGAGCACGCGATCGACGATCCAGGCCCAGACGCCGCCATCCTCGCCGCGCCGTGCACGCAGGCGTGCGACGAACGGCACGCGCCCGCGGTCGATCCCGTCACCGAGCTTCGAGAGTAGTGCCGGGAGGACCGTCATCGATCCCAGCATCGCGACCGCGACCACCATGATCGTGCCGGTCCCGAACGAGGCGAACGTGGAATTGCCGGTGAGGTACATCCCGGCCATCGCCACCATCACGGTGAGGCCCGAGACGAGCACCGCCCGCCCTGACGTGGCCGCGGCGGCCTCGAGCGCGGCGTCCTTGGAACGCCCGGCCTTGCGTTCCTCGCGCTCCCGCCTGATGTAGAACAGCGAGTAGTCGACGCCGACCGCCAGCCCGATCAGCAGCACCACCGACGAGATCGCCTGGTCGACGCGCCAGATATGGCTCAGCGGCGCGACCAGGCCCAGGGTGATCGCCACGGCGCTCAGCCCGAGCAGCAGCGGCAGCCCGGCCGCGACCAGGGCGCCGAAGGCCACGAGCAGGATCGCGAGCGTGATCGGCAGCGACAGCGTCTCCGCCTTGCGGAAGTCGTCCTCGAAGGCCTTGGTCAGGGCCTTGTCCGCGCTCGCGTCGCCGGCTTCCTCGATCCGGAGCTCCGGATGTGCCCGCTGCGCAGCGGCAACCTGGCTCAGGAAGGCGCCCACGCGGTGCCTCGCCTTGCTCTGGCTCCCCTTGATCTGGAACTTCAGGAGCGCCGAGCGGCTGTCGCCCGAGATCTGACCTCCGTTGCCTTTCGCCAGCGGGGACTGGACGGAGGCCGAGTGGGGAGTGCGCGCCACCCGCCCCGCCACGTCCTCGATGGCCTTACGGAACGCGGGATCCTTGACGGTGAGCCCGCCGGTGCGCGATTGGATCAGAACTTGCTCCTCCGAGCGCGCGCTCTGCCCCAGCCCGCCGGAATTCGCCAGGACCTTGTTGGCCTCGCGCGACTGGCCGTTGCCCTGATCCTGCTGCCGAAGGGTCTTGGTGCCGGACGCGCCTCCGATGAAGAGCGCCACGACGACCAGTGCGAGCCACCCGAAGATGGCCTTCTTTCGATGCCGCGCGCTCCAGTGTCCGGCACGCGCCGCCAGGTTGCGAGTCCTCAGTTCGATCCCTCCCAAGGAGCGGATACTGCGGCCAGCGTGCCTAGCCTCTCACCCCGGGGGTCCGGAAGTCAACCCCAGTTCGTGTGAGGCTCATCACGCGCCGAGCTCGATGCGCTCGAGCGGAACGTAGAGCGCCCCCTGCGGGCGCAGCAGCGAGCGGTAGAGGGTGACGGTCGGCGCCCGGAGCGGGTCCGGTGCGCTCCGCGCCGGCTCGAGCGGCTCCGCCCGTGCCCCGCGGTTGACGCGCGCGAGCGTGAGGTGCGGCCACCAGTCTCGCCGCTCGGGCCGGTAGAAACGCTCCGCCGCGAGACGGTCCGACACCGCCGCCTGGATCGTCGCGGCCGCCTCCCCCTCGTCCTCCAGGTCGAGCGCGAACAGCCGCGGCGAGCGCCTTGGCAGCGGGCGGACGCCGAGCGGGTGCAGCACCGCGGGCGGAAGCTCGCGGACGGCGTCGAAGGCGGCCTCGGCGATCGCCGGGATCTCCTTCTCGGGCCTGTAGCCGAGAAAGACGAGCGTCAGGTGAAGCGACTCCCCCGAGAGCGGACGGAGGTCGCGGCGGCCGGCAACGAGCTCGTCGCGCCAGCGCGCCAGCGCCAACCGGTCGTCCTCGTGCGGCTCGAGAGCGAGGAAAAGCCGCGCCCGCGGCGAGCCGGGCCGCCCGGACGGGCGCCTCTCAGAGCGGGAATTCCTCGCCACGGAGCAGACGGCGGAGTAGGTGCATCCCCACGGTCGTCGCGCGGTCGCGGATCTCGCCGCGGTCGCCCGGCAGGGTCACGTCGCGCGCCAGCACGGCGCCGTCCGACCGCTTCGTCGACCAGCACACGTAATGCCGGTGATGGCGACGGCCGTGTCGGCCTCGAAGCGCTCGAGCGCACCGTCCGCCATCGCGTCGGCGACCTCCGGCGAGACGGCACCGTGCGCCGCGATCAGCGCGCGGTCGACGCCCAGCAGGTCGATCTTCGCCTCGTTGGAGTACGCGGTCACGCCGCCGGCGACGTAAACCGAGGCCCCCGGGCGCTCGGTCAGCCGGGCCGCCATGAGCCCGCCGGTGCAGGACTCCCCGACCGCGATGCGCCTGCCCGCCAAGAGCTCGGCCACCTGGTCGTCGACCCGGGCGCCGTCGGTCGAGTAGAGCGTGCGCTCGTGCCGCTCGGCGATCAGCGCCTCGAGCGCCTCATAGGCGTCCGCCGCGGCGGGCTCGTTGCGGACCACGACCTCCACCTCCCCCCGGCGCAGGCACGTGGTGACCTCGAGCGCATCGAGCCCCTCGATCGAGCCCTCCGCCATCCGCAGGGTCTCGGCGATCTCCGACTCCGGGATCCCGAACAGGCGCAGCGTGTGCTGCTCGTAGGAGGTGCGTCCCGCGACGGCCCGCTTGAACTCCTCGGTCCCCACCGCCTCCTGCCACATCTCGTGGAGCTCCCGAGGCGGCCCTGGGAGCACGACCACCGTCGGGCCCAGGCCGTCCCGCGGCGTGACCACGGCGCCCGGCGCGGTGCCCACAGGCTGGAGCGGAACAGCGCCGCTCGGCGTCAGAGCCTGCTTTCGATTCGACGCGAGGATCGCCTCGGGATCGAGGTTCCGCCATCGCCGGTTGAGCGGCGCCAGGATCTCGGCGATCCGGCTCTCGAGCGCCGGATCGAGGACCAGCTCGCGGCCGCAGAAGCGAGCCACGATCTCCATCGTGAGATCGTCGGCCGTCGGCCCGAGCCCGCCGCTCGTGACCACCAGGTCGACCCCCTGGCCGGCCATGAAGCGCAGCTGCGCCTGCATGTCCTCGCTGCGGTCGCCGCAGATCGTGACGTGGGCCAGATCGATGCCGAGCTCCAGCAGGCGGTCGGCGAGCCACGGCCCGTTTCGATCCTGAATCCGCCCTGTGAGCACCTCCGTCCCTGTGACGACGATGCCGGCGCGCGCGCTCACCCGCCGCAGGGCCTCTGCCCGGGCGGAAGCACCTTGTTCTTGCCACCGGGCGAGAAGTCGAATCCCACGGCCGACGCGGTCCGCGTGAAGCTGTACGGCTTGCCGTCGACGACGAGGTTGGCCGAGCTGCGCCCGAGGTTGAGCCTCACCCGCTTGCCGCTGAAGGTCTTGGGCGAGTTGATGATGCCCTCGAACTGCGTGTGGCCCGCGCCGTCGTCGGTGCACACGTAGGTCGACTCCGTGGGCACGACCTTGAGGCTCACCGTCGTGGGAGCGACTGCCGGCTGCGGGCGTGGCTTGGGGCGCGCGCGGTGCGGCTTGTGCTTCGGCGCCGTGGCGGCCTTGTGGGTGTGGCTCTTGCCGCCGCTCGCCAGCCCAATGACCGCGAAGACGACGAGCAGTAGCACCACACCGCCGGCGATGAGCGTGCCCGGTCCGAACACGGGCGGTCCGCCGCCGACGGCGGGCTCGCGCCGCGCGGGCGGGACATACGCCTGGAGCTCGCCCTCCCCGCGGGGCTCGTGCTGCGCCCGGTACTCCTCGACGAGCAGCTGCGCGTCCAGCCCGAGCTGCTCGGCGTAGGTCCGGAGGAAGCTCTTGACGTAGGTACTGCCGGGCAGCATCCCGAACTCGTCGTTTTCGAGCGCGCGCAGGTACTTCGCGCGGATCTTGGTGGAGGCCTCGAGTTCCGAGATGTCGAGGCCCTGGCGCATTCGCGCTTCGCGAAGCCGCTCGCCGATCGCCTGCATGCGGCCTATTCTGGCGGACGCCGAGCGCCCCGCACGGTCGGACCGGAGGGCGACGAAGAAGCGGGTGGAAGTCGCGTTCCCGTCACCTTCGTCGCGCCCGTGTCACGTTGCGTTCGCCCCCGCGGAGGATGAGGGTCCGTCGTGCGTAGCTACCCGACGAGCTGTCCTGACTTAGCCACATATACGGTGGTCAAGTCAGGACGGTTCCGTGTAGATCCGCGGATGGCCCCCCGGCCGGACGAGGTCGGCCCGCGTAACGATGCCGTAACGCACTGAGCGGCGCGGCATCCGGGCTCCCCCTCGTCGCCCAACCGGACCAGGCCAGAATCTACGGCGTGGCAAGGGCTGAGCGCGGCGACGATGAGGAGCGGGGCTCCGTGACTAGCTGCGGTCGCCGGCGCCGACCGGCTCGTCGAGCGCGGCCAGAACCCGAGACAGATCCGCCTCGGTGATTAGCACCTGCCTGGCCTTTGAGCCCTCGTAGCCGGAGATCACCCCGCGCCGCTCCATCATGTCGATCAGCCGCCCGGCGCGGGTGTACCCGACTCGCAGCCGCCGCTGGAGCATCGACGTGGAGGCGCTACCGAGCTGGACGACCGTCGCGATCGCGTCCGAGAGAAGCTCGTCGGAATCCGGGCTGAAGTCCTCCGCGGACTGGTCGCCCTCCGGCTCCACCGCCTCGAGCAGGTCCTCGTTCAGCTCCGGCTCGCCCTGGCCGCGCCAGTGGTCGGTCAGCCGCTCGATCTCCGCCTCGGTCACGAAGGCGCCCTGGATCCGGGCCGGCCGCGCCTCCGACGCTGGACGGAAGAGCATGTCCCCCTGGCCCAGCAGCGACTCCGCCCCAACCTGGTCGAGGATGATCTTCGAGTCGTTGTGCGACGGCACCGCGAACGCGATCCGCGCGGGAACGTTGGCCTTGATCATCCCGGTGATCACCTCGTGGCTCGGGCGCTGGGTGGCGAGCAGCAGGTGAATGCCCACGGCCCGCGACTTCTGCGCCAGGCGGATGATCGCGTCCTCGACCTCGCCCGGGGCGATCATCATCAGATCAGCGAGCTCGTCGATCACGCACAGGATGTAGGGAAGCGGGCGCTCTCCCTCGCGCACGCGCACGCGGTTGAACTCGACTAGGTTGCGCGCCCGCGCCTGGCTCATCACCGCGTAGCGCTGCTCCATCTCCTTGAGCAGGTTCGCGAGGACGTTCGCCGCCAGCCGTGGGCTCGTCACGACCGGCGTGAGCAGGTGCGGGATGTGCTCGTAGTGGTTGAGCTCGACCTGCTTGGGGTCCACCAGCACGAGCCGCACGTCGTTCGGCGACGCGTTCAAGAGGATCGACGAGAGCATCGCGTTCACGCAGCCCGATTTCCCCGAGCCGGTGGTGCCCGCCACCAGCACGTGCGGCTGCTTGGCGATGTCCGCCCCGATAGCGCTGCCGGCGATGTCCTTGCCGAGCCACACCGTGAGCGGGGACCAGTCGGCCGCCGGTATGCCCTGGAAGACGTCACCGAGGTGCACGATCCGGCGGTCCGCGTTTGGCACCTCAACGCCCACCGCCTGCTTGCCGGGGATCGGCGCGAGGATCCGGATCTCCGTGGCGGCCAGGGCGTACGCGAGGTCGTCCTTCAGCTGGGCGACCTTGGAGACCTTCGTCCCCGGCGCCAGTCGCAGCTCGTAGCGCGTGACGTGCGGCCCGGACACGGCCCCGACCACCTCCGCCTCGACGTCGAAGTGCCCGAGCGCGTCGACCACCTCCTTGCCCGTACGCTCGCGCGCAGCGGTGTCGACCCGCGCGCCTTTCTTCGACCGCGTGAGCAGCGATGGGCTGGGCAGCGTGTACTCGACGTCGTCGGCCTCGGTGACCTCCGAGCGGCGCTCGCCCTGAGGGGTGCGCGCGTCCTCGTCAGGCGTCGAGTCCGTCTCGGCCGCCGGTGTCGCCGGCCGCTGGAAGCGCGGGAATGGGGCGCGCGGCGCCGGAGCCGGCGCCACGTCGTCGGGATCGAGGGGCGGGGCCTCGACGTGGGTTGCGCGCACCCTTGGCTCCACGTCGGGCGGCCGCGCGCCGTCGGCTCCGGTGCCCCGCTCGTACTCGCTCGACTCGTGGCCCGCGACGACCGCCGCGAACTCGCTGGTCGAGCGCTTGACCCGGCGAGCGCTGGCCGCGATCCCGGTCCGGGTGACGCGCAACACGCTGGCCACCGAGGCGCCGCTCAGGAGCAGGACGCCCGCGAGGAGTAGGAAGACGAACACGATGTGCGCGCCCACGTCCTGGGACAGGGTTTTGGTCGCCCAGTACAGCGCGTCCCCCACCAGCCCGCCGTGGTGGCGGAAGTACGCCGGATGGAAGAAGCCGTGGCGGACGGGGTGAGCCGGCCCGAGGCCGAACATCGTTCCGCCCAGACCGAGCGTGAGCGCGAGCAGCAGGCATGCCCAGCCGGCGCGGAATGGACGGATCGAGGGGAGCATGGGCCGCAGCACCAGCGCCGAGCCGGCTGCGAGCAGCGCCAGCGGGATCAGGTATGCGACGCCGCCGAGCAGGAAGCGCAGGGCGATCGCAAGCCCACCGCCGACCTTGCCGCCGTCCCAGCCGAGGTAGAACACGAACGCGAAGAAGGCCGCGAGCGCGAGGAGCCCGAGGCCCGCCACGTCGAGGTGGCGCTGCTCCAGCTCGGGCAGCTGCGCCTCCCGCAGCCGCGCGAGGGGCGACGGGCCGCGCGCGCTGCGACCGCGGCTTCTCTTGCTCGATCGGCGGCGTGGCATCGCGTCGATGCAGATTCGACGCGGGCGGGGGTGAACCCTGCACCGGGACGATTGCGGGCGACCCGCCTAAGCGCGCCATAAAAGTTCGCCGAATCGTGTGCAGGGCGCTCTAACATCGGATTCATGTCGTCAAAGCCACGCGTGCTCGTGGTGGAGGACGACGGCGAGATAGCCGAGGTCCTCCGCCGGTCTCTGCGCCTGGACGGGTATGACGTGCGCCTCGCGGGCGACGGACCCGAGGCCCTCCAGGAGGCCGCCCTCTACGAGCCGGACGCCGTGGTCCTCGACCTCGGGCTCCCGGGCGTCGACGGCATCGACGTGTGCCGCAAGCTGCGGACCGACGGCGACGTCCCGATCCTGATCCTCACCGCCCGCGACGGCGTCGACGCACGCGTCCAGGGGCTCGACTCCGGCGCCGACGACTACCTGGTCAAGCCGTTCGACCGCGAGGAGCTGCTGGCGCGTCTCCGCGCCGTGCTCCGCCGCCGGCCCCCGCGGGGCAGCGCGTTCGTGGTGGTGGGCGACCTGAAGCTGAATCCCGACACGCGCGAGGTAGCCCGCGGCGAGCGCGCGATCGAGCTGACCAGCAGGGAGTTCGAGCTCCTCGAGTACCTGATGCGCAACGAGCGACTCGTGGTGTCGCGCGAGTCGCTGCTCGACGATGTGTGGGGCTACGCGCCGTTCGCCGAGACCAACACCGTTGACGTCTTCGTGTCGAATCTCAGGCGGAAGCTCGAGGCCAGCGGAGAACCCCGGATGCTGCACACCGTGCGCGGCGCCGGGTACGTGCTGCGCGCGGCATGAGAGCGCTGCGGCGCCTGCCGGTCCGGATCCGGCTCGCGCTCATCTCGGCGAGCCTGACGTTCGCGATCCTGCTCCTGTTCGCGGTCGTGATCGGGGTGTTCGCCGGCCGCCAGGTCCGGTCGGAGTTCGACGACGAGCTCCGCGTCACGGCGGCGGACCTGCAGCAGAAGCTCCCGGTCCAGCCGTCGATGACGGGGCCCGTGATCCAGGGCGACCTGGAGGCGATCGAGGCGGCGTCCGCCGGCGCCGCGGCGATCCAGATCGTGACGCTCGACGGCCACAACTACCACGTCGGCCCGGACGTCGACCTCGGCCCCCCGCGACCGGGCTCGCACGCGGTGCACGGCTACCGCGTCGTCAGCCGCGACCTATCCGATCCGAGCGGGCAGGTGGTGGCCCGGCTGCAGTACGCGAAGCCCCTCAGCCGCGTGAGCCACACGATCGCGCGCATCGACCTCTTCCTGGCGCTTGGGGTCTTCGGCGGCACGGCGCTCGCCTTCCTGGCGGGCCTCGCGCTGGCAAGGCGGGCGATGGCGCCGATTGCGGGGCTGACCCGCGCCGCACGTCACATCGCGCGAACCCGCGACCCGGCCGTCGACCTGCCAAAGCCCCAGGCCGAGGACGAGGTGGCCGACCTCGCGCGCACTCTGGAGGACATGCTCCAGGCCCTCGACGCCGCGCGCGCGGAGACCGAGGGCGCGCTCGCCCGCCAGCGCGAGTTCGTGGCCGACGCCTCGCACGAGCTGCGCACGCCGCTCACCAGCATCCTGGCCAACCTGGAGCTGCTCGAGGCCGAGCTTGCGGGCGAGGAGCGCGAGATGGCGGACTCGGCGCTCCGCTCGTCGCGGCGGATGCGGCGGCTCGTTGCGGACCTCCTCCTGCTGGCGCGCGCCGACGCCGGACGCGAGGGGCTGCGGGAGGACGTCGACCTGTCCGCGGTCGTCAGTGAGGCGGCCGCCGAGGCCGCACCCGTCGTCGCCGGCCACGATCTGCGGCTCGACCTCCCGAACGGCAACGGCGGGCCGATCGTGGTGGGCGTCTCGGACGACCTCCACCGGCTCGCGCTCAACCTCGTCGAGAACGCGCTCGCCCACACCCCGCCCGGCACCGAGGTGCGGGTTTCGCTGACGACCGAGGACCGGCCGGGCGGCGAGATGGCCGTGCTGGAGGTCTCCGACGCGGGGCACGGTATCCCGCCGCAGCTGCGCGAGCGGATCTTCGAGCGCTTCGTCCGCGGAGTGAGCGAGGGCGCCGGCGGCGGAAGCGGGCTCGGCCTCGCGATCGTTCGCGCGGTGGCCGAGCGCCACGGGGGCTCGGTCGAGCTCACCGAGAGCGAGTCCGGCGGCGCGCGCTTCGTCGTTCGTCTGCCAACCGCACGCCGGCCAGCGGCGGAGAGGGCGACGGCGGGAGCCGCTAGACCTCTACGACCACCGGCAGCACCATCGGCCGGCGCTTGAGCCGCTCGTAGACGTACCGCGCGACGTCGTCGTGCAGGTGGTCCTGTAGCAGCGAGATCTCGCGGATCTCCTCCTCGGCAGAGCGCGCGAGCGACTCCTCCACCGCGTCGCGGAGCTCGTCGAGCAGCCCCTCGGCCGCCCCGTCCAGGAAGGGCACGCCGCGGAAGATGAGCTCGGGCGGCGCAACCGAGCGCCCGTCCTGCTCGGACACCGTGGCGACGACGATGAAGATGCCGTCGGCCGACAGCATGCGCCGGTCACGCAGCGCGACGTCCTCGACGTCGCCCACGTCGAGCCCGTCCACGAAGATCATTCCGGCCTGTTCCCGCTCCCCCGTCCGCGCGCCGCGTCCGTCGATCTCCAGCGGAAGCCCGTTGGAGATCCGGAAGACGTTCTCGCGCGGAACCCCGACGGACTCGGCCAGCTCGCTGTGGAGCCGCAGCCGTCGATGGTCGCCGTGCGACGGCATCACGTACTGCGGCGAGGTGAGGTTGATCATCAGCTTGAGCTCCTCGGCGAAGCCGTGCCCGGACGCGTGGATCGGCGCGTCCCGCGCGGTCACGACATCCGCCCCGAGCTGGTAGATGCGGTTGATCGTCTCGTTCACGGCGCGCTCGTTGCCGGGGATCGGGGTGGCGGAGAAGAGCACCGTGTCGCCCGCGCGCAGGTCGACGTGCGGGTGGTCTCCGTGGGCCATCCGCCGGAGTGCGGACAGCGGCTCGCCCTGGCTGCCGGTGGAGATGACGACGAGCTTGTGATCGGGGTAGTCCTCCACCTCGCGCACACCGACGAGCATCCCCTCCGGCAAGTCGATGTGGCCGAGCTGGCGCGCGATGTTCACGTTCTTGCGCATCGAGCGCCCCACCAACGAGACCTTGCGCCCCACGGCCGCCGCGGCGTCGATCACCTGCTGCACGCGGTGCACGTTCGAGGCGAAGCACGTCACCACGATCCGGCCCTCGCAGTGCGCGAACGCGCTCTCGAGGTGCGGGCCCACGCTCGATTCCGACGGGGCGATTCCCGGACGGTCCACGTTCGTCGAATCGCCACACAGAAGCAGCAGCCCGTCGCGCCCGAGCTCCGCCAGCCGCGCCATGTCGGCCGGCTCGCCGTCGACGGGGGTCTGGTCGAACTTGTAGTCGCCGGTGACGAGCGCGGTGCCGAGCGCGCAGCTCAACGCGACGCCGCAGGAATCCGGGATCGAGTGCGACAGGCGCACGGTCTCCACCGTGAACGGCCCCGCGGCGAACGGCTCGCCCGGCTCGACCTGCACGAGCTCGCCCACCTCGAGCAGCCGGTGCTCGTCGAGCTTCGAGCGCACGAGCTCGACCGTCAGGGGCCCGCCGTAGACCGGCGGGACGCGAACGGCAGCCAGCTCGCGCAGCACGTACGGGAGCGCACCCACGTGGTCCTCGTGCCCGTGCGTGAGCACGATCGCCTCGATGTCCTCGGCGCGCTCGCGCAGGTAGCTGAAGTCCGGCAGGACGAGGTCGATCCCGAGCTGGTCGGGCGCTGGGAACATCAGCCCGGTGTCGACCACCACGATGCGACCGTCCGTCTCGAAGACGGTCATGTTCTTGCCGATCTCGCCGAGACCGCCGAGGGGCAGGACCCGCAGGGCGCCGTCGGCTGGGCTCAAACCGCGCTCAGGAGGCCGTGGCGCTCGAGCGCGCCGCGTATCGCGGCCTTCTCCTCCTCGGACGCCTCGACCATCGGCAGCCGCAGGCCGCCTGCGGGCAGACCGAGCATGTTCAGCGCCGCCTTCACCGGGGTCGGGCTGCTGGTGATGAACATCGTCCGGAAGAGGTCGGCCAGCGACTCGTGCAGCTCGTGCCGGGCGTCGGGCTCGTCGATCATCCGGCGCATCTCACGGCCGACCAGGTGGGAGGACACCAGGATCCCGCCGGTCCCCCCCAGATCCATCACCTTCGCGAGGACGTCGTCGTTGCCGGCGAGCAGATCGAGGCCCACGATCGGCGCCAGGCCCTCGTAGCGGGCCTGCTTCACCGCCTGGACGTTCGGTATCGACGACGCGAACTCGGTCAGGAGCGCGTTTTCCATGTCGACCACACAGCGGGACGGAATGTTGTAGAGGATGATCGGCAGCTCGGGCGCGGACTCGGCGACGGCGGTGAAATGCGCGACCAGGCCGCGCCGGTTCGGCTTGTTGTAGTACGGGGTGACGACCAGCGCGGCGTCCATCCCGATCTCCGCCGCCCGGCGCGTCAGGTGGACGGAGTGGGCGGTGTCGTTCGAGCCCGAGCCGGCGACGAGGTAGCTCTCGTCGCCCACCTCCTGCGCGGCGAGCTCCCACAGGCGCTCCTTCTCGGCGTCCGAGAGGGTGGCGCCCTCGCCGGTTGTGCCGGCGAGCACAAGCCCGTCCGAGCCGTTCTCGATCAGATGCCGCATCAAGCGGACCGCACCGGCCTCGTCGACGGTCCCATCGGCGGCGAATGGGGTAACCATCGCGGTCAGTACGCCTCCGATCGCCATCGCGCGAGCTTACCGCGCCACCGCGGGATGGAACCCGGGGGGCCGCTCGAGGGGGCGCGTCATAATTGGCTGGAATGTCCGCAAATACCGATTACAACCACCGCAGCGCGGTTCAGAAGCTCGGTGTGCGGCCCGACCAGCGCCTCGAGGTCGTCGGCGACGTCGGCCCCGGCATGCGCCGCGACGTGAAGGAGGTGACCGGCCGCGGACTGGTCCGCTCCGGCGAGCTAGACGGCGCAATCGTCCTCGTGGAGTCGCTCGAGGGGGCGGTTGCGGCCTTCGACCGATACCGGCCGCGGCTGCGCGACACCGGCTACATCTGGCTGATCACCCGGAAGCGGGGGCACGAGGCCTACATAAACCAGATGAGTCTGGTGCCGGCCGCCAAGCAGCGCGGGCTGATCGACAACAAGACCTGCTCGATTGACGATGAGCGCTCGGGGATCCGGTTCGTCATCCCGCGGGCGCTGCGCAGACGGTCGGCCGACGGCGGTGACGGCCACCGGCCGGCCGCTAACCGGGCCGCGTAGCTCTAGCGACCCGTCGGACGGGCGACCGAGGCCGGCGCGCCCTCGCCCGCGCAGGCGCTTCCCCAGGCGATCCTGTAGTCGGAGGCCGAGCGATCGACGTAGACGCCGTCGCTCGCCGCGCGGTCGCGCGCGATCTTGACGATCCGCGGAAGCGCCACCCCGCCGTCCACGTCGTAGGCGGAATCGGGGTTTCCGGCCCGGACGCAGTTCCCCACGAAGCGGTTGCCGAGCCCGGTGAGCTGAAAGCTCTCCGCGTTCCAGCGGACCACCGAGTTCGAGAACACGTTGTGGCGCACGACGTTGCTCGAGCTCTCCAGCGAGAAGACGATCCCGCTGCCGTTCCCGTCCACCGTGTTGTGCTCGACGACTGTGCTCCGAGCGTTCGGGAAGAGCTGGATGCCGCGGTCGGCGTTGTCGAACACGACGTTGTCGCGGATCAGCCCACCGCGGGCGTCGGCGATGTAGATGCCGTGATCGTGCTCGGTCGGCGGCAGCCTCCCACAGTCGTGGACGCGGTTCCCGACAATCCGGAAGCGGTTCGGGACGTGCCCGTCCCAGGCCTTCGTCGCGACGCAGATGCCGCTGCGCGGGCTCGTGATGTCGTTTCCGAACACGCGCGCGTCCGATCCGTTGATCGTCGGGCTCGGCAGCGTGCCGCAGCTTTGCTCCGGGCACCGCGGGCCCGCGCTCCCGTCCAGCGTGAGGTGGTAGAGCCCGTCGTGGTTGCCCTCGAGCACCACCCGACCGCGGATCGTGGCGCGCTCACCGGGCGAGCTCCGGAGCGTGATCCCGTCGCGCTTCAGCTTGACCTCCCGCTGCCTGTAGGTGCCGGCGCGCAGGCAGCCGGTCTTGCCGCTCCGTAGGGCGTGTACGAGACGCTTCGGTGTCCGGAACGGCGAGCTGGCGGTGCCCCGGCCTCGGTTCGACCCCCAGGGAGCGGCGTAGCGGTTGCAGATTCGCCGCGCGCGAGGCGTTGGCGCGGGGTGCGATCGCGCGTGGCTCGCCAGGCTCTCATTCGGAGGCAGCCGGTGCTCGCCCGGTGACGGCAGCGGCAAGCCGGGCACGAGCGGGACGGCGGCCAGTGCGCCCGCAGCGATCAGTCGTTTCATCCCTGCCACCAGAGAGCTTCGCACGATCCGTGTGCGAGCGCGACGATAACGCAGCGCGGGGGCCGTGAGCAGTCACACACACCCCCGCCGCGCGGAGGCGTAGCTTCAAGTTGCGATGCTCACGAGGCTCTCAGACGGCACGCGGGTCGTGATCAGGCGAATACGCCCGACCGACAAGCGGATGCTCGCCAAGGGCCTCGAGCTCCTGCCCGAGGACACCCGCCGGAAGCGCTTTCTCAGCGCCAAGCCGCGTTTCTCGGCCGCCGAGCTCCGGTACCTGACCGAGATCGACGGCGAGGCGCACTTCGCGCTCGTCGCGGTGCTCGCCGATCGCCTCGATCACGTCGTGGCCGTCGGGCGGTTCGTCCGCCTCCCCGGCGACCGGGCCACGGCGGACGTCGCGATCGTGGTCGGCGATCCCTGGCAGCGCCGCGGCCTCGGCCGGCGGCTGGCGCTGATGCTCGCGGACGCCGGCCGCGCACGCGGCGTGACGCGCTTCAGCGCGACCATGCTCACCGACAACCCGGCGGCGCTCGCCTTGATGCGCACGCTCGTGGCGCGGCTCGAGACCGGTCCGACCGAGCAGGGCATCCGCGAGGTCCTGGGCGACATCGCGGCGTAGGCCGCCCGGGCCGACGACCCGTCGCCGAGCCCGAGCCGCCGAGCAATCGGCATTAGGCTGCCGCGCGCCTACCAGCCGTCGCCGAACCCCGGGCAAGCGCGAGCAGCGCGCGCAGATCCTCCGCGACGCGCTCGGGCTCGTACATAACTTCGCGCCAGGTGAAGCGGGCCACACGCCATCCCGCCCGCATCAGCCGCCGATCGCGGGCGCGGTCTCGCTCGAATGCGGCGTGCGTGCCGTGGGTATCGCGACCATCCGTCTCAGCGATCAGCCTCTCTTTCGGCCAGGCGAAGTCGGCCTCCACGCCGTCATCGTCCAGCGGGATCCACAGATTCACCCTGGGCTTTGGAAGTCCGGCCTGGGAACAGATGCCGAACATCGCCTCCTCGAGATCGTTGCGGGTTGGCGGGTCGCCGAACTCGTACTCGGAGAAGATCGCCGTCACAATCGCCGCACCGCGCCGTCCCGTCGACCGACCGAGCGTGTCATCGAGAGCGCGCCGGTCGAAGAGCCGCGGCGTCTCGATGGGACAGGACGGCGCCGTCGCCTCCAGCCAACACCGCGGCCATCCAGTGTCCCTCACGGGTCAGGGCCGTATGGCCAACCGCGTAGACACCTCTGTGGATGCGATGCAGCTTCCCCGCAGCGTGTCGTTTTCGAACGGTTGAAGCGGTGAGCCCCAGGTGCCTGAGCTGCTCCAGCGAGACCACCCCATGTTGCCGCGCTGCGAGTGCCGCGATCGACCGATCAACAGGGGGTTGGTCGAATTCCGTCCCATATTTTCCCGTAATTCGACCAACCCCCATCGCGGCCTCGATCGTGGCGGGCCGGGTGTTACCGATCAAGGCGCGACGTAACGTGTGCGTGACGTTTGCGCAATAGCGCGGACGCTGTTGCGGAAGGGGCTGGCCGGGAGCCGGCCGGGCTCCGAAGGCGATCGGCTCGGGATACCGGGGCGTCCGGCTACAGCAGGTTCTCGAGCCCGATCGTCGGGGAGCGCTCGAGGTCGGCCACGCGACGGACGGCCAGCAGCACGCCCGGCATGAACGACTCGCGCGAGATGGAGTCGTGCCTGATCGACAGGGTCTGCCCCACTCCGCCGAACAGCACCTCGTGGTGCGCCACCAGGCCCGGGAGGCGGACCGAGTGGATCGGCTCGTGCACGTTCCCGCCGGCGTCGCGAATGAGGTCCGCGGTGCGTGCGGCCGTCCCCGAGGGCGCGTCCAGCTTGCGATCGTGGTGGAGCTCGACGATCTCGCACTCCGGCATGTGCGGGGCCACCATCCGCGCCGCTTGCATCATCAGCACGGCCCCGATGGCGAAGTTCGGCGCCACGAACAGGTTCGCCGAGCCGACGCCCTCCAGCCCGGAGAAATCGGCTCCCGTGGTCCCCATCACGCAGTGGACGCCCGCCTCGAGGCACTGCCGCGCGTTGTCGAGCGCGGTGTCGGGCGTCGTGAAGTCGACGACCACGTCGGTGTCGCCCAGGACGTCCTGCAGCGCCGTGTCGAGCTGGGGATCGGCGCGCCCGACAAGCGCCATGTCCTCGGCGCCCTCGACGGCCTCGCACACCGTCTGTCCCATCCTGCCGGCCGCGCCTGAGACAGCGACGTTGATCATGCCGCCAGCGCCGGGCTCACGGACTCGAGCGCCTGCCGGAAGACGTCCTCATCGCCGCCGATCCCGGCCGCCGACAGCCGTTCAGGCGCGAACAACTCGCGCGCGAGCGTGGTGACGTCGTCGAGCGTCACGGCGTCGACCGCGGCGATCATCTCGTCGAGCGTCATCAGCGGCACGTCCATCAGGAGCGATCCACCGAGCCGCGTCATGCGCGTGAGGGTGGACTCGAACGACAGCGACATGCGGCCCTTCACGTTCTCCTTCGCGCGCTCGAGCTCCTCCTCCGTGACGGGCTCGTCGGCGAGCCGCCGCAGCTCGGCGCCGATCACGTCCATCGCCTCTCGCACGTTGTCCGGCCGCGTCCCAACGTATATCCCCACCTGGCCCGAGTCGACGTACTGGCTCGAGTACGAGTAGACGGCGTAGGCCAGCCCGCGCTTCTCGCGCACCTCCAGGAAGAGCCGCGATGACGACGCTCCTCCGAACAGCGTGTCGAGCACGCGCAGCGCGAACCGCCTGTCGTCCGCCCGCGCGATCCCCGGGCCGCCCAGGCAGAGGTGGTACTGCTCGGTGTCCTTCCGGCGAAACGCCGCCCGCGGGCTAGCGAGGTCGGGTGCCAAGTCGGCGCCGTCCGGGCGCCCCTCGACCGCGTCCGAGCACGTCTGCTCGACCAGCCGCGCCAGCTCGTCGTGATCCACGTTCCCGGCTGCCGCGACGACGAGGTTCGACCCCACGTACCGGCTGTCGTGGTACGCGGCGATCTCGGGGACAGGGACCTTCGCGATCACTTCCGCCTGGCCGATGATCGGCCGCCCCAGCGGGTGGTCGCCGAAGATGGCCTCGCCGAGCACGTCGTGCACCTTCTCGGACGGCTCGTCCTCGTACATCGCGATCTCCTCGATCACCACCTGGCGCTCGGAGTCGATGTCCGGGTACGCCGGCCGCAGCACCATGTCCGCGAGCACGTCGAATGCGCGCTCGAGATGGCGGTCGAGGAAGCGCGAGTAGACCGAGGTGGTCTCCTTGCCGGTCCCCGCGTTCGCCTCCGCCCCCATCCCGTCGAAGATCTGATCGATCTCGACCGAGCTGAAGCGGGCGGTCCCCTTGAAGAGGAGGTGCTCGAGGAAGTGCGAGATGCCGGCCTGAGCCTGCGGCTCGTTCCGCGAGCCGACGCCGATCCAGAACCCGAGCGCGATCGAACGCACGCCGGGAACCCGCTCGGTCACGACGCGGATGCCCGAATCGAGCTCGGACAGCTGGTGGTCGTCGGCAGAGGAACCGCTCAAGCGGCCGCCCGCGAGGTCATCTGGACCACCTACCGCCGATCGCGCGCGTGGTCAGGGCGTGGCGGCCTGTCGCGGCCGCCGCCGTCACGGCCGCCGCCGTCGCGTGATCCGCGGCCGCGGCCCCCACGCGGCCGTCCGCCGCCTCCACCGCCCTTGTCGCCCGTGCCCACCTGCGAGAGCTCCTCGGCGGTCTTGCCCTCGACCTCGGGATCGTCGGCCAGGCGCAACCCGATGCGGCCGCGCTCCCGATCGACCTCGACGACCCGCACCGACACCTCGTCGCCGCGGTTCAGCACGTCCTCGACCGACTCGGCCCGCTGTCCGGGCGAGATGTTCGAGATGTGGAGCAGGCCGTCGGTGCCCTTCGAGAGCTCGACGAACGCCCCGAAGGTCGTGGTCTTCACGACCTTGGCCGACGGGAACTCGTCCCCAACCTCGACCTCCTTGGTCATCGATCGGATCCGCTCGACCAGGGCGTCGCCCTGCTCGCCGCTCGCCGCGTAGATCAGGACCGTGCCGTCGTCCTGCATGTCGATCTGCGCCTCGTACTCCTCGGACAGCGCGCGGATCGTCTCGCCGCCCTTGCCGATGACCATCCCGATCTTCTCCGGGTCGATCTGGATCGACGTGATCCGCGGCGCGTACGGGGAGAGCTCCGCCGCGGGCTCGGAGATGACCTCGTTCATCTTGCCGAGGATGAAGGTCCGCCCCTCCTTCGCCTGCGTCAGCGCGTCGCGCAGGATGTCG
>VAXR01000173.1 GCA_005885165.1 Actinomycetota bacterium
GGGTCGTCACCGAGCGCCAGCCGACCGAGCGGGAGTGGGGCGAGTTGCTGTTCGCCTGGAAGGTGTGCAAGCACGTGCGCTCCAACGCGATCGTCCTCGCGAAGGAGCTCGGCACGGCCGGCATTGGAGCGGGGCAGATGAGCCGCGTGGACTCTGTTCGCCTGGCGGTCGAGAAGTCGCTGGTCCCGCTCACCGGTGCGGGGCTTGCGTCGGACGCCTTCTTCCCGTTCGCGGACGGCCCGCAGCTCGCGCTCGACGCCGGCGTGACGGCGATCATGCAGCCGGGCGGTTCGCGAAACGACGAGGAAGTGATCAAGGCGTGCAACGCGGCGGGCGCGGCGATGGTGTTCGCGGCGCGGCGCCACTTCCGGCACTGAGGCCGCAGACTTCGGCCTACCATCAAAGCGCCTAGCCCCCGTAGCTCAACAGGCTAGAGCGGCGGCCTTTTAAGCCGAGGGTTGTGAGTTCGAGTCTCACCGGGGGCATGAACGGCAGCCTGTATGCGGTCGGCATTTCTGCTTTGAGCACCCATACGGGGCCTAATGCAGCAATGTCGAGAGTTGGGGCGAGGCCGAAGTAGTCGCCGATGAACGCCTCGCGCTTATGGCCCGCGCCGCTGCAGCGGACACACCCGTCGGCGCGGACACCGAAGCCAGAGCGAGGAGAGGTCGCCTCGCGGCGCTTGACACGGGGGTATCGCGAAGCTGGCTCGTCAGGGGCCCGACGCCGGCGCAACCTGGACGGACGCCTGCGCCTGTGCACCCGTAGCCGGATTGGAGACGGTGGCGTTGTACGTTCCGGTCACGACGCTCGAGGTGTTCGTGAACGTGTACGAGCCGCTGCCGTCGCTCCCGGCAGAAATCGAGTAGTGCTCCATGACGCCATCGGGTCGAGTCAGCGTCACGTCCAGATTCGCACCGGGATTGAAGCCCGACGCGCTTAGCACGAACGTGTCGCCCTGCTTTCCGGAGCTGGGAGAGAACGACGCGCTTGGATTCTCAGGCGCATTCGCGGTGCTCGACGACGACGACGAGCTATTTGACTGAGCCGGTGGTGGGCTGGGCGCCGGAGTGCCGAGCTGCGGCGGCTGGCTGCCCGTGTAGGGGCCGTCGCTGCTCCCCCCGGTCGTCCCCGCCTTGCGGGTGAACGGCTTGCCGTTGGTCGGATCGACGAGCGTGAACGTGTTGATCACAGTCGTCGACTGGTTGATGATCGTGATGTTCGTCGTGGAGAACCCCGACCAGAGCGGGCCGGTGTAGGTCGGGCTCGTGTACAGCACCGGCGGCGTGAGCGGGTTGCCGCAGTAGCACTTGACGACCGGCTCCCCGTACTTGTTCACGAACACCGCGGTCCCCGCCTCGAGTATCGACTGAATCGGATTGGCGCGACCGCCGACGAACCCGTGGTTCGTCACGCGCGTCTCGGTGCGCAGCGTGACGGCCGTCAGCGTGTGCACGTAGCTGCTGATCTGCGACGTCTGGATCCCGAGCGTCGTTGCCCACGCACTCGCCTTGTCCGGGTTGTTCTCGAGGAAGGTGACCATCTTGGCGGCGTCGCACTGGGAGTAGTTCCGGGTGCCGCCGTACAGGCCCGGCAGGTCGGCGTTGTACGTGCCGCTGCTCGTGCCAGGCGGGGGCTTCACCCCGCCCTGGTCATTGCCGACAGCGGGCATGAATGGATTCGCGATGCGCTTCGACACCGGCTCCGCCCGCACCTCGCTGTGCCCCTTCACGCCAGAGGAACCGCCGCACGCGGCGAGCAGCGCCGACACGACGACGGCCAAGCCGGTCGCGGCGCCCAACATGAGGCGCGAACGGCGACTTCGAGCGCAAACCGTTATGTCCAATGCCACCTACCTCCAGGGCCATTTATCGGCGGCGTGGCCACCCTAACCCATCGCGGTTAGGTGGGCAACCCAAGGCGGGTAAGGGCGCAACTCCCGGTCCGGTGGGCGGTTGATACCCGCAATCGTCCGCCTACCCTTGGGCGGCAGACAGCCTCGCCTCGGCGCCGACGGGAGGGCCTCACTCGCCGGCGCAGTACGGAGCACAGCGGAACCCTCGTGAGCCTCGGACGACTGACACCGGCACTCGCAGCGCTTCTCATCGCGATCTTCGCGGCCATCGTGGCGACCTCGGAGGGCGCCGGCCGCCCCGTAAGCGTCTATCCGTCGACGGGAACTCCGACAGCCTCCCCCCTCACCCAGATCAGCTTCCGCGGCGCGGATCCCGCCGAGCTCGGAGCGATCAAGGTCACGGGATCTCGCAGCGGCTCTCACCCTGGCCGGCTCGAGGCCCACTCCGACGGCAACGGCGCGAGCTTCCTCCCCGACAGGCCGTTCGACCCCGGCGAGACCGTCACCGTGCGCGCCGCGCGCCCGCTCGTAGGGGAGAAGCGCGGCGCCGTCACCTTCCGGACAGCCGTGTTCCGGCGGAAGCTCACGGCGTCGGCGCGCGGTGGAGGCGGAAGCAGCAGCCTCGGGGACTCGAGCTTCCACTCGGTCGGCGGCTTCCGCCCACCGGGGATCAAGGTGCTCACGCGCAAGAAGGGGAGGGCGAAAGGCGACATCTTCCTCGCCCCGAAGAGCGGTCAGCGCGCGGCGATGATCACCGACGACTCAGGGAAGCTCGTCTGGTACCACCCCGCGCCGCACGGCTACCGCATCTACGACTTCCGCCGCCAGAAGTACCACGGCCACCACGTGCTCACCTGGATGGAGTGGCGGAGCTGCACCTCACTCGACTGCGGCGTCGGGCAGATCTACGACACCTCCTACCGCGCGCTCGCGAGCGTCCGCGCCGGCAACGGCTACGCGGCCGACTTCCACGAGTTCGACGTCACCTCCAACGGGACCGCCTACCTCATCATCAACGAGCCGGTGACGGCCGATCTGCGCTCGGTCGGCGGCCCGAAGAACGGCCCGATGTACGACTCGATCGTGCAGAAGATCGACGTCGCGACCGGGCTCGTGCTCTTCGAGTGGCACGCATCGGGCCACGTCCCGCTGACCGAGTCGTATCTCAGGTACCACCACGGGACGTTCGACCCCTACCACGTGAACTCCATCTACCAGGAGTCGAACGGGGACCTGCTGATCTCGGCCCGCAACACCAGCGCCGCGTACGAGGTTGACCCCTCGAACGGCAACGTCCTCTGGCGCCTCGGCGGCAAGAAGAGCAGCTTCAAGCTCGGCCACGGCGCGCGCTTCCTGGCGCAGCACGACGTCCGCCGCGCGAAGAACGGGGACATCACGATCTTCGACAACGAGTTCGGGGCGGGTATCGGCCACGGGCCTTCGCGCGGCCTCGTCCTGAGCGTCGACATGAACCACCACCGCGCAAAGGTCGTCCGTTCCCTGCACCGCAAGAGCTCGGTCCGCGCCGCCAGCCAGGGCAACGTCCAGGGGCTTCCGAACGGGAACTACTTCATCGGGTGGGGCGGCCTGACTCCCTACTACTCGGAGTTCGACCGCAAGGGCCACCTCGTGTACGACGCCCAGTTCGTGAACACGGTCGGCAACACGTACCGGGCGTTCCGTTTCTCGTGGCACGCCAAGCCGGCGGACCCACCCGCGGTGTTCGCCAGGGCGTCCAAGGGCAAGACGAGTGTCTGGATGAGCTGGAACGGCGCGACCGAGGTGTCGAAGTGGCGGGTGCTCGCGGGCGCGACCCCGGTCCTGCTCAGCCACGCGACGACAGTCTCCCGTCACAACTTCGAGACGTCCGCCACGCTGACGGGCGTCCAGCACTACGTGAAGGTCCAGGCGCTCGCCTCCAACGGCTCGGTGCTGGGGACGTCTCCCGTCACGACCGTGCAGGGCGCGGGCTAGCGGCCACCTAGAATCGGTCACGCCCGGGGGCGTGGTCTAGTGGTTAGGACGCCGGCCTTTCAAGCCGGAGGACACGGGTTCGATTCCCGTCGCCCCTATTGGCTCATCTGGCGGCTGCCTCCTCGTTGCACCCGGCGGAGTTTCTTGCCCCCACCGTTGCGATGGGCGCGTACGTGGGCCCTTACGTCCTCCGAGCGCGGACCCTCCGCCGGCAGGGGCGTCCGGTCCCGGTGTGGCGGCAGTTCTGCTTCTTCGCAGGTGCGGCCACCGTCGTCGCGGTGCTCATCCCTCCGGTCGACAAGATCAGCGACGAGCTGCTCTACGCGCACATGGCGCAGCACCTGCTGCTCGCCGACGTAGCCGCGCTCCTCATCGCCCTTAGCCTGACTGGCCCGCTGCTCCAGCCGGTGCTGCGGCACCTGCCGCTCGACGCCCTCAAGCTGCTGAGCAACCCGCTCGTTGCCTTCCCGCTGTGGGCGATCGACCTCTACGTCTGGCACTCGCCGTTTCTCTACCAGGCCGCGCTTCGCCACGACGCCGTGCACGCGCTCGAGCACGCGTGTTTCTTCTTCTTCGGGCTGAACGTGTGGCTGCCGCTCTTCGGCCCGCTGCCGAAGCCCGCCTGGTTCGGGAACTTCGCGCGTCTCGGCTACATCGTCGCCGTGCGACTCACCGGCACCGTGCTCGCCAACATCTTCATCTGGTCCGGCACCGTCTTCTACCGCTTCTA
>VAXR01000180.1 GCA_005885165.1 Actinomycetota bacterium
GCATCTCGGTGCTCTTCTACACGGCGGGCATCGCCACGATCCTGCTCTCGCTGCGCTCGGACGTGGTGCGCGAGGCGGGGCCGGGCGAGTACGCGTCGCTCCTGCTCGGATCGATCAGCGGGATGGTGCTGCTCGCCGGCGCACAGAACCTCGTGACGCTGTTCATCGGGATCGAGCTCCTCTCGATCCCGCTCTACATCCTGTGCGGCAGCCGCGTCCGCCAGGAGCGGTCGCTCGAGGCCGGGCTGAAGTACCTGATCGTGGGCTCGGTCGGGTCGGCGACGCTGCTCTACGGGCTCGCCCTGACCTACGGCGCGACCGGCTCCACCGACCTCGCCACGATCGGGCACGCGATCGGCACCCGCGTCTCGCTCGACGACCCACTGCTGTTGACGGGCATCGCGCTGACGGCGACAGGCCTCGCGTTCAAGGCGTCCGTCGCCCCATTCCACCAGTGGACGCCGGACGTCTACCAGGGAGCGCCGACGCCGATCACCACCTTCATGGCGGTCGCCACCAAGGCGGCCGCGTTCGCCATCCTGCTGCGACTCTTCGACGAGGGCCTGATCTCCGACCAGACCGACTGGGGGCCGGCGCTGGCGGCGCTCGCGGTGGCGTCGATCGTGATCGGGAACGCCGGAGCGATCGCCCAGCGGTCGATGAAGCGCCTGCTCGCGTGGTCGGGCGTCGCGCAGGCCGGCTACATCCTCGCCGGCGTGGTCGTGGGCACCCGGCTCGGGATCCAGACGAGCGCGTTCTACCTCGCCGTCTACCTGCTCATGAACGTCGCCGCGTTCGCGGTCGTGATCGCGCGCGAGCGCGTGTCGGAGCGCGGCGACGACATCGGGGCGCTCGAGGGCCTCGGGCGCGCCAGCCCGTGGCTCGCGTGGCCGATGACGATCGCGATGCTCGCACTGGCGGGTTTCCCGGCCACGGCGGGCTTCATCGGGAAGTTCTACTTGATCGACGCCGCCGTCTCGGGCGACTACGCCTGGCTCGGCGTGGCGATCGTGGTCGGCTCGATGATCTCGCTCGTCTACTACCTGCGGGTGATCGCGGTGATGTGGATGACGCCGGGCGATGTGGAGGTGCCGGCCGCGGTGAGCGGCCGACGCCGTGTGCGACCGGTGGCGGGATGGTCGCCGGAGGCGGACGCCCGGGCGCAGCCCGAGGTGGCGTTCGTGGCCATCGTGTGCGCAGCGGCGACGGTGGTATTCGGCATCGTGCCGGAGCCGCTGCTCCACCTCGCGCGCGATGTCGGGAGCTCGATCACCACGGCGCTGTAAAGAGACGAGGCCGCGACCCTCCGGCCGCGGCCCCGTTGTTGCCGTGAGATCGCAGGCTACGAGCGCTTCACGTGCTCGCAGTTGTGGGCAACGTGATCCTTCCTGTCGGCCTTCACCTGGTCGTCGCCCGACCCACAGTTGATCGTGTCGACCTGGCCGTCGCGGGCGTCGATCGTGTCGTTGCCGGGACCGCCCTTGAGCACGTCCCGTCCCTTGCCGCCGATCAGGTGGTCGTTCCCGGACGGGGCCGCCGTTCTCGACGTCGTTGCCCTGGTCGCCGCAAATGTCGTCGTCGCCGCGACCACCGTTCAGGTGGTCGTCGCCGCCGTTGCCGTCGAGCTCGTCGTTGCCGGCGCGGCCGTTCTCGTTGTCATCGCCGCTTGTGCCGTTCATGTTGTCGTCGCCGCCGGAGCCGTTCTCGTCGTGCGACGCGCGCAGGTCTCCGCCGCCGCTCTCGCCGCCGCTCACGCTGCCGTCGTTCCCGACACAGGCGTTCGTGTTGTTGTCGCCGCCGCCGCCCTCGTCGGCAAGGACGCCCGCCGCACCCACCGTGAGCGCGAGTGCCGCGACGATCCCGATCAAAACGAGTATCCGTCTCACTCGATCCCCTTCCTTCGCCGTCAGTTGCCCGAGCAGGCTTGCCTGCCGGTGCCGTCGATCACTGAAACGCGCGCCAGGCGCAAAGGTCACGGACGAAGGGCCCGGAATCGATCGACGACGGCCCAGGCCCCAATGCCGGCGGCCGCGGCGACGAACGGCGTGGGCGGCATCGTGTAGCGAACGATCAGGGTGAGCGTCATCGCGGGGAGGAGCACGAGCGAGCCGCCCGCCAGCGCGAAGAGCAGCGCCCCGCGCCGCGCGAGACCGCGCGCGAGGAGCAGGCCGGCTAGCGCCAGCACGACGAACGCGCCGGGTACGAAGCCGGCGAGCCGCTCCGTGTCCTGCCACTCGCCGATCCGCGTCACGCCGCCTTCGATGCTCAGCCGAGCGGCCGAGTAGTCATGCCGGACCTGAGCCTCCACCTGGCGCTCGGTCGATGGGTCGCGGCGCACGATCAGGAACGGACCACCGCCCGAGAAGCGCCGGTGGTAAGCGTTCCAGTCGACGAAGCGCGGGAGCTCGCTCACCACCTGGTCGAGGTAATCCCAGGGTTGGGCCAAGATCGCGCGACGGCCGAACGTGCCGAGCAGGGCGTCGTGATTCGGCGGCCCCCCGAAAGCGGCGCGGGCGGGCGACCCCCGGTACCAGAGGTAGAAGAGCGAGGCCGGACGGCGGGCGGGCGGCGTGCGCTGGCAGAGCCGCCGGGTGCCGGCCGGCGGCTTGAACTTCGTGCAGTCGGCGAACGGCGCCGACCGGCCGTACTCGTTCCATCCGCTGACCGCCGTCCAACCGGTGTGGCCGCCGGATGCCGCGGCCAGGATCGCGTAGAGGCCGAGGACCGCCCCTACGCCGCACGCCGACGCGCCCGCGCCGATCAGCCGGCCGCGCCACCCGCGTGGCATAGCGATGGCCGCCCAGACCACGATCACCGGCGCCAGGATCAGCCCGACGTTGCGGAACGACGCGGTGGCGGCGAGGAGCCCCCCGGCGCAGGCCAGCCAGGCCGCGGTGAGAAAGTCGTCTTTCGCGGTCAGCCCGCGGATCGCGGCGTACAGGCCGCCGGCGAGGAGCACGATGAAGGGGGACTCGGAGAGGAGCGCGTGCTCGAGGTAGAGCTCGTCGCCCGAGACGAGCAGCACGCCCGCCGGGATCAGCGCGGCCCAGCGCGGCGCGCCGAGCCGTCGCATCGCCGCGTAGACGAGCAGCGCCGCGGCGATCCCGAAGAGGTGCTGCAGGGCGACCGTCGCCTCGAGGCGGGTGGTGACGAGGCGGAGGCCGCGCAGAAGCGCCTCGTAGCCAGCGGGCCCATAGTTGTCGGTGAACAGCCGCTCGCCGTCGTGCGCGAAGTAGAGGAAGCGGCCCGAGTCGGGGTTGCTGAGCGCCGCCGGCTGGTACTCGAGCATCAGGAATACGCGCAGCGCCACGCCCAGGGTGAGCAGCGTGATCAGGCCCAGGTGCGCGCGAAGCTGCGCGAGGCGCATGGCCGCTCAGCCGGCCGCCGGCGAAGCTTCCGCAAGCGCGCCGAAGTACGCGCGCATGGTCGGGAACATCCGCTCCAGCACGGACGGGATCAGATCACACGCCGCAGGATCACTCGACCGGCAGCCCGTGCCGCATCGTGTTCTCGGACACCACGTGCGGCTCGGTGAACTGGAGCAGGTAGTCCGGGCCGCCGGCCTTCGACCCGACGCCCGATCGCCGGTTGCCGCCGAACGGCTGGCGGCCGACCATCGCGCCCGTGATGTGGCGGTTCACGTACAGGTTTCCGACCGGCGCGCGCCGCACGACCTCTCGCACCGCCGCGGGATCGCGCGAAAACACGCCGCCGGTCAGCGCGAACGGCAACCGCTCGAGGACGTCGCACGCGGCGCTCACGCTCGCGACGCGCTCGACGGTCAGGACCGGTCCGAAGATCTCGTCGCGGAGGACGGGCGAGTCGGGCGGGAGGTCGGTCGCCACCGTCGGAGCGCTGAACCACCCGCCCTCCGGGACCGGCGCGACCCGGGCCACCACGCGGCCCTCCTCGGCCGCGCGGTCGGCGTAGCGCTCGACGCGCTCCCGCGCCTCGCGCTCGATCACCGGCGGAACGTCCGTCGCGAACGACTCCGCCTGCCCGACGGAGAGGACGGATACCGCGCCCGCGAGGCGCTCGAGCAGGGGCTCGATCACCGCCTCGTGCGCGAGAACCCTCGCGCACGCCGAGCATTTCTGCCCCGCGTAGTCGAAGGCCGACCGGACGATCCCCGGAACGGCCTCGTCGAGGTCGGCGTCGGCGTCCACGATTACGCAGTTCTTGCCGCCCATCTCCGCCACCACGCGCTTCACGTGCGGCTGGCCGTACGGCGTCTCCGCCGCCGCCCGCACGATCTCGAGCCCGACCGCGCTCGACCCGGTAAACGCGATCACGTGGACGCGGGGATTGCGCACGAGCGCAGCTCCGGCTCCGCCGTACCCGGGCAGCAGGGCGATGGCGCCCGGCGGCACCCCCGCCTCGAGCAGCGCCTCGACGAGCATCAGCGCCGACGCGGGCGACTGCTCGGCCGGCTTCAGCACGGCGGCGTTGCCGGCGGCGAGCGCGGCGGCGGTCATGCCGGTCGGGATCGCTAGGGGGAAGTTCCACGGAGCGATGACGGCCGCCACCCCGCGCGGCCGGTAGCGCATCTCGTTGCGCTCGCCGGGCGCCTGGAGGAGCGACGGACCCTCATCGAGCCGCACAGCCTCGCGCGCGTAGTACTCGAGGAAGTCGATCGCCTCGCACACGTCGGCGTCGGCCTCGGGCCACGGCTTCGCGCACTCGCGCACCTGCAAGGCGGCGAGCTCCAGCCGGCGCTCGCGCAGGATCCCGGCGGCGCGCACGAGCACCTCGGCCCGACCGGCCGCGCCGCAGGCGCGCCAGTCCGGAAACGCCTCGGCGGCAGCGCCGACCGCAGCGTCGGCCTCCTCGTGGCCGGCGCCCGCGGCCATGGCGACGAGGCGCTCGGGGTTTCCCGGATCCGTCGACTCGAACGAGTCCTCCGACGCGGGCGCCAGCCGATCGACGCCCACGATCACCGGGACCTCGAGGGGAAGCCGCCCGTCCAGCTCCCGCAGCGCCGACAGAAGCGATTCGCGCACGTCGCCCCGGCGCAGCTCCAGCGCCGGCTCGTTGGCGAACGGCCTCACGGCGGGGGCGGAGCGAGCAGCTCGTCGATCGACACGCCGCGCGCCTGCTCGTGGAGGAACGACTCGTTCGACGTGTTCTCGAGCAACCGCCGGACCAGGTACGCCATGCCGGCCACGAGCTCGCCGACCGGGCAGTAAGTGCGGACCTGCAACCCACCAGTCGCCAGCGCGTGCTGCAGGTCATCGCCCAGCCCGCGGAGCACCTGGAGCTCGAGGTCGGCGTCGTCGCCGCCCGTCGCGCGGTTGTAGGCGATCGCGTGGCTCACGGAGCGGAGGTTGTGGGATCCGACGGCCACTCGCACCAGCGGGCGGGCGTCGAGCAGGCGCCTGGTCAGCTCCTCGAAGTTGCGGTCGCAGTCGGCCTTGTGCTCGAACACCGGAGGACGCCAGCCGTGCTGGCGGGCCTCCACCACCTCGTGGTCCCAGTACGCGCCCTTGACGAGGCGGACGACGAGCGGCGGCGAGCGGTCGGCCGCGCCCGCCCAGCCAAGGATTCGCTCGAGCTCTGCGGGCGAGTCGCGCAGGTAGGCCTGGAGGACGACGCCCACCGAGGGGCCCTCGCGGAGCCTCGGCTCGCCGAGTAGGTCGAACACGAGCTCGAGCGTCGTCTCGAGGGAGTCCACCGACTCCATGTCGATGTGGAGATGGGCGCCGAGCTCCTTGGCCCGCAGGAGCAGCGGGTCGAGGCGCCCCGCGGCGTCGTCCTTGCCCCGCTCCGGGGCATCGGGACGCAGGAGCGGCGTGAGCGCGGAGACCTTGACCGACAGGTTTGCGCGCGGGACGGGACCGATCGAGTCGCGCTCGAGCCGCGGGCGCTCGGGCCATCCCGGCGCCGCGTCGGT
>VAXR01000181.1 GCA_005885165.1 Actinomycetota bacterium
TCCGAATCCGCGTTTCGGTCATCTAGGCCGGAACGGCGGTCGCCTCAGACCGCCGCCGGCGGCCTGATCGACATCCCGTACTTCTCGCCGATCTGGACGAGGCGGTCGATGTCCGGCGGCCCCTCGGGCGGGGGCGGGAGCTCACGCCGCTCGGCGGGCTCGCCGGCCTCCGCGAAGAAGCGCTCGATTCCACCGGGCGTGTAGATGACGACGATTCGCGACTGCTCGAGCGGCTCGAAGTTCTCGACGATCCCCCCGGGGATGTGGAAGCACGAGCCCGGGGCGCCCTCGTACGTCTCGTCTCCGATGTGATACGCGAGCTTGCCGTCGATGACGTACACGGTCTCCGCACCGGGGTGGGTGTGGGGCGGCGGGCCCATCCCGGCGGAGAGGGTCATGTGCATGATCGTCATCGCGCCGTCGGTCTCGTCGCTCGAGACCTCGACCTCGTACAGCCCACCGAGCATCCAGTAGGCCTCGCCCTCACCGGGCTGCCTCACGACTGTCTGATCTGGCACCGCGTCCTCCTTCGCTCGAGCGTTTGGTGGCGTCCCTCGGGGCGACCCTAACCGCTTCGAGGGGCGGCGCGCAACCCGCACTGAATGCGCATAATCCCCTCCGCTTGAACCGAGCGACGGGTAGGGGTAGGTCGGTTGCGCGGCGCGCGCTCGCCGTGGCGGCGGTCGCGCTCTTGGGCGCGCTCGGGTCGACGCCGGCGCTCGCCGCTCCCGTGCGCTTCGCCAAGCCGGTGTTCGTGGACCGTCACCTCGCGGGCGGGGAGCCGAGCGTGATCGCCGACACGAAGCACCACACGCTGATCTACACCGCGCACGAGGGGACGACGCACCTGTACCGCAACGGGATCGTCAACTCGTTCGACTTCGTCTCGAACTACCGCAACCAGGTGAACATCTGGGTCTCGACCGACGACGGGCGGACCTGGAAGCGCGACAACTTCGACGGCACCGGCTTCGCCACGATTCCGACCAAAAACACGGGCTTCAGCGATCCCGACCTGACGATGGACGCGGGCGGCCGCGTCTACGACACAGGGATCGACCTGGCGAACGACGCCCTGTTCTCGACGAACGACGGCGGCTACCACTGGGAGCGCGGCACCATCCAGTGCCACGACGGCGACCGCCCGTGGTTGGCCGGCGGCCGGAAGAAGGAGGTCTTCATGGGAACGGACACCCAGGAGGGCCAGATCAGCCACCAGATCTTCCAGAGCACCGACGGCGGCAACACCTGCTCGGCCACCGGCGTCCCCGACGGCGGCACCCTGCCGAACGGCACGGACTACGCGGGCGACGGCAAGCTCGCGTACGACGAGGACTGGGGTGGCAGAGTGATCGAGCCCGTCGTGTTCAGCAAGAACTCGAAGACTGTAGGTGTGGGTGCAGCGACCTGGAATCGCAGCCTGGCGTCGTTCAGCAAGCCCGTGATGGCTGCGCGGACGTCGCTCTTCGCGCACTGGCCCGCGATCGCGGTCGACTCCGCGGACAACGTCTACATGGTCTGGGACACCGATCCGCGCGCACCTGGCACGCACGGCGGCTGCAACGGGGCGAACACGGAGCTCCCGAACGCGATCAAGATGTCCGTGTCCAGGAACTTCGGGAAGACGTGGTCGAAGCCGATCACGGTCGCCAAGCCGGCGGGGGAGCGCGTCTACTGGCCGTGGATCGCGGCGGGCAAAGCAGGCCGGGTGTCGGTCGTCTGGTACCAGACGAACAAGGTGGTCGACCTCGACTGCACGGCTGCGAAGACCTCGGTCTACGAGGCCTCGATCTTCCGCGCGACGAAGAGGCACCCGACCGCCCAGATCGTGAACGCGGCCGGGCGCCCGATCCACACGAACTTCGTCTGCCAGGGCGGCACGAGCTGCGTGGCGACGGGGCAGGACCGCCGCCTGGGCGACTACTTCACGAACGCGATCGATCCGCGCGGCTGCGTGGTGATCGCTACGGGGGACACGACCGTAAAAGGACCAGGTGGCACCGAGCGCCCCACGAGCCTTCCGATCTTCCTGCGTCAGAGCTCAGGGCCCGGCCTGCTGGGCAAGAGGTGCGGCCCATAGACTGTTAGGGTCCCCTAATATTCCGAGTGGCCGGGTCCGCAATGGGTACGGCGCGCTCGGCTAACGACTGAATTGTCCTTCTCGGAGACCATCGCACTCGGCGCGCTCGCCGGATTCACGATCTTCCTCGGCCTTCCGTTCGGCAGGCTCGAGCTGCTCGGCGACCGGGCGCGGGTCGCTCTTGCGATGTTCGCGGTCGGGGTGCTCGCCTTCCTGTTCGTGGACGTGCTGGAGCACGCCTTCGCGATAGTCGAGCACGCCGTCGCCCACGCCAAGGACGGCAAGGAGGGGCTTGGGCGGCCGATAAGCCTGGCGCTCATCCTGGGAGGTGGGTTCGCCGCCGGTAGCGCGGGACTGTCGGCGCTCGAGAAGAGGATCCGCCCGCGCGGATCGATCTACCCGCCGGCCGCCGGCGGGTCGGGCGAGGTGGCCGCCGTTGCGGTCGGCCACGCCGATCAGGTCGCCCTCGAGGCCGCCGCAGCCCGCTCGCGCGCGCTTCGCACCGGCATGACGATCGCGGCGGCGATCGGCCTGCACAACTTCGCGGAGGGCCTCGCCATCGGCGTCTCGGCCAGCGCCGGCCAGATCAGCCTCGCGACCGTGCTCATCGTCGGCTTCGCGCTCCACAACGCAACCGAGGGGTTCGGGATCGTGGGGCCGCTTGGCCCCGTCAAGCCCTCCTGGCGCTGGCTCGTCTGCGCCGGCCTGGTCGGCGGCGGGCCGACGTTCATCGGCTCGATCGTCGGCTACCGGGTGACCTCCACCTCGCTCGAGCTCGCGTTCTACGCCGTATCGGGCGGCGCGATCCTCTACGTGATCGGCGAGGTCTGGAACGCGATGCGGCGCTACGGCTATCGCGAACTTGGCCTTTATCTACTTTCGCTTGGATTCTTCGTCGGCGTCGTGACCGACCTCGTGGTCGCTTACGGCGGCGGTTGATTTAGCGTTACCTTCCGACCTCCGGGCCGGAAGCCCGCAAAAGCCCAGCGCTCATGCCCGACCAGAACGGCCGCTCGCCGCAGGCTCAGATCGTCGTGGACGCGATCGAGCGTCTGCCGCCCACCGAGCACGCGCTCCTGCAGCTTTCCGTGCGCCACCGCATGGACGACGCCGAGATCGGGGCGCTCGTGGGGCTCGACGAGGCGGAGGTACACCGGCTGCGGCTAGGGGTCCTCGAAGGGATGACGTCCGAGCTCGCGGACGCTGGCCTGGGCCGATGGGGCGCGCTCGGCGCCGCCCTGAACGAGATCGGCGCCCAGGGCCCGGACGGCCCGGTCGAACTGCCGCAGGCGGCGCGTCCCGAGCGGCGGCGAACTCGACTCAGGGTGTTCGCCTTCGGAGGGGCAGCGCTGGTCGCCATCGCCGTCATCGCGGTGAGCACGGGACGGCTCTCGCATGACAGCCCCCGCGGGCTGACCGAGGCGTCCGAGCGGCCGGTCGCTGCGCCGCGCGAGTTCAGGCGACTGCCGCGACCCGCCCGCTCCTCGAGCCGGAACATCTACGCGGCCACCGGAGCCGGAATGCTCAGTCCGGTGGTGAAGCACGACCCGCCGCTCGTCTACGTGCCCAACTCGCGCAGCAACAGCGTCGACGTGATCGACCCGCACTCCTACCGCGTAGTCGCGCACTTCAACACCGGGCTCGTGCCGCAGCACGTCACGCCCTCCTGGGACCTCAGGACGCTGTGGGTCGACAACGACGCCGGCAACTCGCTGACGCCGATCGACCCCCACACGGGGCGCCCCGGGCGCCCGGTTCCGGTAGCCGACCCCTACAACCTCTACTTCACGCCGAACGGCAAGTACGCGATCGTGGTCGCCGAGCAGCTGCAGCGCCTCGACTTCCGCGACGCGCACTCGATGAAGCTCCACCGCTCGGTGCGCGTCCCGTGCCTGGGTGTGGACCACATGGACTTCACGGCCGACGGCCGCCTGCTGCTGGCGTCATGCGAGTTCGCGGGCAAGATGATCGTCGTCGACGTGAAGCGGGAGCGGCTCGTGCGCACCATCGACATCCAGCCCGGCTCGATGCCGCAGGACGTGAAGCTCTCGCCCGACGGGCGGACCTTCTACGTCGCGGACATGGCGACCGGCGGCGTCTGGCTGATCGGCGCCGGCGGGTTCCGGCTCAAGGGATTCCTGCCGACGGGCCGCGGTGCGCACGGCCTGTACGCGAGCCGCGACGCGCGCCGCCTATACGTCTCGAACCGGGGCGAGGGCTCGATCTCCGTGATCTCGTTCAGGAAGGGCCGCGTGCTGACGAAGTGGCGCCTTCCCGGCGGCGGCAGTCCGGACATGGGCGGGGTCTCCAACGATGGCAAGGTCCTCTGGCTGACGGGCCGCTACGACGCGGTCGTGTACGCA
>VAXR01000045.1:0-4984 GCA_005885165.1 Actinomycetota bacterium
GTCGGCGGCCATGCGCAAGGCGATAGAGGAGACCGACCGCCGGCGCGCGATCCAGCTCGCCTACAACGAGGAGCACGGGATCACGCCGGAGACCGTCCAGAAGGGCATCTCCGACATCACCGACTTCCTGGCGCTCGAGTCCAAGGTCCCGACCCGCGGGCGGCGCACGCGGGTCCGCGAAAGCGAGGGAATGACGCCCGAGGAGATCTCGCGCACGATCGTCGAGCTCGAGGAGGAGATGCTGCTGGCAGCGGACGATCTTCGCTTCGAATACGCCGCGAAGCTGCGCGATGAGATCAAGTCCCTGCGGCGTGAGCTGGAGGAGCAGGAGGTCGGGACCTAGAGGGTCGGCGGGAGGGTCGGGCCGAGGGGCTGCCGAGCCGTCCGCCGCTGCGCTACGCTGCGCGCACTCTGGGGAACTGACGCAGGAGAGATTTCTTGGAACTCGACCGTAATTACATCGAGCGAAACGACTTCTCCGCCGCAAGGCGCGGGTACGACCCGGACGAGGTCGACCGTCACCTCCGCGAGATCGCGGACTCCGTGGCGGAGCTGAAGCGCCAGCAGAAGCCATCGCCCGCATCGCTCGCGACCGCGGCCGCGGACCAGGTTCGCTCGATCGTCGAGGCCGCCGAGAACAGCGCGGCCGACATCCAGGCGCAGGCCGAGCAGGAGGCCCGCCGGATCACCGACGACGCCTCGAACCGCGCCCGTGAGACGCGCGAGAAGGCCGACGCCGACGCTGTGGACCGCGTGCGCAAGGCCGAGGAGTCCACTGAGAAGGTCCTCGAGCGCGCCAGCAGCGTGCAGTCCGAGATCGATCAGCTTCTCGCGGACCTGCGGTCGGCGGCCAACGGGCTCGTGGAGAACCTGCGGTCGGCCGGCAGCGGTCTCGTCGACAACCTGAACAGCGCTTCGGGCTCGCTCCGCACCGAGTTCGACTCGGTCCGCGCCGAGTTCGCCGCCGTGCGCGAGGCGCGGCTCGAGCAGACGGCGCCAACCGGGGTCCCGGAGGCGCCCCCGCCGCCGCCCGAGGCCGGACCGCCTGACGCGGAACCCGAGGTGGCCGCCGGAGTGGCCGAGGTCGAGGCCGAAGCGGCCCCGGCGCCGGAGGAGGCCGCTCCAGCCGAGGTCGAGCAGCCGACCATCGAGGGCGCCGCCGAGGAGGCTCCGCCGGAGGTGCAGCCGGAGCCCGAAGCTCCCGCTCCCGTCGAGGCGCCCCCTCCGGAGCCGGCGGCGGCCCCGGAGCAGGGCGGCCGCCAGATTCGCGGCGCCGAGGGTGCCCGGCTGATCGCGCTCAACATGGCGCTGAACGGCACGCCGCGGGACGAGACCGCCCGCTACCTCGAGCAGAACTTCGAGCTAGACGACCAGGACGCGCTGCTCGACGAGGTCTACGCGCGGGTCGGCGGCTGATCGACAGCGCGTAGGTCGGCCGGTGGCGAAGCGCCATTACCCGCTGGCCGGGCGCTCCGTGTTGATCACGGGCGCGGCCCGCGGCATCGGCGCCGAGTCCGCCAAGCGCATCGCCGCTCGCGGCGGCCGCGTGGCGCTCGTCGGGCTGGAGCCCGAGGAGCTCGAGCGCACGGCGGCAGAGTGCGGCCCCGAGGCGATCTGGTTCGAGGCGGACGTTCGCCACGCCGACGAGCTCGAGAGGGCGGTCGAGGGCACGGTCGAGCGCTTCGGCGGGATCGACGTCGCGATGGCCAACGCGGGCGTCGGCGCGGGCAGCCTCATCCGCCACTCGCGTCAGGAGGCGATCGACCTGGTGCTCGAGATCAACCTGCTCGGCGCCGTCCGCACGCTCCGCCTCTGCCTGCCGCACGTCCTCGAGCGGCGGGGTTACCTGCTGGCGGTCGCGTCCGTGGCGGCGATCGGCCAGGCCCCGGGCATGGCCGCGTACTGCGCGAGCAAGGCCGGTCTCGAGGCGTTCGCGAACTCCTTGCGGATCGAGGTCCGCCACCACGGAGTCGACGTCGGTGTGGCCTACTTCTCGTGGATCGACACGGAGATGGTCCGCGGCGCGGACCAGCGCGGAGAGCTGCAGTCCCTGCGCGAAGAGCTCCGCGGCCCGCTCTCCACAACCTTCCCCGCCTCCGCGGCCGCGTCGGCGGTGGTGCGGGGGATCGAGCAGCGCTCTAGGTGGGTCACCGTGCCGAGGTGGCTGAGGGCGCCGCTCGTCCTCCGCCAGCTCATGCAGTTCGGCGCCGAGGCGGCCATAAGCGGCCGCATGGCCGAGCTCGAGCAGGCGAGCCTCGAGGAGATGGCCCGCCTCGACGGCGATGCTGACGCCCCGGTGGGCGCAGGCGGTGAGGCGGCCTCGCGGGCCGCCGCGCGCGACTGACCCGCCGCAAGGTGCGATCTGTGGCCCCAGAGGGGGCCGGGCCGGCACCTACACTGGTTTTGTGAGCCAGTCGAACGAAATTGTCGTATCGGGTGCACGAGAGCACAACCTCCGTGACATCGACGTTCGGCTGCCGCGAAACAGCCTGATCGTGATCACCGGGCTGTCCGGGTCGGGCAAGTCGAGCCTCGCGTTCGACACGATCTACGCCGAGGGCCAGCGCCGCTACGTGGAGTCGCTGTCGGCCTACGCCCGTCAGTTCCTGGGGCAGATGGACAAGCCCGACGTCGATTCGATCGAGGGCCTGTCCCCGGCCATCTCGATCGATCAGAAGACCACGTCGCGCAACCCGCGCTCGACCGTTGGCACGGTCACCGAGATCTACGACTACCTGCGGCTCCTGTGGGCGCGGATCGGGCATCCCCACTGCCCGAACTGCGGTCGTCCGATCGCGGCCCAGTCGGCCGAGCAGATCATCGACCAGGTGATGACGCTGCCCGACGGCACGCGTTTCATGGTGCTCGCGCCGGTGGTGCGGGGGCGGAAGGGGGAGTACGGGAAGCTCCTCGACGAGCTGCGCGCCGACGGCTACACGCGCGTAAAGGTCGACGGCGAGCTGCGGCGGCTCGAGGAGGAGATCGAGCTCGACAAGAAGTTCAAGCACGACATCTCGGTCGTGATCGACCGGCTGATGATGCGCGGGGACCTCCGCAAGCGCCTCGCGGACTCGATCGAGACCGCCGTCGGGATCGCCGAGGGGATGGTCGAGGTCGAGCTTGTCCCTCCGGAGGGTGGGGGCTCCGGAACGGAGGTCCCCCCGACGGCGGGGGAGGTGCGGACCTACTCCGAGCGCTTTGCCTGCCTCCACTGCGGGACGAGCATGCCCGAGCTCGAGCCGCGGATGTTCTCGTTCAACTCGCCGCACGGTGCCTGCCCGCGGTGCACCGGACTCGGCTCGCAGATGGAGATCGACCCCGAGCTGATCGTTCCCGACCCCAGCCTCTCGCTCGGGGAAGGCGCGATCCTGCCGTGGTCCACGTCGGCCTCCAACTATTACGACCAGATGACCCAGGCGATCGCCGAGCGCTACGAGGTCGATCTGGAGACGCCGTGGGAGGACCTGCCCGAGGGCGTCCAGGACTGCTTCCTGTATGGCACGAACGGCGACCGTATCTACATCTCCTACCGCAACCGCTTCGGCCGTCGCCGCTCGTACACCACGACGTTCGAGGGGATCGTCCCGAACCTCGAGCGCCGCTACCGCGAGACCGACTCCGACTACAGCCGGGAGAAGATCGAGGAGTACATGTCGGTGCGGCCGTGCCCCGAGTGCAACGGCGCCCGGCTGCGGCCCGAGAGCCTGGCGGTCCTCGTCGGCGGCCTCGGCATCCACGAGGTCACCCGCATGTCGGCGCACCGCGCGATCGACTGGTTCGGGGGACTCGAATTGACCGACACCGAGCGCCAGATCGCGCGCCTGATCCTGCGCGAGATCGACGAGCGCCTGCGGTTCCTCGACAACGTGGGCGTCGGCTACCTCTCGCTCGAGCGCGCGGCGGGCACGCTGTCGGGCGGCGAGGCGCAGCGGATCAGGCTCGCCACCCAGATCGGCTCCAGCCTGGTCGGCGTCCTCTACATCTTGGACGAGCCCTCGATCGGCCTCCACCAGCGCGACAACGCGCGGCTGATCGCCACGCTCGAGCGGCTCAGGGAGCTCGGCAACACGGTGATCGTCGTGGAGCACGACGAGGGGACGATGCGTGCCGCGGACCACGTCGTGGACCTCGGGCCCGGCGCCGGAGAGCACGGCGGCAGGCTCGTGGCCGAGGGCACCGTGGACGACGTGATGCGGGTACCGGACTCGTTGACCGGGCAGTTCCTCGCCGGGGAGCGCGAGATCGCGGTGCCACGCAAGCGCCGCCGGCCGACGGGCCACATCGAGATCCAGGGTGCCGAGCAGCACAACCTGCAGAAGATCGACGTTCGCATCCCGCTCGGGGTGTTCTGCTGCATCACCGGGGTGTCCGGCTCCGGCAAGTCGACGCTCGTGAACGAGGTCCTCTACAAGGCGGTGGCCAACCGGCTGCACCGCGCCAAGACGCGTCCGGGCGCGCACCGCCGGATCAGCGGGCTCGAGAACGTCGACAAGATCATCAACATCGACCAGTCCCCGATCGGCCGGACGCCGCGGTCCAACCCCGCCACCTACACCGGGGTGTTCGACCACATCCGCGACCTGTTCTCGCGGACGCAGGAGTCGCGCGCCCGCGGGTACAAGCCGGGCCGCTTCTCGTTCAACGTGAAGGGAGGCCGCTGCGAGGTCTGCCGCGGCGACGGCCAGATCAAGATCGAGATGCACTTCCTGCCGGACGTGTACGTCCCGTGCGAGCAGTGCCACGGCAAGCGCTACAACAAGGAGACGCTCGACGTCCGGTTCAAGGGCCGGACGATCGCTGACGTCCTCGAGATGCCTGTGGAGGAGGCGCTCGAGTTCTTCGAGCACATCCCGAAGATCAGGCGCCGGCTTCAAACGCTCCACGACGTGGGGCTGGGCTACATCCGGCTGGGGCAGCCGGCCACGACCCTCTCGGGCGGCGAGGCCCAGCGCGTGAAGCTGGCCACCGAGCTGGCGAAGGTGGC
>VAXR01000045.1:5138-20416 GCA_005885165.1 Actinomycetota bacterium
TCGTGGCCGAGGGGACGCCGGAGCAGGTGGCCGGCACGCCCGGCTCGCACACCGGCCGCTTCCTGGCCGGGATCGTGGAGCCGGCGGCGGCGCCCGGTGCGCGGCGCCGCGGTGGGCCGCGCCCGCCGCGGGTGGCAGCCGCAGCGTGAGCGGCGGTCCGATCACAGCGTGACCGGCAATCCCATCGCGGCGTGAGCTATCCCACCGGCGCGCTCGCCCGCACCAAGCTCTACCTGCAGAAGTGGCGCTGGTACGAGCGGAACAGGCTGCCCTGGCGCCGCGCCCGGATCCACCTGCACATGCTCCGGGCCGGCGCGTTCATCCGGTTCCCGGTCCAGGGCAACGTGCTCGAGGCGCTCGACGATGGGCGGCTGCGGATCGGCGAGGGAACCCTGCTCGAGCCCGGATGCTGGATCACGATCGCCGACAGCGGGCGGGTGGAGATCGGGGAGGGCTGCTTCCTCAACCTCGGCACGATGATCGCCGCTCAGGATCGGGTGGCGATCGGCGACCACGTGATGTTCGCGAACTGGTGCTTCGTGGCGGACGCGTCCCACCGGTATGACGATCCGGACATGCCGGTCACGTGGCAGGGGTTCACGTCGAAGGGGCCCACGACGATCGGCTCGAACTGCTGGTTCGGGGCGGGGTGCGTGGTGAACACCGGGGTGACGGTCGGCGAGCGCTGCGTGATAGGCGCCAATTCGGTGGTGACGAAGGACATCCCGCCGGGCGTGATCGCGGTCGGCGCGCCGGCGAGGGTGATCAGGGAGATCGAGTTCCGCCCGTCGGGGGCCGACTAACGGTCAATCGTAGATTGGCTTCTGCCGATCTTTCTGCCTTTTGGTCGTCCTGCGACCAAAAAGCAGCACGGTTAGCCGGTCACCGTGACGACCACCGTCCGCTCACGCGGCCGGTCGTCGAAGTCCACCAGGACGATCTGCTGCCAGATCCCCAGCCGCGGCCGCCCGTCGCGCACCGGGACGGTCTCTGAGGGCCCGACGATCGCCGCCCGGATGTGGGCGTGCGAGTTGGTGTCGCGGTTGAGCCGGTTGTGCTCGTATTCGCCCTCGCGCGGGATCAGCCTGTCGAGCGTCGCGCGCAGGTCGTGGATGCCGCCGCGCTCGAACTCCATCGTCGTGATCGCGGCCGTCGAGCCCGGCACGAAGAGGGAGACCGCCCCGTCCTGCACACCGGCGTCGGCGACGATCGCCTCGACGCGCTCGGTGAGATCGATTACGTCGCCGTCGCCGGCCGTGTTCAGGCGCAGGTCCGAGCTATGGGTCGGCAAGGAGCGTTCGCAGCCGCGCGGCCTCGTCGGGGGCCATCGTGTAGCCGTGGTCCGGCTCCGGATACCGGCGCTCGCGCACGTCGTCGGCGAAGGCCGACACACCGTCGATCATCGCGCGCCGTACCTCCGCGTAGCGCTTCACGAACCGCGCCGCGTGGCCGTCGTAGATGCCGAGCAGGTCGTGGAACACGAGCACCTGGCCGTCGGTGTGCGGCCCGGCGCCGATCCCGATCACGGGGACCTCGAGCCGCGGCACCACGGACTCGGTGAGCTCGCTCGGCACCGCCTCGAACACGATCGCGAAGCAGCCGGCCTCCTCGAGGGCGAGGGCGTCCCGCGTCACCTCCAGCGCGCGCTCGGCGGTCCGCCCCTGGGAGCGGTAGCCCCCCAGAGCGGTGGCCGTCTGTGGGGTCAGCCCCACGTGGCCCATGACGGGGATCCCGGCCCTCACAATCGCCCGCGCGCGATCCGCCGAGCTGCCTCCGCGCTCCAGCTTGACCGCGTCGCAGCCGGCCTCCTTCACGAAGCGCTGGGCGCTCGCAACGGCCTGCTCGTCCGACACCTCGTAGGAGCCGAACGGCATATCGCCGACCAGGAGCGGCGTGGTTAGGCCGCGCCGCGCCGCCGCGGCGAGCATCAGCATCTCCTCGAGCGAGACGGGAACGGTGCTCGGATAGCCGAGCACGGTCATCGCACCGGAGTCGCCCACGAGCACGACGTCGACCCCCGCGGCCTCCGCCACCTGGGCGCTCGGGTAGTCGTAGGCGGTGACCATGACAATCGGCTCGCCGAGCGCCTTCTTCTCGGCGAGCTTCGAGAGGGTGACCGCCGGCCGCTTGGCGGGGGGAGCGGTGGCTCCTCGAGTCCCGGCGCTCATGACAAGAGCTCCGCGACCGCGTCGTCGACCGTCACGATGCGGTTCTCCTCGTCGACGTGGACGACGATCGGACGGTACGACCGGAGTTCGTCCTCGTCGTAGGAGGCGTAGGAGACGACGATCACGCGGTCGCCCTCGTGTACCAGCCGGGCGGCCGCCCCGTTGATCGTGATCTCGCCGGAGCCGGGAGCGCCCCTGATCGTGTACGTCTCGAACCGCTGGCCGTTGTCGATGTCGAGCACCTGGACCTGCTCGTGCTCGAGCATGTCCGCGGCCTCCATCAGGTCGGAGTCGATCGTGATCGATCCGACGTAGTTGAGATCGCTGCCGGTTATCCGGCCGCGATGGATCTTCGACTTGAGCATTGTCCGTCTCATGAGTCCCCTCTCGTGGCCTCGTCACCGAGGATCGTGTTGTCGATGAGCCGCGCACGCCCCACGCGGGCGGCGACGGCAAGTAGTGCCCGACCGTTCACCCGCGCCACTGGCGCGAGGTCGTCGGGCGAGCGAAGCTCGAGGTACTCGGGCTCGACGCCGCGCGCGGCGAGCTCTTGCCGGGCGGCGGTGAGGACGGCTTCCGCGTCCCTGTGGCCGGCTGCGACCTCGTCGTGCGCCGCACGCAGGGCGCGCGAGAGCGCCAGGGCGCGCTCCCGCTCCTCGGGCCCGAGGAAGGCGTTGCGCGAGGAGAGCGCGAGACCGTCGTCGTCGCGGACGGTGGGCAGGACCTCGATCCGGACCGGAAGGTCGAGGTCGTGCACCAGCTTCCGGATCACGACCGCCTGCTGGGCGTCCTTCCGTCCGAAGTAGGCGACATCGGGCTGCACCATGTTGAAGAGCTTCGTGACGACGGTGGCGACGCCCTCGAAGTGCTCGGGGCCGCGCTGGGCGGGATCGCCCTCGAGGACCTCCGTGACCCCCCCGACGGAGACGGTCGTCCCGAACTCCGGCGGGTAGACCTCATCAGCAACCGGCGCGAAGAGGATGTCGGCGCCCTCGGCGGCCGCCAGCCGCGCATCGCGCTCCTCGTCGCGGGGGTAGGCGTCGAGGTCCTCGCCCTCGCCGAACTGGGTCGGGTTCACGAAGAGGGAGACCACGACGGTCGCGCAGTCGGAGCGCGCGCGGCGGATCAGCGATAGGTGCCCCTCGTGCAGGGCGCCCATGGTGGGGACGAGGCCGACCGTGCCGCGGGCACGCAAAGGCCTCAGCGCGGCCCGGAGCTCGGCGACCGTCCGGACCGTCTGCATCGCGGGGGTTGGACGAATTTCGTCCGATATAGGCCCGTTATTCGACCAACCCCTCTGGGCGTCTCCAACGCCGCCTCGACCCCACCCGTTTATCGCCCTCTGATCCACCAGAGCCTTCGTACCGGCGACGAGCTGGTCGAAGAGATCGAGGGCCTCGGGGGCGACCTCCGCCACAGCCGCCCGCTGCGCCGCCACCGTCCCCTCGTCCCCGCGTGCCACAGGCCCGGTGAGCGCGCCGGCCGGGCCCAGCCGCAGCCAGTTGTCCACGGTCGTCCGCACCAGCGGGCCCAGCAGCCGCCGGGCCTCCTCCGGCCCGATGCCGGCGCCGCCGGCGACGCGCTCGGCGGCGGCCTCGAGCGTCACCAGGAAGTTCGATGCGATCGAGGCGGCGGCGTGGTAGGCGGCGCGCCGCTCGTCGTCGATCTCGACCGGGTTCGTGCCGAGGTCGAGCGCGAGCCGCCTCGCGAGCTCGAGGGCCTCGCTTGTGGATCCCGCGATCGCGCACCCGCAGCCGGAGAGGTCGGTCTCCTCGCCCGTCAGTGTCTGGAGCGGGTGCAGCCCGAAGGCCTCGCCGCCCGACGGCTCGAGGGCGGCGAGCGGGGTGGCGCCGCTCACGTGGCCGACGAAGCGGGCGGTGCCGGCGACCGTAGCTGCGGCCGAGCCGATCTCCGAGTCCGGCACGCACAGGAGCACGGCGTCCCCGCCCGGCTGCCGACCGCGGCCGACCGGCCCGTCGACCTCGTATCCGGCGGCGCGCAGCGCCGCCGCGAGCGCCCTCCCGGCGCGCCCCGGGCCGACCACGCCTACGGCGAGACGCCCACCCCGGGCGGGCTCGCTCACTCTGGTGTCGGCGGCATTCCGGTCCAGTTCCCGCATGGGATACCGGTCGGTATTTAGGAGAAAATGGGAGAAAATCCGGGTCCGCTCCACGGGGGTAGCGGCCGATTTGAAGTCTACCCTACGCCTGATGCCGGAAAACCCCGCGAAGGCGCGCCGCGACGAGCTCGTCGCGATGTATCACGAGGTCCACGAATGCCGGAAATGCCCGCTCGGATCGGTCCGCGCGAACGCCGTTTTCGGCATGGGAAACGCCGATGCCGACCTCATGTTCGTGGGCGAGGCGCCGGGCGCCGAGGAGGACCGCCAGGGCAAGCCGTTCGTCGGCCGCGCCGGCAAGCTGCTGGACGAGCTGCTCGCCGAGATCGGGATGGAGCGAAGGCGCGATGCGTGGATCTGCAACATTCTCAAATGCCGCCCTCCCGGCAACCGCGACCCCCAGCCCGAGGAGATCGAGGCATGCAAGCCGTACCTGATGCGTCAGGTCCAGCTCATCGAGCCGCGGGTGATCTGCACGCTGGGCAACTTCGCCACCAAGCTCCTGACCGGCTCGAGCACGGGGATCACCCGCGTGCGCGGGCGGCCGCAGGAGCGCGAGGTGGCGGGGCTGCCAGTCACGCTCTACCCGCTCTTCCATCCCGCCGCCGCGCTCCGGACCCCCGCCGTGCTCGAGCAGCTGCGGCAGGACTTCGTCGGCATCCCCGAGCTGGTCCGTCGTGAGCGCCATGAGGCCGACGAGCCGGACCTGGCCATGGCGGGCACGCCGGGCCCTCCCGACCTTTCGCAGCTCGACCTGTTCGCGGGGTGAGGCGGGGCGAGCGCCGCCCTAGCCGGCGACCGCGCTGGGGTGCTCGACGATGTCAAGCCGACGCGTCACGCCGGCCAGCCTGAATAACCGCTTCACGGGCTCGGTCCCGAGCACGATGCAGAGCCGCCGCTTCCGGGTGTGAGCGCGCGCATGGGCGCTCAGGATCAGGCGCAGCCCGGTGGAGTCCATGAAGCTGAGGCGCCGGAGATCGAGGATCACCGTTTTCGGTTGCCGGTCCTCGGCGCGGCGAACCTCCTTCTCGAAGGTGAGCGCACTTACGAGGTCCAGCTCGCCGCTCGCGGCGATCCGCACAGCGTCTCCCTCTTCCCGGGTCTCGAGGGACAGAGGCATCCGGGGCCCACCCTAGCCGCTATTAGCGTGAAAGTGCGTTCAGGTTTCTGATGGGCGACCGGAACAAGCGGGAAGTGTCGGACGGGCCCGCGGCCACCGAGGCCGCCGGCGCCCGGCTCGCCGCGGAGCTCCGGCCGGGCGACGTGGTGCTGGTGGCGGGCGAGCTCGGCACGGGCAAGACCACGTTCGTCCGGGGCGCGTGCCGGGCGCTCGGCGTCGACGGCCCGGTCACCAGCCCGACGTTCGAGATCGGGCACATCTACGCGGGACCGGTCGAGATCGCCCACCTCGACCTCTTCCGGCTCCCGAGCCTGGCGGGCGAGGATCCCGCGCTGCTCGACGACTACCTGACGCCGGACCGGATCGGGTTCGTCGAGTGGCCTGGGGAGGGCGGCAGCCGCGTGGAGCGAGTGACGGCTCGCGTGCGCATCGAGCACCTCGGCGGCGACCGCCGAGCGATCACGATCGACCGGTGAACGTCCTCGGCATCGACACCTCCACGCCCGCGAGCGCTGTCTGCGTGCTCCGCGCCGACGGCGAGGAGTACGAGGTAGTGCCGAGCCTCGCGGAGCTCACCGGGCCTCCGGGCCACGCGCGCGAGCTGATGCCGCGAGTTGCGGAGGTGATAGAGCGATCCGGGCTCTCCTACGACGAGCTGGACGCGGTCGCGGTGGGCGTCGGCCCGGGGAGCTTCACCGGCCTGCGGATCGGGATCGCCACCGCGCGCGCCCTCGCCTCGGCCGCCGGCATCGAGGTGCGGCCGGTCTCGTCGCTCCACGCGCTGGCGGAGGGCATCGACGCACCGGTCCGCGCGCCGCTCATCGACGCACGCCGCGGGGAGCTGTTCGCGGCGATCGTCGGGCCGAAGGGCACGCTCGCCGAACCCTTCGTCGCGCCACCCGAGCAGGTGGCCGAGCGGATCCGCTCGGTCGATCCAACCGCGCTGGCGGCGGGTGACGGATCGCTACGATTTCGAGGGCTTTTCGAGGCCGCCGGGGTCAGGGTGGCCGACGGCGGGTCGAGCGCCCACGTGGTCCGCGCCCTGCACGTCTGCCGACTTGCTTCCGGCGTGCGGCCGGTGGCCCCGGAGGCCGTCGTTCCGAACTACCTTCGCGCCCCGGACGCCCGACCCGCATCGACTTGACCTCTCCTCTCCAGATCAGGCGACTCACCTACGCCGACCTCCCGCAGGTCATCGCGATCGAGCGGCGCGTCTTCCCCACGCCCTGGTCCCTCGCGATGTTCGTCCTCGAGCTGTCGAAGCCGTCGGGCATCTGCCTGGCCGCGCTCGAGCGGGACCGCATCTGCGGGTACCTCGTGTGCTCCCGCTACGACACCGTGTGGCACGTCATGAACATCGCGGTCGACCTTCCGCTGCGGCGCCGCGGGATCGCCTCGGCACTGCTCGAGCGCCTCTTCGAGCGCGCCGACCGCCCGGGCGCCCAGTACACGCTGGAGGTCAGGCTCTCGAACGAGCCGGCGATCGCCCTGTACGAGCGCTTCGGCTTCCACTCGGCCGGACTGCGCCGCGGCTACTACCACGACAACAAGGAGGACGCCCTGATCATGTGGCGGACCGTGACCGACTCGCGTCCGGCGGGGGCCGTGATCGAGGAGGCGCCGCAGGGCGTCCGCGCGTGATCCTCGGGATCGAGACGAGCTGTGACGACACGTGCGCGGCCGTCGTCGGGGCCGACGGCGCGATCCACTCGAACGTCGTCGCCTCCCAGGGGCTGCTGCATTCCCGCTACGGCGGCGTGGTGCCGGAGATCGCGTCCCGGCGGCACCTCGAGCTGATCGACGCCGTGATCTCGGACGCGCTCGAACGCGCCGACATCGACCTCTCCGGCGTGGGGACGGTCGCGGTCACCCAGGGCCCTGGCCTGATCGGGGCGCTGCTCGTCGGGGTGTCGGCGGCGAAGGCGCTAGCGGCCGCCCGGAGCCTGCCGCTCGCGCCCGTCGACCACCTCGCCGGTCACGTGCTGGCGAGCACGCTCGGCCGGAGCCCGATCAAGCCCCCGTTCCTGGCGCTCGTGGCGAGCGGCGGTCACACTTTCATCGCCCGCGTCGACTCCCCGCCGGAGTACCGCATGCTCGGCAGGACCCTCGACGACGCCGCAGGCGAGGCCTTCGACAAGGGCGCGCGGCTGCTCGGGCTGCCCTACCCGGGCGGGCCGGAGCTCGACCGGCTCGCGCGCGAGGGCGACGCCCTCGCGTTCGACTTCCCCCGCTCGCTGCCCGGTTCCGGCCTCGACTTCAGCTTCAGCGGGCTGAAGACGGCGCTCCTCTACACAGTGCGCGACATCGGCCCGGAGGAGGCAAAGCGCCGTGCCGCCGACCTCGCGGCCTCCTATCAGCGCGCGATCGTCGACGCTCTCCTCGGCCGAACCCGCGAGGCGCTCGAGCAGGCGGGCGCGCCGCGCCGGCTCGCGATCGGCGGCGGCGTGGCCGCGAACTCCGAGCTCCGGTCGGGCGCCGAGCGGCTGGCCGGTGAGCTCGGCGTGGCGCTCTGGGTCCCGCCGTTCGAGCTCTGCACCGACAACGCCGCCATGATCGCTGGAGTGGCGCGCTTCATGGAGCCGATCGCCTACCCCGGCTACCTTGCGCTCGACGCGTCAGCGCGCGCCGCTTAGCGGAAGCGCCCGGCTCGCGCTTGCCGCCCTGCTCGCGGCCATGGCGGCCATGGCCGGCTGCGGGTCGCCCTCGGTGACCGGCGGCGACTCGATCGCGCGCGACGGCCGCAGCCCCCGGATCGCCGCGACCGACACCGTGCGCGTGCTGGTCGAGATGCGCCGGCCGCCGCTTGGCGAGGCGGTGGCGGCGGGCTCCCGTCTCGATCCGGCCGGCATGCGCGCCTACGTCGCCAGCCTGAACGGCGAGGTGGGCGCGCTGCTCGGCGCGCTGAGGGCCAAGGGGGTCCGGCTCGACGGCGTGGTCCAGTACGCGCGCGTCTGGCACGGGTTCGCGGCGACCGTGCGGACCAGCGATCTGACGAAGGTCCAGGCGCTCGGGCTGCGGGTGGAGCCGGTGCGCCGGTTCTACGGCGCGCTGGCGAGGCGGCCGCGCGCGGCCCGCGATCCCGCGCGGCCCGCCTCGCGTCCGGATCCGCGCCCGTCCGGCCCAGCTGTGGCGCTGCTCGACTCCGGCGTCGCCGGCGGAGTGCGCGGTCTCGGCGCTCGCGTCGTTAACGGCCCGGACCTGACCGGCGGCGGTCCGGGCGAGCGCCACGGGACCGCCATGGCGGCGGTGCTCGCCGCATCGCTGCCGCCGCGCGAGCGCATCCTCTCGCTTCGGGTGGCCAGGCGGGAGGGCGACGCCCCCGGCGGCAGCGCCACCGAGTCGGCGACGACGGATCAGGTGCTGGCCGGGCTCGAGCGCGCGGTGGACCCGGGCGGCGACGGCGATCCGTCCGACGCCGTGCCGGTCGCGCTGCTGGGGGTGAGCTCGCCTTACGCCGGCTTCGACGACTCCCCCGAGGCGCAGGCGGTGCGTGCCGCGGCGGCGCTCGGCACGCTCGTCGTGGCGCCCGCGGGCAACGACGGCGCCGGCGCGGGTGAGTTCGGCACGGTCGGCTCCCCCGCGGCCGCGCGGGGAGCGCTCGCCGTCGGCGCCCTCGATGGCGCGGGGCCGGGCGTGCCTGGGGTGAAGATCGGGATCGCCGCGCTCGGCGGACGCGCGCTGGCGCACGGCGCCCTGCTCGGCGGGCGGGTGCGCTCGGCGCGCCTGCCCGCGGTCACGCTGTCGGGCCCGTCGCAGGCGAACCCGCAGGGCGGCCAGCCCGCGGCCGGGGGCTCGGCGCTCGACTACCTCACGGTGGACGCACGACCCAAGGCTCGTCGGAGGCTCGTCGTCGTCCCGTTCCACGCTCGCGGCGAAGGTGCGCCGCCGCTCGCCGACCGCGCGGCCGCCGCGTCCGATTCCGGGGCTGCGGCGCTCGTCGTCTGCCAGCCGGACTCCGGCCATACGCTCGCTCCGCTCCCCGCGGGCGCCGGCTCGCGGATCCCGGTTATCGGGGTGACGGGCGGCGCGGCGACCTCGATGCTCGACGCCGCGCGCTCGCGCGGCGCGATTGCGTTCGTCTCGGCGCCGCGCCCCCACAGCGCCGGTGGCGCCCTGCGAGTGGGCGGCTCGTCTTCGCGCGGGCCCACGTACGCCCTCGCGCCGAAGCCCGACCTGGTGGCAAACGGGACCGCTCTCGTTCCGACGGGCGCCCGCTCGCCTCAGTTCGTCAGCGGCACCTCGGTCGCCGCAGCGCGCGTGGCGGCCGCGGCGGCCATCCTCCGTCGGAGACGGCCCACGCTGAAGCCGGATCAGGTCGCAGTCGCGCTCGAGACCACGGCGCGCTCCCTCGGCGCCCAAGCGGGGTCCGGCGGGTCGCGGCCGCCACACGTCCCCGGCTCGGCCAGCCTCCTCGCGGAGGGCGGGGGGAGGCCGGACCTCGCCGCCGCCACGAAGGCGCAGATCGTCGCCTCCACCGCGTCGCTCGCCTTCCCGCCCCAGCCGCCGGGGCGCATCTGGACGGCCCGCCTCGAGCTCCTGCTCTCGAACGTCGGCAGGGCGCCGGCCGTGCTCGGGCTCACCCCGGCGAGCGCCCCGTCCTTCCACCTCGCCGTGTTCCCGAGCCATTTCCTGATGGCCGGCCGATCGACCGCGCGGGTGATCGTGACCGCCTCCGGCGGACGGGGGTCGCCCCCGTGGGCGGGCGGCACGATCGCGGTGAGGGGCCCGGGGTCTCCCGTGGCGGTGCACGTCGCGATACCGGCCCTCACCAGCGGCAGGCCGGCGCTAGGCGCTCCCCGCCTGCTGCGCCGATCCGGGAGCGTGGTCGGTGTCACGTTCACCGCGGGTTCGGTGCAGCGCGCACGCCGGGGGCTCGCGATACGGCCGATCCGGGTGCTCACGCTCGCACTGGTCGACGGGAGCGGGCGGACGGTCCGGGAGCTAACCCCGGCCGGTGGCGCGCCCGACGTGCTCCCCGGCGAGTACTCGTACACGCTCCCCGGCGGCGTCGAGCGCTCGCTGCACGGGCGCGGCTACCGTTTTCGGGTCACCGCCCAGGGAACCGCGGGCGGGTCGGCGACGATGGAGTCGCCGCCGTTTAACCGATGACCATCCTCACGCTCTACGGAAAGCCGGGTTGCCACCTCTGCCACGAGGCGCGCGCCGAAATCGAGCGCGTGCGCGCCGAGCGGCCATTCGATCTGGAGGAGATCGACGTTTCGCTCGACCCCGGCCTTCAGCGCGAATACGGCGAGAGGATCCCCGTCGTGGCCATCGGCGGGGAGGACGTACTCGAGCTCCGAGTGCGTGCGGAGGAGCTCCGCAGGTTGCTCGATACAGTGCCATCGTGAGCTACGACCGGCCCATGGATGGAGGGTTGGAGCTCGCCGAGGGCACCTCCGAGCGCCTGTCGCTTGGGGTCGCCGCGCGGCTGTCCCGCTACCTCCAGGTCCTCACCCAGGCAAAGAAGATGGGCAAGGACACGATCTCCTCCCAGGAGCTCGCGGACTACACCCACGTCAACTCCACGCAGATCCGCCGCGACCTCTCCGGCTTCGGCAAGTTCGGCAAGCGCGGGGTCGGATACAACGTTGACGCCCTCGTCTCGCAGATCCGCAAGATCCTGCGCACCAGCGGCAAGCACAACATCGCGCTGTTCGGCGCGGGGCACCTGGGCAAGGCGATCGCCGGCTCGGACATCTTCGCCGACCACGGCTTCGAGGTGGTCGCGATCTTCGACACCGACAAGGCGAAGATCGGGCAGCCGGTCGGCGAGAACGGTCGGCTGAAGGTGCGGCCCTACTCCGACCTCCAGCGGGTGGTTGACGCCGAGGAGATCGTCGTCGGGGTCCTGGCGGTCCCGACGCACGCCGCCCAGCAGGTGGCCGTCGACCTCGTCGACGCCGGCGTGAAGATCATCTTCAACTACTCGGAGGCGCTCCTCCAGGTGCCGCCCGACGTGACGGTGCACACGTCGAGCCCGGCGGTCGACCTTCTGTACGCGCTGTACTTCTATCTGACGTAGCCATGCTCGACATGCCGCGCGCCAGGGAGGTCTTCGAGGCCTCCGACGACTTCACCGTGGGCATCGAGGAGGAGTTCGGAATCCTCGATCCCGACACGCTCTCGCTCACGCAGCGCTACGACGAGCTGAGGACGGCGGCCGACGAGGACGACGTGCTGCGGCCGCGCGTGGCGGGCGAGTTGATCTCGTCCGAGATCGAGATCCGCTCGGCCAAGGGCGCCGGCTTTTCGGATGCGGTCGCCAGCCAGCGCGAGGCGCGCGCCCGCCTGTTTCGCCTGGCCGCCGATCACGGCGCCCAGCTCTCGTCGACCGGGGCCCATCCGTGGAGCCCGTGGTGGGAGCAGCGGATCATCGACACCGAGCACTACAAGCGGCTCGAGCACGACCTCGGCTACGTCGCGCGCCGCAACAACACCTTCAGCCTCCACGTGCACGTCGGGATCCGCGGCGCCGATCGCGCGATCGCCGTGTGCGACCGCGCGCGCCAGGTCCTCCCGGAACTGCTCGCGATCTCCGCCAACTCGCCGTTCCTCGACGGGTTCGACTCCGGGCTGGCGTCCGCGCGCTCCCAGATCTTCACGAGGAGCTTCCCGCGCTGCGGCATTCCGGAGCCGTTCGGCGACTGGGCGGCCTACGCCAGCCACGTCGAGCTCCTGATCCGCACCCACTCGATCATCGAGCACACGCAGCTGTGGTGGAGCATCCGCCCGCACCACTCGTTCGGCACCGTCGAGCTGCGGATCTGCGACGCGCAGTCGAGCGCCGAGGAGTCGACCGCGCTCGCCGGCCTCGCGGTGGCCTGCATCGCGCAGGCCGCGCTCGACTACGACGACGGCATCTCCCCCGATCCCGCGCCGCAGCGGCTCGTTGACGAGAACCTCTGGCGGGCGATCCGCTATGGGATGGAGGGCCGCATGATCGACATCGACCGCAGCGAGGAGTACCCGGCCGCTGCGCTGCCCGACCGGCTCCTCGCGTGGACGGCGCCGGCCCGAGGGGCTCTCGGGATCGAGCCGGCCCTGCCCGAGCGGAACGGGGCGCAGCGCCAGCGCGAGGCCGTCGAAGGAGGCGCCACGATCCAGGAGGCGTTCGCGGCCGAGGTCGGGACGGCGCAGTCGACGTACGCGGTGGAGGGGGTGACCACGTGACGGAAGAGCAGGAGCGTCCCAGCGACGAGGAGCTCCGCGCGGCTTTCGAGGAGCAGCTCCGGCGCATTCGCGTCGAGGACGTGCTCGTGCAGACCGTCGTCACGCTCGTCAACCTCGCGGGTCGCAGGATGGGCCTGCCGGGCCCCGAGGGGGAGCGCGACGAGACGCCCGACCTCGCGCAGGCCAGGCTCGCGATCGAGGCGGCTCGGGCGCTCATGCCCCACCTGCCCGCGGAGCCGCAGAGCGCGCTGCGCGACGCCCTCAGCCAGATCCAGCTCGCGTACGCGCGTGTGGCGCAGGCGGGGGAGGGCGAGGCGCCCGCTGCGGGCGCTCCGGGCGGGGAGTCGGGCGCTGCAGGCGAGCAGCCCGGAACGCCCGGCGAACAGCGGGCGGGCACGGATAAGGCGACGAAAGAGGACGAGGAACGCGCGCGGGCGCGTTCCAAGATCTGGACCCCGCCGGGCACCTGATCACGGCACCGCCTCGGTAGACTGGCCGGCCGCCGACCCGGGTTGCACCCCCACCGGACGCGCCCGGAACCCGTCTGCGACGAGGCCGCTTCAACCAGGGGCGCGCATCGCGCGAGCGGCTAGACCAGACACAGCTGCAGACACAGCGGAGGACCTTCCTTGACGAAATTCCTGACCGATCACGGCGTAGTGGTTGCGCTCGTGTGCGCGGGGGCCGCGGTCGTCTACGGCCTTGCGACCTCGCGCTGGCTGCTCGCCAAGTCGCCCGGCACCGAGCGCATGCGGGAGATCTCGCGCGCGGTGCAGGAGGGCGCGCAGGCGTACCTGCGCCGCCAGTACACGATCATCGGGATGGTCGCGATCGTGCTGGCGATCGCGCTCCTGATCGCGCTGAACGTCCGCGTGGCGATCGGGTTCCTGATCGGCGGCGTCTTCTCGGCGTCGGCCGGCTTCATCGGCATGAACGTCTCGGTGCGGGCCAACGCGCGGGTCGCGGAGAGCGCGCGCGGCGGGGTGCCGCCGGCGCTAAACGTCGCGTTCAAGGGCGGCGCGGTGACCGGGCTGCTGGTCGCCGGGCTGGCGCTGCTCGGCGTGGCCGGCTACTTCGGGGTGCTGCGGCTCGCCGGCGAGAGCCAGAAGCACGCGGTCGATGCCCTCATCGGGCTCGGCTTCGGCGGCTCGCTGATCTCGGTCTTCGCGCGACTGGGCGGCGGGATCTTCACCAAGGCAGCCGACGTGGGCGCCGACCTCGTGGGGAAGCTCGAGGCCGGCATCCCGGAGGACGACCCGCGCAACCCGGCCGTCATCGCCGACAACGTGGGCGACAACGTGGGCGACTGCGCGGGCATGGCCGCGGACCTGTTCGAGACCTACGCGGTGACGGCGGTGGCGGTGATGCTGCTCGGAGTCCTCACGTTCCACCAGCAGAGCGCGGTGGCCATGTACCCGCTGATCATCGGCGGCGTCTCGCTGCTCGCGTCGATCGTCGGGACCTTCGCGGTCCGCACCCGCACGGGGAACGTCGAGGGCGCCCTCTACAAGGGCCTCATCACGTCGGGCGTGCTCGCAGCCGCCGCGTTCTTCCCCATCACCTACTGGCTGATGAAGGACCTGAGCTTCAAAGCGGGCGGCGGCGCCGTGTCCAGCATCATCCGCGGCTCAAACGGGATCCCGACGCGCCTCGACCTGTGGCTCTGCACGCTCATCGGGGTCGGCGTCACGGCGTGCCTCTTCGTGATCACCGACTACTACACGTCGACGCGCTTCCGGCCCGTCAAGACGACCGCCCGCGCGTCGGTCACCGGCCACGCGACGAACATCATCCAGGGGCTGGCGCAGGGCTTCCAGTCCACGGCCGCCCCGGCGATCGTCCTTGCCGGAGGGATCCTCGGAGCGAACGCGCTGGCGGGCGTCTACGGCGTGGGGGTCGCGGTGATGGCGCAGCTCTCGCTGACCGGCCTGATCGTCGCGCTTGACGCGTTCGGCCCGATCACCGACAACGCGGGCGGCATCGCCGAGATGGCCGACCTGCCGCAGGAGGTGCGGGACATCACCGATCCGCTCGACGCCGTCGGCAACACCACCAAGGCGGTCACGAAGGGTTACGCGATCGGCTCCGCGGTGCTCGCCGCGCTTGTCCTCTTCACGGCGTTCATACGCGAGCTGAGCGACAAGGCGGCGGAGAAGCACAAGGCGCTGAGCCTCGGCTTCTCGCTGTTCGACCCGCCCGTGCTGGTGGGCTTGATCATCGGTGGGCTGATGGTCTACCTGTTCGTTGCGCTGGCGATCGAGGCCGTGGGGCGCGCCGGCGGCGGGGTCGTGGAGGAGGTGCGCCGGCAGTTCCGCGAGAAGCCGGGGATCATGGAGGGCACCGACCGGCCCGACTACGCGCGCGCCGTGGGGATCGTCACTGCCGCGGCGCAGCGCGAGATGATCGCTCCGGCGCTGATCCCGATCGGGGTGACGCTGGTCGTCGGCCTCCTCTCCTACAAGGCGCTCGGCGGCCTTCTGATCGGCGTGATCGTGGTCGGGTTCTTCTGCGCCGTCTCGATGACCTCCGGCGGCGGGGCCTGGGACAACGCCAAGAAGCTGATCGAGGACGGCGAGTACGGGGGCAAGGGGTCTGAGGCGCACGCGGCGTCGGTGACCGGCGACACGGTCGGCGACCCCTACAAGGACACGGCCGGGCCGGCGATCAACCCGATGATCAAGGTGGCCAACATCGTGGC
>VAXR01000045.1:20427-24875 GCA_005885165.1 Actinomycetota bacterium
CTTTCGCCCGACATGGCGGAACGGAGGCCGAGGGGCCAGGGACTCGAGCGGGTGCTCGGCACCGGCGCGCTCTTCAGCACCGCGTACGGCAACGTCGGCAGCTCGATCTACTACGCGCTCGGGCTAGTGGCGGTCTACGCGCTCGGCATGACGCCGATCGTGTTCGTGATCTCCGGGCTCATCTTCGCTGCGACGGCCGCCACCTACGCCGAGGCGACCGCCATGTACCCCGAGGCCGGCGGCTCGTCTTCGTTCGCCCGCCACGCCTTCAACGAGTTCTGGTCGTTCTTCGCCGCCTGGGGCCAGATGCTCAACTACATCATCACCGTCTCGATATCAGCGTTCTTCGTTCCCCACTACCTCGGGGTCTTCTGGTCGCCGCTCCGCCACTCGCCGGGAGACGTGATCGGCGGGATCGTGATCGTGGCCGTGCTCGCGGCGATCAACGTCGTGGGCGTCACGGAAGCCACGGGGCTCAACGTGTTCCTCGCGATCGCGGACTTCATGACGCAGGTCGTGCTCGTGATCGTCGGCTGCGTGCTCGTGCTCTCGCCGAGCACGCTCGTCCACAACATCCACCTCGGCACCGCGCCCACGGTGGGGAATTTCCTGATCGCGATCCCGATCGGGATGGTCGCCTACACCGGAATCGAGACGGTGTCCAATCTCGCCGAGGAAGCGCGGGATTTCGGCCACACCGTCCCGCGCGCGATCGGCGCGGTGGTGGTGGCGGTGGCGGTGATCTACGCGTTCCTGCCGGTGGTCGCCCTTTCCGCGATGCCGGTGATCCACGGCCACACCGCGCTCGCCGGGGAGTTCGCCGGGGATCCGGTGCTCGGCGTGGTGAAGAACCTGCACCTCGGGGGGCTCCAGCATCCGGCGGAGATCTACGTCGGGATCCTTGCGGCGACGATCCTCTTCATCGCCACGAACGCGGGGCTCATCGGCGTGTCCCGGCTCACCTACTCGATGGGCCAGCACCGCCAGCTACCGGAGCGCCTGCGCCAGCTCCACCCGCGCTTTCGCACCCCGTACGTCGCGATCACCGTGTTCGGGCTCGTGGCGTGCCTGACGATCCTCCCAGGCAAGGCGACGTTCCTCGGCCGCGTCTACGCGTTCGGGGCCATGCTCTCGTTCACGATCGCCCACCTCGCCGTGATCGGCTTGCGCATGCGCGAGCCGGACCGCGAACGGCCGTACCGGGGCCCGGGCACGGTCACGGTGCGACGCCGGACGCTTCCGCTGTTCGCGGTCTTCGGCGCGTTCGGCACCGGCGCGGCGTGGGTCGTCGTGACGGTCCTCAACGTCGACACGCTGATCGCCGGGACCGTGTGGATGGCTATCGGGATCGCGACCTACGCCGGCTACCGGCGCCACCAGCACCTCACGCTCACGCAGACCGCCAAGGTCGTCGTGCCGGGCCCGGTCGTCGAGCGCGAGGTGGAGTACGAGTCGGTGCTGGTGGCGTTCGAGGACGGCGAGTACTCGCCGCAGGCGGTGGCCACCGCGGCCAAGCTTGCCGCGCGCAGGCGCCGCGGCATACACGTGCTCGTCACGATCACGGTGCCGGCCAGCGCCCCGGTCAACGCCGCGATGCCCAACGAGGAGCGCCGGGCGCAGGAGATCATCGACTCGGCCCGCGTGCTCGGCGGCCGGCGCGTGACCGGCCATTGGCTCAAGGTGCGGCCGGGCGAGGCGGGCCGGAGGATCGTGGACGAAGCGCGGGCGATCCGTGCGCGGGCGATCGTGCTCCCGCTTCCGCCGCGACGGGCTGGCTTCCCGGTGTTCAGCCGCACGCTCGAGACGGTGCTGGCGGAGCGCCCCGCGAGGGTGATCATCGAATCCGAGCCGCTTCACGAGCCGGCGGCGCGCGCCGCCTGAGGGCCGATCCCGGGGAGCCGCGCGCACCGGCTGTGGTGTCGCTGCGCACGTCTAGAATCGCGCTTGTGGAGCGGGTTTATCGCCGGTCGACGGTGGCGATGGGGACGATTCTGCTCGTCCTCGGCGTGGCGATCGTCGTGCGGACGGTGGCGGGCGGCGGGGGGCCGCTCGCACTGGGCGTGCTCGTGGGCGCCGCGCTCGCTCTGCTCGGCGCGGCGCGGGTGTTCCTCGCGACCCGCCGGGCGCGCGGCGGGAACGCGTGAAACCGACCGCTCGTGATCTGATCGGGGCCGCGCGCCGGCAGGAGGCGTCCGACGGCCGCCGCGCCGGTGGCCTGCCCGCCGGGCTGCGGGTGAGGGTGGCGCGCGGAATCGGCGCGCCGAGGCTGGCGGCGATCGGGCTCGGCGCCGTCGGCTCGTCGGTCTACTTCGTCCTGGGAGTGGTCGCCAAGCGCTCCCTCGGCCTCACGCCGATCGTCTTCGTGGTGGCCACGGCGTTCTTCGCCATCACGACGATGACCTACCTCGAGGGGACGTCCGTGCACCAGGAGCGCGGCGGCTCGTCGGCGTTCGCGCGCTACGCGTTCGACGAGCTCGTCAGCTTCATCGCCGGGTGGGCGGTCCTCCTCGACTACCTGATCGTGATGGCGATCGGATCGTTCGCCGTCTCGCACTATCTGGGGGCCTTCTGGGGGAAGGCCGACAATTTCCCGTTCGGCGACCTCGTGGCGACCGGCGTGATGGCGTACGTCGCCTGGTGGAACATCCGCGGCGGCTCCTCGCAGCGGCTCGGCCGGGTGATCCGGCTCGGGCTCCTGAACCTCGCGGTGATCGCGACGGTGATGGTCATCGGGCTCGTGAAGGAGTTCCACCCGGGGCAGGTGATCGATTCCATCCACCTCGGATCGACTCCCGACTGGAGCGACCTCTGGTTCGCGATCGTGCTCGCGACAGTCGCGTTCCTCGGAATCGAGGCGGCGTCCGGCCTCGCGTTGTTCGCCGTCACCGCCCCGCTGGTGCTGCTGGTCGGGCTGTCGGCGGTGGGGGTGATGGCGGTTCCGATTCACGGCGGCCAGACCGCGCTCGGAGGGCCCTACATCGACGCCCCGGTGCTCGGGATCGTCTCCGCCTTCCATCCGAGCTGGCTCATGCACACGCTGCGATACGTGATCGGGGGGGTCGGGGCGCTCGTGCTCCTGCAGGCCGTGAACGGCACCATGCTGGGGCTCTCGCGGCTCACGTACTCCCTCGCCACGAACCGCCAGGTGCCGAGCCTGCTGGGCCGTCTGCACGCCACGCGCTCCACGCCGTACGTCGCGATCTCGGTCGCCGCAATCGTGGCCACCGGGCTCGCGTACAGCGCCGATCTCGAGTTCCTCACCGGGATCTTCGCGTTCGGGGCCACCCTGGCCTTCACGATCGCCCACCTCTCGGTGATCGTGATGCGCAACCGGGAGCGCGACGCCCGGCGAGCCTTCCGGATCCCGCTGGCGGTGACCGTTCGCGGCTGGGAGATCCCGCTGCCCGCCGCAGTCGGGGCGATCGGGTCATTCGCAGCCTGGGTGAGCGTGCTCGTGCTCCACTCGGGTGCGCGCGCGGTTGGCGGGCTCTGGATGCTCGCGGGCCTCGTCCTCTACGCCTCCTACCGGCTCGGGCAGGACAAGCCGCTCCGAAAGCGCTTCACGATCCCCGAGGAGGCGCTCCAGGAGGCGGTCGAGGCCGAGTTCGGGAGCATCCTCGTGCCGGTCTTCGGCAACGATCTCGACGATGACATCGTTGGCACCGCGGGCAGGCTCGCGGCGGACGAGGGCGAGGAGGGCGAGGGCGGCGCGGTGATCGAGGCGCTCTACGTGGTCGAGGTGCCGCTGTCGCTCCCGCTCGACGCGCGGGTGCCGGACGAGGAGATCGCGGCCGCGAAGAAGGCCGTGGCCCGCGCGAAGGAGGTGGGCGAGGAGTACGAGGGGGTGACCGTCGCGACCGCCATGGTGCGGGCGCGGGCGGCCGGCGAGGCGATCGTGACGGAGGCGAAGCGCCGGGGGGTGGAGGCGATCGTGCTGGCCGCCGAGAAGCCGACGCGCATGCGCGGCGGGAAGATCCTCGGGGGTCGCGGGCGGCCGCGCGACCGGTCGGTGGGGGAGACCACCCGCTACGTCCTCGAGAAGGCGCCCTGCCGCGTGGTGCTGACGGCGCCGCCCGAGGGCGAGGAGGGCGCGCGCGAGGGGGTCGCGCCCTAGGCATCAAGCTCTGCCCGCGGGTTCGTGCAAGCGCTTTAACGCCCTGGCGGTTTCGCCTTACCTGGGGTTAGAGTGATGACCATGTTCGTTTTGATCGTCGGCTGCGGGCGGGTCGGCTCGGCCGTGGCGAGGAGCATGCTCGCCGAGGGGCACGAGGTCTCGGTCCTCGACGAGGACCCCGAGGCGATCGCCCAGCTCGAGAAGGGCGGCGAGCACACCTGGGTCGACCAGGGCGGTTCGTTCACAGTCGGGACGGCGCTCGAGATCGAGGCGCTCGAGGCGGCGGGCATAGACCGCGCCGACGCCTTCGTGGCCTCCACCGACGGCGACAACA
>VAXR01000045.1:24885-26267 GCA_005885165.1 Actinomycetota bacterium
GATCGCGCAGATCGCAAAGAAGCGCTACGGCGTGAAGACCGTGGTGGTCAGGGTCCTCGATCCGGCCCGGGCCACGTGGTACGAGCAGCAGGGGCTCCGAACCGTGTGCCCCACGAAGATCGCGATCGACATGCTCGATGACGCGGTCCGGGAGGCTGTCGCGTAGCGATGTACGTGGTTGTTGTTGGCGCCGGCAAGGTCGGCTGGAACCTCACGCGCGAGCTGATCGGGCGCGGCAACGAGGTGACGGTCGTCGAGTCCGACTCGTCGCGCTACGCGACGGTCGAGGAGGAGCTCGAGCACGCGGCGCAGTACGGCGACGGGTCGGAGCTGTGGGTGCTCGAGCGGGCGGGCATCGAGCGGGCCGACATGGTGATCGCGGTGACCGGCGACGACGAGGACAACATCCTGATCTGCCAGGTCGCGCGCGAGAAGTACGGCGTGGAGCGGGTGATCGCGCGCTGCAACAACCCCCGCAACCTCCAGCACTTCAAGCTGCTCGACGTCGGGCCGGCCGTCTCTGCAACCGACCTCATCCTCAGGCTGATCGAGCACGAGGTGCCGCGCTACGGCTTCCTCCATCTGCTCGACCTGCCGCGCGAGCGTCTCGAGATCATCGAGGTGGAGGTGGGGCCTGGCTCGCCGGCCGACGGCTCGACCATCCAGGACCTGGGGCTGCCGGACGGCGCGCTTGCGATCGCCATCCTGCGGGACGGGACGGGATTCGTGCCACTCGCGGACTCGGTGATCGAGGCTGGCGACGAGGTGCTGGTCGTGCTCGATACGGGGCTCGAGGACAAGATCAGCCCGCAGTTCCGGGCGCCGGAGGGCGCCCCGGCCTCGTAGCCGGCCGCGTCACCCCGGTGACGTAGACCGTCCGCCGCGGCCCCGCCTCTCCCCGGCCGCGTGATCTAATGCCCGCGTGGCCGAGCGCTACGTCGACTTCCTCGTGATCGGTGGCGGGGTGGCGGGCGGCTACTGCGCGCGGACGCTCCGCGAGGAGGGCGCCGACGGGTCGATCCTGGTGGCCGGCCGCGAGCCTGACCCGCCGTACTACCGCCCCGCGCTGTCGAAGGAGTATCTGGCAGGCAAGACGAGCCGCGAGGAGCAGTACGTCAAGCCGGCCGAGGAGTGGGCGAAGGACGAGGTCGAGGTCCTGACGCGCACGAGCGTGATGAAGCTGGATGCCGGGGAGCGCCGGGCGACGCTGTCGAACCGGGACGAGGTCCGCTTCGACAAGGCGCTGCTCGCGACCGGCTCGAACGTGCGGCGGCTGCATGCCGAGGGCGGGGACCTGGACGGCCTGCACTACCTGCGGGCGTACGCGAACGCCGACGCCATCCTGGCCGATGCCGGGGAGAGCGAGCGCGTGGTGCTCATCG
>VAXR01000185.1 GCA_005885165.1 Actinomycetota bacterium
GACCGCGATTGTGCCGACGACGTTGTTCAGGTTCGGGTTCCAGCCGGTGTCGGCGGCGGTGGTGCCGTCGACCGCGGCGGCGTAATTCCGTGTCGGGCCCGTGGGCCCGTTTATCGAGTGCGCGCCGTGGAACAGGCCGCCGAGGTACACGGTCGACCCTGACACAGCCAGGGCGCTGACCCTCCCGCTGAGGTTCGGGTCCCAGCCCGTGTCCGTGCCGGTGGTCGCGTCCACGGCGGCAGCGTAGTTGCGAGTTGGACCGGTCGGCCCGTTGATCGAGTGCGTGCCATTGAACGCACCGCCGAGGTAGACGGTCGATCCCGACACGGCGAGCGCCTGGACGAAGCTGCTGACATTCGGGTCCCAGGGCTTGACCGCACCGGTTGTGGCGTCGACCGCCGCGGCGTTGTTGCGCAGCGTGTTCCCGTTGACCGAGTTCGGGCCATGGAAGAAGCCCCCGAGGTAGATCGTCGACCCGACCAGTCTGAGCGCGAATACCACGCCGTTGATGTTGGGGTTCCACGCCGAGACCGTTCCGTCGGAGGTGTTCAACGCCGCCGCGTTGTTGCGGGGCTGGGCTCGGAGCGTCGAGAAATCGCCGCCCGCCGCGACCTTCGATCCCGACACCGCCACAGCAAGCGTGTCGTAGCTCGGATCTGGATCCCAGCCCGTGGCCGTGCCGGTGGTTGCGTCGACCTGAGCGAGGAAGTTGCGCGTCAGTGTCCCGTTGACAGAGTTCGGACCGGCGAAGTCACCGCCGACGTACACGGTCGAGCCGGCGATCGCGAGCGTGTACACCTGGAACTTGAAGTTCGGATTCCAGCCCTTGTCGGTCCCGGCGGTGGTGTCGACCGCGGCGGCGTAGTTGCGCGTCGGGCCGGTGGGCCCATTGATCGAGTGCGCGCCGTGGAACAAGCCGCCGAGGTACACGGTCGACCCGGATACCGCCAACGCATTGACGGAGTTGTTGAGGTCCGGGTTCCAACCCGTGTCGTTGGCGGTTGTGGCGTCGACGGCGGCGGCGTAGTTGCGGGTCGGGCCGGCGGGCCCGTTGACTGAGTGCGCGCCGCTGAAGTCACCGCCCAGGTAGACGGTTGAGCCCGAGACGGCGAGCGCGCGGACTTCATTGTTGAGGTCCGGATTCCAGCCTGTGTCGGTACCGGTGGTGGCGTCGACGGCGGCGGCGTTGTTCCGTGCCGCCGCGCCCCCGTTGATCGTGCTGAAGAAACCGCCGACGTACACGGTCGAGCCCGACACCGCCAGAGCGAGAACCTGGTCGTTTACGTCTGGATCCCAGCTCGTGACCTTCCCGGTGGTGGCGTCCACCGCCGCCGCGGCATTCCGTGTCGCGTTGCCATTGACCGAGTTCGGTCCGGAGAAGTCGCCGCCCATGTAGATGGTCGAGCCCTGCTTCGCGAGCGCAAAGACCTCACCGTTCACGTTCACATTCGGGTTCCAGTTCGGGTCCACCGTCTTGTTCGCGCGGATGTGCGCCACGTCGTTGCGCGGCACCCCGCCGACGTGCGTGAAGTTTCCGCCGATGTAGAAGCCGCCAGCCCCGTCTCGGATGATGGCGGCGACCTCCCCGTTTCCACCCGAAACCTGCGGCATCGCAGGATCGAACTTGCCGCTCGTCCTCGAAATCGTTACCCAGGGCCCTGTCCTTGGCCCCACCTGGCTGAAGAATCCCGCGATGAAGATCCGCTTCGCGGTGCGCGCGACCCCATTGACCGTCCCGTCCGTCACGTAAGTCGTGTCCGGCTTCGAGCTGAGCGCGGCATGCGCCGCCGGGTCGGCAGCCAGGATGAAGAGACATGCGGCGCCCACCAGGAGTGGGGCGCGAAGCCGAGAGAGCATTGCGAGTCCTCTCAATCGTGTTCGGGGTCCCTCCCCGATCGCGGACCCTACCCGGGTGGAGCCGATTTCGCCAGTCCGGGAACTAAGCGGCTGCGGCGCCGGCCAGCGCCTGCGCGGCGTCCAGCACGGCGAGGCGCGCCTCGTCCGGCTCCAGCACCACGGCGTCGCCGGCCTCCTTGAGGATCTCGCGGACGAGCCAGTCGTCGCCGGCATAGTGGACCTCGACCACCACCGCGCGGTCGCGGAGCTCCTCCACCACACGGCGGTCCTCGCGCGCCCAGCGGGCGCGTTCGGGCGACACCCAGACGCGCGCGGCGCGCGACGCGGGCACCTCACCTGTCCGGGGCCAGCCGCGGGTGTCGGGCTCGATGCCCGGACGCGGCTCGAACTCCTCGTCGAGGATCGTGGCCGTGCGGATGCGGTCGAGCCGGAAGCTGCGCGGCGCGTCGCGCTCGGGATCGAAGGCGTGCACGTACCAGCCCTCCTGGCCGTTCAGGAGCTGGTACGGCTCGACCCTGCGCTTCGTGAACTCGTCCTCGTTCTCCTTGTAGTACTCGAGCTCGAGCAGCCGGTGCTCGGCGATCGCGCGGCTCACGACCTGCGCGACCTCCGAGTCGTCGCCGGTTGCGGTGGTGATCTGCAGGCCCTCGACGGCCGGGTCGCGGCCGAGCGCGGACACGATCTTCTCGCGCGCCGAGGCGAGCGACCCCTCCGGGATGTGGTCGCCGAGCAGGTCGATGGCGGCTACCAGCGCCTTCGCCTCGAGCGGCAGGAGCCGGGCGGGCTTGGCGAAGTTGTCCCCGTACGGCTCGGGATCGACCTCGATCTCGTCCCCGTGGACCTCCGCGTACACCACGTAGCTGCCGCCGCCGAAGTTCACGACGTTCAGCAAGTCGATGTCCTCGCGGAGCTCGGGATCGGTGAGCTGGAGGCTCTCGCGCACGGCGCGCGCGTGGAGCTTGCTGCCCTCGCGCGCGGCGTCGATGAGGATCCCGGCCAGCGTGACGAGCCGGGCGAAGCGCTCGGGGCGGATCGGCGCCTCCTGCCTGCTATCGGGGTCTGGGTGGTCGCGCTGCGGCTCGGGACGTTTCGCACGCGACGCCGGGGCTGGCTCAAGCGCGTTCTCGTGGCGCTCGACGATCAGCGCGAGCCGCTCCGCGGCCTCCTCCGCCAGCTCCGGCGGGCCGAGAATCCTGGCCCGCTCGCCGAGCCCGAGCACCCACGACACCACCTGCCGCGAGTCGGCGTACTCGGTCTCGAACACCACGCCGTCGTCGGGCGCGTCGTCAGCTTCGGCCGCGGCTGAGATCCGGCCGGCGTGGCCGAAGTGGCGCTCCACCAGCCAGTCGATGCGATCGGAGCGACCGGATCGCCGAGCTGCCAGTCGGTGCGCGTGGCGTAGACGCGCGGATCGAATTCCTCGGGCCGCGGGAAGTCGTGCTCGGCCTTCGACGCGTAGCCGACCTTCCCCCGGATCCGGGAGAGGCGGAACACCCGAACGTCACCGCGTTCATGCGAGTACCCGACGAGGTAGAACTGCCCGCCGCGGAAGAGCAGGTGGTACGGGTCGACCTTGCGCTGCTCCTCGGCGTCGCGGCCCATCGTGTAGTAGTCGAAGACGATCGTCTTGCGCCGGAAGATCGCCGTCTCGATCTTCGACAGCCGCTGCGAGAGCTCGCGCCCGCCGGCCGCGGCGGTCACCCCGAGGGCCACCGTCCGCTGCTCCGGGGCGGCGAGCGGGGACGGCTTGCCCCACGAGAGCTGCTGAAGGGCGAGCCGTAGCGGCTCGGCGTAGGCGAACTCCCCGTCCAGGAGCGACAGCGCGGTGCGCAGGGCGCCGAGCTCCGAGTCGTTGAACTCGATCGCCGGCAGGTAGAAGTTCTGGGGCGGGAGCGAGTAGTTCTCGGCCTCGTAGTAGCCCTCGGCGGGCTTGTCGACCTTCAGCTCGATCCCCAGCGACTCGAGCTCCGCGCGGTCGGCGTAGAAGCGCCGCGCGAACGCATCGTCGTTCATGCCCGAGTAGCCCTCCACCTCCTGCTTGATCTCGAGCGCGGTGACCGGACGCCGCTCCGCCATGAGGAACGAGATCAGCGAGAGCTGGCGGATGAGCTTCTCGGTGTCCTTGGCCACGTTCGATCCAGAATACGAATGAACGCGGGGGCGAAGGCTCTCCCCCGCGCGGCGCCGGAAAGCCGATTGCCGCTGTTTGCGGAGTTGAAGTGGCTCGGCCGCTAGGCGGCTTCGCCCAGTCCGCGCGTGGCGAAGTAGGCCGGCCCCGCCAGCGCCCTGTCGAACCCCGACCAGCGCTCGCCGCCCGGGAGGCTCTTTTCGATCCGGTCGAAGCTTCCGAGCCGGCCGCCCAGGTTGTCGATCATGTGGACGAGCGTGGCCTCGCGCGTGCATGGGACGACCGGGCTGCCGTGCTCGAGCATGCCGTGGTGGGAGAGGATGATGTGGAGCACGGCCTCCGCGCGGTCGGGCGGGAAGCCCGGTAGGTCCTCGATCGCCCGGCGAACGATGTAGTAGCCGAGCGGGATCTCGCCCTGGAGGCGGCCGGAGTCGCTCAGCTCGATCGCGCCGCCGGTCATGGCGTACGCCTCGATCTTCCCGATGTCGTGGAGCAGCGCGCCGGTGACGGCGAGGTCGCGGTCGATGCCGGGAAACGCCGCCGAAACGGCGTTGACCGCTTGCGCTACGGACAGGCAGTGCTCGAGCAGTCCGTGGCGGTACGCCTGGTGGTAGTACTTGGCCGCCGGGGCGTCGCGCCACCGCTCCCAGATCGGCGAGCGCTCGGACAGCAGCGCGTCGAGTAGGGCGCGCAGGTGGCGGTCCTGGACCGTGTCGATCAGCGCGCGCAGGTCGGCGACCATCTGCTCGAAGGCCACGGACGGGCCGTCGAGGAGGTCGGCCGGGTCGTACTCGCCGGAGGCGGCGGAGCGCAGCGAGCGCACCGTGAGGCACGCGCCGTAGCGGGGATCGACGCTGAAGCTGCCCGTGGCCACCACCACAGCGCCGGGCTTCGCCGCGGCCGCGGCGTCCTCGATCTCTTCCCAGACGACCCCCTCGATCGCCCCCGTCACGTCGCCCAGCTGCAGCTTCAGGAACGCCTCGCCGTTCCGCTTCTGTTTGCGGGCCACGTCCCGTACGACGAACGGCGACTCGACCCGCGCACCGTCGGCCAGGTCGCGGACGAAGACCTTGGCGCAGCCCGGCGCCGTGGCGCTCGCCGCGTCGAGGGTCGTCTGTGTCGGGATCGCGTCCATGGACGGGTCAAGGTAATTCGGCGCCCGGACGCTCCCCCTCCGGGGCGACTCCCGTAGGGTCCCCGTCCATGGCCGGACAAGGGGTTCTCGTGGCCGGCGGGACGGGCGCGCTCGGGACGGCGGTGCTGCGCGAGCTGCTCGACGCCGGCTTCGACGTGACTGCCACCTGGCTCGTCGCGGCCGAGCGCGAGCGGGTGGAGCAGGAACTGGGCGACAAGGAGCTGCCGGCGTTTGTCGAGGCCGATCTCATGGAGCCGGAGGGCGCGGAGCGAGCGGTCGCCGCCGTGGCCGATCTCGGGGCCGTCGTGAACCTGGTCGGCGGGTTCTCCGCCGGGCCGAGGGTGCACGAGGCCGACCCCGAGGACTTCGACCGGATGCTCCGGCTGAACCTGCGACCCGGCCTGCTGCTCGCCTGCGCCGCGATGCCGCGGCTGATCGAGGCCGGCGGCGGCGCCTTCGTGGGAGTCTCCGCCCGCCCGGCGCTCCGGCCATTCCCCGGCGGCGCCGCCTACTCGACCGCCAAGGCGGCAGTGCTCGCGTTCATCAAGGCGCTCGACTCCGAATACCGCCAGGACGGCATTCGCTGCAACGCAATCCTGCCGAGCGTGATCGACACCCCCGCGAACAGGCGGTCGCAGCCCGACGCCGATTACTCGAAGTGGGTCCCGCCCGCGGAGATCGCGCGCGTGGTGCGCTTCCTCGTCTCGGACGACTCCGCGCCGACCAGCGGCGCCGCCATCCCGGTATACGGCCGGGCGTAGGCTTATGGGTGACCGCCGATTCGACCGCTACGGCTCCGGGAAGGAGCAAGACATGGCTACGACGACACCGGCACGCGGAATCCTGAGCGAGGAGAGGTCGCAGGAGCGCGAGGAGCTGATCGGTCTGCTCGAGCGGGCGTACTGGATGGAGATCGAGACCGTGATGAGCTATCTCGCGAACTCGATCAATCCGGACGGGGTCCGCGCCCAGGAGATCAAGGAGAGCCTCGAGGAAGACATCCAGGAGGAGCTCGGCCACGCCCAGAAGTACGGGGCGCGGATCAAGGAGCTCTATGGCGTGGTCCCGGGCTCGCAGGACTTCGCGGCCGAGCAGAGCCACCTCCAGCCCCCCGATCACCAGACCGACGTGGTTCACGTGATCAAGGGCGTGATCGAGGCCGAGTCCGGGGCCATCGAGCACTACAACCGGATCATCGAGTTCTGCGAGGGCCGCGATCCGGTGACCCAGGACATGGTCATCAACATCCTCCGCGACGAGGAGGGCCACCGCCGCCTCTTCGAAGGCTTCCTGCGCGAGTACCAGGCCGAGGGCCTGGCCTAGAGCCCGAGAAACACGAAGGCCGCCCGGAGGCGGCCCTTGTGCGGCGCAGCCATGCGCCTGTTGCCTAATCCATTCGTGGAGGCAAGCTTCTAGATCTCTTCCAACCCGGCACCCCGCGGGGAGTTGCGGGTGGGCTGGATCCCTGCCGGCCGGCCTGTCGGATGCGGGTCCGCTGCCGGCGAAGCCCAGAGTAGTGCGAGGTCCGGTCGCCGTCACTGGCTCCCGTGCGGAATCGCACAGGCGCCCACCGGACCTGGCCGCAAATTGGGCCACTTATGCCGGCTATGACCGGCTCAACTGGTCCAACAACGACCTCGCGGCCCGACGCAGGTTCAGCGGACGGGTAACGACAGCGTGACGCCCGAGAGCGTGAGCGAGGAGGCGCGGCTCGAGCGCGACACGTAGGGATCGTCGTCCTGGGCGAGCTCGATCCGCACCCGATCCCCCTTGCGGAAGCGCCAGGCGCCCCCGTTCAGGTCGAAGACCGCGGTCCCCGACTGCTTCACCAGCCGGATGCCGCCGCGGTCGATCATCACGGCGCTGCCGTCGGCGAGCACCTCGTAAAGCCGGGCGTTCAACTCCAGTCCAGCGCCCGCGGTGCCCGCGTACGGGACCCGCACGCGGCTTCGCCCGATCGTGGTGACGCTCCGCCCCAGCGGCGCGAAATCGTAGGTGGCGACCCCCGGGCCGGCCGAAGAGCTCTCGACGGGACACGGATTCCCGCTGGGCGCGCCAGCGATCGGGTCCGAGCTCGCCGCGTGTGGGTTGGGCGCCGCGGTGCTCATGGTGACCTGCGTGCCGCCGGCGTGCAGCCGCAGCGTCCTCGGCGCGAGCTGGCCGAACCGGAGCGCCGTGAACCGCTGCCCGGGCTCGTCCGCAGGGAAGCCGGGAGAGGGCGCCGCGGAGCAGGACTTGAGCGCGACCGTAACGTCGTCGCGGGGCACCGGCGCGTGCCGGTCGCCGGGCGGGCGCGCGAACCGATCGATGAAGCGATTGAGCCGGCTGGTTATGCCCGCGCGCCGAAGCTGCCGCGGTCTCGAGCCCAGATTACCGCCCGGATAGTCGGAGAGCCGGCAGACGTGCCGGTCGGCGCCGCACAGGTCGCCCCACTCCTTGGCCTTTCCCTGCGTGAAGTCGCCGACGTCGCCGTAGTACTCCTGCACCGGATACCGGCGAACCGCGGAGCGCAGCCGCGTGACCAGGTCCCGGTGCTCAACCTGCGAGAACAGGGGGCTCGTCAGCGAGCCCGTGCTAAGAAGCCGTTCTGGTAGTAGGGCGAGCTGTCGCGCAGCACCTGCCCGAGTACGGAGCTGAAGAGACCGGCGCAGAGCGGGTTCGTCTCGTACGGGTCGGTCGACTGCAGGCAGGCCGCAGCGCCCCCGATCGAGGACGGGAAAGTCGTGTGGTCGAACTCCGGCGGAATGCCGGTCACGCCCGTCGCGTAGAGAGCGCCGACCACGGACCGGCGCGGGAAGCCGAAGGGGCTCAGGTCGGAGGGGTGTGCGGGATCGGTGGGCGGAAGCCCGTCGCGCGTGTGCGTCCCGTTCGGGATCAGCGAGTAGGCGAGGTCGCCCCAGCCGTACTTCGGCGCAGCCGCCGCAAGCCGCATTCGCAGCTTCGGATGCCCGGCGGTCGCGCAGCCCCAGGCCGGATCGGTCAGGGCGAGCCAGGAGAGCCCGCCGCCGTATGAGCTGCCGCTGACCACGACGCGGCTCGGGTTGACGTGGAACGCCGGCTGGGCGGCGACCTGGCAGGCGAGGTCCTGGAAGTCGTTCACCTCGTAGCGCCGGGAGTCGAGTTGCATCTGGCCGGTCGAGCCGTCGCCCGACCCGTTCACGAAGCCCCGCGAGGTGTAGGTGAGGACGACGTAGCCCCGCGCCGCGAACCAGGCGCTGTTGTAGTGCCAGAGCTCGCCCGAGGCGTCGACCGTCTTCGCTTCGAAGTTCCGCTTGTCGCCACTGCAGCAGGTGTGCACCAGGACGATCAGCGGGTAGCCGCCGCGCGGCGGCGGCCAGAGCGATCGCGCCGGGAGCGTGACGTCGGCGTCGAGGCCGAGGTACCCGGCGCTGTCGGCGCCGCTGCCCGGCTCCGGCGGTGCCTTCCGCGGCAGGCCGGCGTAGCCGTCGTAGCGCTCGGGAACGGGCAGCGCGTCGACGGCGCCCGTGTTCGGCGTGGTGCCGCCCGCATGGGGAACGCCGTCGTCGCAGAAGACGATCGGCAGCCGCACGCCGTTCGCGAGGCTCCCGTCGGCCGCGTCCTGGCGGGCGCAGGAGGACCGGAGCGTCTGCATGCCGGCGTCCGCTGGAGCCGCTGCGGTGAGCGGCGCGCCCACCGAGCACGCCAGCGCGGTTGCGAGTGCGGCGCGGCGGGTCATTCCGCCACGCGCTCGCGCGCCAGCGCGTCGACCATCAGCTCAGCCGTCTCGAGGAAGGCGGTCACGTCGGCGCCCGGCTCCCAGGCCTGCTGAAGAATGAAGCCCTGGAAGAGCGCGAGCATCACGCGCCCGACAGCGTCCGGATCGAGATCATCCGCGAGCTCGCCGCTCTC
>VAXR01000186.1 GCA_005885165.1 Actinomycetota bacterium
TGTCGAAGCCGAGGCCGAAGAGGACGCCCACCGGATACATCTGCCAGGACTCCCTGATTCTTCGCGTGAAGCGGCCGTAGAAGCGGCTCATTAGGCCGCGCGAGTTCAGCTGGTGCTCGAGCTCCCGCTCGTCGTACTCCCCGCGGCGCATCCGCCGGAACACCTTGACGATGCTCACGAGGATCAGCAGGTTGAGGATCGCGATGACGTAGAGGAACGCTCCCGAAACGCCCGTGCCGATCAGGCCGCCGACGCTGTGCAGGGTCGAGCCGCCGTTCGCGACCTGGCCGCCCAGCGAGCGGATGCCGATCGAGAACAGGAACGCCAGCGCGAAGACGACCGTGGAGTGGCCAAGCGAGAAGAAGAAGCCGACGCCGAGCGGGCGCTTGCCTTCGGCCATCAGCTTCCTGGTCGTGTTGTCGATCGCGGCGATGTGATCGGCGTCGAACGCGTGCCTCAGCCCGAGCGTGTACGCGGTGATGCCGAGCCCGAGCCCGAACACCCCCTGCCTGCCGAGGCTGAAGTGCTGGGGCACGACGAACGCGAGCAGCGTGACGAAGCCGATCACGTGCAGGCCGAGGACCGCCGCCGCGAGCCAGCAGGCGCGCCGCCATTCCTGCGGGGTTAGCGCGGCCTTGATGCGAGCCCAGCGCGAGCCGTCAGGCGACATGCACGACCGCCTTCGCGGTGAGGAGGCAGCCAACCAGGACGATCACGACGGCCGACAGCGCCGGGAGGGCGGTGGCGAGCCGGCTCGTGAAGTCGAGCCTCGCGGTGACGCGGCGCGCGTAGACGACCGCCAGGCCGAGGCCGGTCATCGTGCCGGCGAGCCCGAGGCTGAACGCCGTGATCAGAAGCAGCCCGAGGGCCACCTGGTGCTGCGAGATGGCGGCGAGCAGGACGACCAGCGCCGACGGGCACGGGATCAGCCCCGCCGATGCGCCCATGCCGATGAGGGAGCGCCACGTGATGTCCGCGGGAGGAGCGTGGGCGTGCGAGTGGTGGTGGCCGTGCGCGTGCGCCCGGGCGTGCGCGCGGCGTGCACGCGCCCACCGGATCCGCGAGCGCATCACGCCCAGGCCGACGATCACCACGAGCAGGCCCGAGGCGAGCGTCAGCCACGGGTAGAGCTGCTCGGGTAGGACGTACTGCGACAGCGCGAGTGTCACGAACCCGAGCGCGAACACGCCGATCGTGTGGGTGATCGTGACGGTCGCGCCGAGCGCCGCCGCGTGCCTCGCGGTTCCGCGCGTCCCCGCGAGGTAGGCGGCCACCATCGCCTTGCCGTGACCAGGCGAGAGCGCGTGGAGCGCCCCCCAGCCGAGCGCAGCGAGCAGCAGGAGCGCGAGCACCCCCTTGCCCGATGCCGCGTTGGCGAAGACGGACGCGAACCCGTCGCCCGACGGGTGGCCGCCGCCGGTCGCCTCCCCGCCGATCGCGTGCGGGGCGACGAGGGAGCCGTCGCCCGGACGCACCGAGAAGCGCGCGGTCCGCTGGTCGAGCGGGCTCCTGAGGAGATCCTGCGGGTAGTGGCGGAGGCCGTCGGTCACATCGCCGGCGGGCACGGTGGAGCGCACCGCGGTGCCGAGGCCGGGTTGGACGACGATCTCCCTCCACCCGATCCGGTCGGCGAACGTTGCGTCGTGGAGATCCACGCCGCGGACGGCCCGGACCTTCGCGGTGAGGTCGAGCTCGACCCGCGTCAGCTTCAGCCCGCCCTGGCCGGGCGGGTAGGTGATCGCTCCGCCCGGCAGGAGCGTGAGCGGGACCGGATTTCCGTCGACCACCAGGCGAAGTCCGCGCGCGACCTCCGCGCGCTTGCGGGCGAGCACCGCCCTCGGCGGAAGGCCGCGCTCCTGGAAGGTCGGGATCTCCGCCTGGTCCAGGATGTAGTGGACGTCGACGCGATCGCTCGAGATCCGCACGCGGTCGAGGTGGTTGATCGTGAAGTTGCCGAGCGGATGGGCGCCCGCGGCGGGCGCGAGGACCGCGATCAGCGCCAGCGCCAAGGCGGCGCCCACTAGCACGCGTCTCATGGAAGCGACCTCAGCGCCCGTGCCGCGCGCGGCGCGTACAGCGGCGAGAAGCGCGGGTTGAGCGACAGCGCGCGGGCGAGGTACGTCCGCGCCGCGGCGTACGCGCCCGCGGCCCTCGCCGCCATCCCCGCGTGGTAGAGGAACAACGGATCGCGCGATCCGAGCCGCAGCGCGCGCCGCGCGTACGCGAGTCCGTCGGCGGGATGCCCCGCAGCCGTGAGCGCCCAGCCGAGCGCGTCGGCCGAGCGCACGCTCGGGGCCGCGGCGTAGGCACGACGCGCAAGCGTCACCGCGCGCTGCGGGGACCCGTGGTCCGCCTCGAAGAGCGCGATTTCGGCGTCCGTGTTCACGCCGGCCGCCTGGAGCAGCCGCCGCTCGACGCCGACGAGGGCGAGGTCCCGCTTGGCGACGGCGCCGCGGCCCGCCGCGAGCTCGTCCTCGCCCAGCGCGATTACGTACTGGGGCAGGGTTCGACAACGCCCCGGAGCCGTGCGATCGCCGGCCCGAGCCGACCGCGGGCCGCGTCGACGCGCGCCAGCCCCGCGTTCGCCGGCGCGTAGCCGGGGAACTCGTAGGCGGCGCGGCCGTAGGCAACCCTGGCCGCGGCGAGATCGCCGCGCTGGAACTGGAGGTCACCGAGGAGCGACTGGACGTAGGCGACGTTCTCGGGCTCGTCTCCGCCGGCGGCCACGGCGTCCTGCATGGCGGCGAGGGCGCCGGCCAGGTCGCCGTGCAGCTCGCGCAGGTAGGACACGCGCGCGTAGGAGGCGAGGTTCGGCTTGAGGTCGACCATGCGCTGGAGCGTCCTGGCGGCGGCGCCGTAGCGGCCGAGCTCGACCTGGGCGTCGACAATCACGCCGTATGGGCGCACGACCTCACGCGCGAGCCCGTGCGCCGTCATGCCCCATGTGAGCGCCGCCCGGAAGTCGTGACGGGCGAGCGCGAGGGTGCCGAGCCCGGTGGCGACGGCGGACTCGCGGGGAGCGCGCCGGTGCGCCGCCGCGAGCACCCCGGCGGCCCGCGTGTAGAAGCCCGCGTCGCCGGTCTCGCGGACCTTCTGCAGGTACGCGTCGGCGAGGAGCGCGTACGACCCGACGTCGGAGGGCTGGGCGCGGATCTCGGACTGAAGGCTGGCGATGCGGGCGTCCGTGGAGCGCACGTCTCCCGGCGACGGATCCGGGCCCGCCGATCCGCCGACAGCAGGGTGCGAGCGGTTGAGGACGCCGAACAGCGCGAGCGCCGCCAGGAACGCCGCGGCGACCGCCGCCAGTCCCATCAGGTTCGTTCGCGTGATCGTCATGTCTCAGGTCCTTTGCTCGGCGAGGGAGGGAGGGGCCGCCGGCCAGTGGCGGCCCCTCCTCCGTTGCTAGGGCTGCGGGGGAGTCGGGGGGTGCCCCGGCTCGTTCCGCTTGAGCTCCGAGTCGAAGCCCGAACGCGGCTCGGCCACGTACGGGAACGAGGTCAGGAACGGCTCGTCGTTCTGATCGACCCCGTCTCCGAGCGGGAGCTTGTGCCCCTTCAGGAACCCGCCGACGACGCGCAGCGAGATGTCGACGACGTCGTCACCCAGCCGGCGCCCGTTCGGGAAGCCCTGGTTGTCGCCCGCCAGGACTCCGAACCGGTTCGGGCTCGGGTTCGGCGCCACGCCGAGGTTGATCTTCAGCGTGTCGGCGACCGCCGGGTGCTTGCCGATCTGCGTCAGGCCCGGGATCCCGGTGAGCAGCGCCTGGACGATGTCCGTCCGGTTGTGCTCGGGCGCGCCCACACCGAACAGCGCGTTCATGAGCTTCGCGAGCTCCGGGTTCAGGACGTACGTCCCGTAGTTCTGCAGGTCCTTGTCCGGCGTGGTCCTGTTGAACATGTCCTTCTTCCCGAGCGGGATCACGACCTCGTTGACGAGCGGGTTGCCGAGCCGGCTGACCTGGACCCAGGGGCCCCGTCCGCCGGCGCCGCCGGTCGTCACCTGCAGCTTGCGCCGCTCGGTCGACGACCAGACGCCCACGACGGCGTTCGCCGCGTGCGGCCCGGAGACGGACGTGCGGTTCCGCGTCACCTTCGATTCGGGCACCTGGAGGACGATCGAGTTGACGTTGTAGCCCGCCAGGTCGTCCTTGCCGCCGCCCTGGTTACCGGTGCCGACCCGGAAGTGGATCGAGTCGAACGTGGTCCCCAGGTCGACGAAGAACGGGTCGTCGCGCTGACCCGCGAACACTTTGCCGCCGCCGATCAGCGAGTGCACGCCCTGCAGCGCCAGCGAGTGGTAGTCGGGCATCGTCTTCGGCCCGATGTTCGCCGGCACGGTCGGCACGTGGTGCGCGATCACGTGCTCGCTGCGGAGCCTGCCGTGGCGGTACACCTCGCGGGTTACCGAGTAGTACTGCTGCACGTTCAGGTGCGGATCGTGCAGCGAGTGCACCGCGGGCGTCGCGAACGCGAACGAGTTCGTGTTCACGACCTTCGTCCTGAACTTGAACTCGTAACGGACGTCCTTCCTGCCGTCGCCCGTGTTGTCGACGTTGATGTAGTAGTGCGCCCTCGGGTCGAAGTTGTAGAAGTTCGGCCCCCCGGCGGGATCCTCGAACGGGATCCAGTTGGCGACGACGGTGAGCGCACCGGGAGCGTCCGCCGCCTTGAACGCGTAGACGTCCGTGTCGTCCGCGGTCGGGTCCTTCGCGGTGTTCGGCGCTTCGCGGTGGCTCGAGCCGAGGCTGAGCGAGACCGAGATAGCACCCGCGACCAGGGCCGCGAGCACCGCGAGCAGAGACAGCCTCTTCATCCGTACTCCTTCAGTTGGACGGGTCGTGGGCCAGATGAGTGGACCCACCCTTTGACCCGAACATGCGCGCGAGGGCGCGATGTGGATCACCGCCGCCCGAGGGCGCCGGCGACTTGGGTCAGGCCGAGCCGGACACGGGCTTGGAGCGCCCGCCCAGCGCCAGCTCGACGCGCGCGAGCAGCTCGTCCGCGCCGAACGGCTTCTGGATGAAGTTGAGCTGGTCGTCGGAGATGCCCTGCCGCGTGACCACTTCGTCGGTGTAGCCGGACATGAACAGCACGGCTATCCCCGGCCGCTCCTGTCTCAGGCGATCGGCCAGCTCCTTGCCGGACATCGCGGGCATGACCGCATCGGTCACGAGGAGGTCCACCTTCCCGTGCTGCACGGCCGGTAGCTCGAGTGCCGAGAGCGGCCCGTCCGCCTCGAGCACCGTGTAGCCCGTTTCGGACAGGATCCTCGAGGCGACCCTGCGGACCGCCGAGTCGTCCTCTACGACCAGAACCGTCTCGCCATGGCCGCGGCTCGGCTCCGCGGCGGCCGTCTCCGGCAGCCCGGCCTCAGCCATCTGAAGCTCCGAAGCGGGAAACAGCGCGGTGACGGTCGTGCCGCGGCCGACCTCCGAGGCGAGCCGCACCGCGCCGCCGGCCTGCTTGACGATCCCGTAGACCGTCGCCAGACCCAGGCCGGTGCCCTGCTCCTTTGCCTTGGTGGTGAAGAACGGCTCGAACGCGCGCGCCTGGACCTCCGGCGCCATGCCGCAGCCGGTGTCCGCGACCTCCAGTGCCACGTAGTCGCCCGCCCTCAGGTCGGGCGCGTCGCCTCCGATCCGGCGGTTCCTCACCCGGATCGTCAGCGTGCCGCCACCGGGCATCGCGTCTCGCGCGTTCACGACGAGGTTCAGCAGGAGCTGCTCGATCTGCCCGGGGTCGGCGATGATCGACGCCAGGTCGCGGTCGACCTCCGTCTCGAGGCGGATGTCCTCGCCGATTGTTCGGTCGAGCACGCGGGCGGTGTCGGCGAGCGCGTGGTCCAGGCGGAGAATGCGGGTGTGGGGCAGGTCCCTCCGACTGAACACCAGGAGGCGCTGGGTGACCGAGGCCGCAACTTCGGCCGCGCGCCGGATCTCGGCGACGTCGGCGCGGACGTCCGGTCGGTCCTCGACCGCGTGCTCGACGAAGCTCGCGTAGTTGAGGATGACGGCGAGGAGGTTGTTGAAGTCGTGGGCGACCCCGCCGGCAAGGCGGCCCAGCCCCTCCAGCCGCTGGGCCTGATGGACCTGCGCCTCGAGCTTTTGGCGCTCGGTGATGTCGGTGAGCATTCCGACGGCCCCGGCGTAGTCGCCGTCCTCGTCGTGCAGCGGGCTGCAGCTAACGGCGGCGACGAGCTCGCTGCCGTCCTTCCGGACGAGCCGGGCCTCGCCCTGGACGGACTCGCCGCGGCGCACCGCCGCAAGTCGAGCGCTCGACTCCGCGGCCTGGCGTGAGTCCATGAAGTCCGAGAGGGGCCGGCCGACGATCTCGGAAGGCTCGCGCCCGAGCATCTCCGCGACGCGGCCGTTTACGAAGGTGGTGGCGCCGTCCGCATCCACCATCCAGATGCCCTCGCGCGCCGTTTCGACGATGGTGCGGTAGCGCTCCTCGCTCTCCCGCGGGAACGCCTGGGTGGGAGCGGACCCGTGCGGGGAGGTGTCCCTACGCCCCAGCCTGCGGAATCGCCGCTGTTCGGTCAACCTGCCCTCCCCGGTCCGTGGGCTTAATTTATTCCCCCTGAGCGGTTAGGAAAATCCTGCGGGCGGATCGTTTCACGCTTCGGTCACAGAGCCCGGCACGCCGTCCTCTACGCTGGGAGAAGTACGGGCTCGCGCGCTCTCGGTCGATCCTGGCGTAGCGATGAGTTTCGGGGCCGGGTCCGGTCTCTAGTCGAAAGCAGGGCAAGCCGCCCCGCAGACGACCGAAAGGAACCGAACCGTGACCACCGACGTCGAGACCGCCGCATCCGAAGCGCGGAACGCGCCGAGCGACCGCTCCCGCTGGATCGCTCTCGTCGTGCTGTGCGCCGGGATGCTGATGATCGTGCTCGACGCCACCGTGGTGAACGTGGCGCTCCCCTCGATCCAGAGGGATCTCGGGTTCTCCCAGTCCAGCCTGGCCTGGGTCATGAACGCCTACCTGATCGCGTTCGGCGGACTGGCGCTGTTCACGGTGGCGTCGCTCGCCTGCGGCGCGGCGCAGAGCGAGGAGCTCTTGGTGGCCGCCCGCTTCGTCCAGGGGATCGGCGGGGCGATGACCTCGGCCGTGATCCTCGGGATGATCGTGACGATGTTCCCCGAGCCGCGGGAGCAGGCGAAGGCCATCGGCGTCTACGGCTTCGTCGCCTCCGCGGGCGGGTCGATCGGCCTGCTCGTGGGCGGCGTCATCACCCAGGCGATCAACTGGCACTGGATCTTCTTCGTGAACATCCCGATCGGGATCGCGACGGGAGCGCTCGCCGCGCGACTGCTGGGCAAGGAGCGCGGGATCGGCTTCGGCGGAGGCGCCGACGTGCCGGGCGCGGTGCTGATCACGACCTCGCTGATGCTCGGCGTCTACACGATCGTCAAGCCGGCAGCCGAGTACGGCTGGGGCTCCGGGCGCGCGCTCGGCCTCGGGGCTGTCTCGCTCGCCCTGCTCGTCGCGTTCGTGGCCCGCGAGGCGACCGCCCGCAACCCGCTGATCCCGCTGCGCATCTTCCGCTCCCGCAACGTGTCGGGCGCGAACGTGATCCAGGCGCTGCTGGTCGCCGGGATGTTCGGGATGTTCTTCCTCGGATCGCTCTACCTGCAGCGCGTTCAGGGCTACGACGCCCTCCAGATCGGGCTTGCCTTCCTGCCCGCGACGATCGTCATGGGCGTCCTCTCCCTGCGCTACTCCGAGCGGTTCGTGATGCGCTTTGGCCCGCGGGCGACGCTGATCCCCGGTGTGGTGCTGATAGCGGTCGGGCTCGGGCTGTTCACGCGGGCGCCGGTGCACGGCATGTACGTCCGCGACGTCCTTCCGGCGATGGTGCTGATCGGGTTCGGCGTCGGCGTCGCATTCCCCGCCCTCATGAACCTCGCGATGTCGGGCGCCACGCAGGAGGACGCAGGCCTCGCGTCCGGTCTCGTCAACACCACGATGCAGGTCGGGGGCGCGCTCGGGCTGGCGGTCCTCGCGACCCTGTCCGCCAGTCACAGCAACCATCTCATCCACAGCGGCCACCGTCTGGCCTCCGCCCTGACGAGCGGCTATCACCTCGCGTTCCTGGTCGGTCTTGGGCTGGTCGTGGGCGCCCTCGTGGTGGCTGTCAGGGTTCTCAAGCCGGAGAGCCCTCGGGCCGCCCACGAGGGCGTCCCGTCTTCCGCGGAGCCCGCCTACTCGGAAGCCGGCTGAGAGCCGCTCGAGTCGTCTCCCACTGGGTTCCTTACCGTCCGCTCCCCGCCCGGCCGCGACAGCCACACCGTTCCTCGCACTCGCGCTTCCGCAAGACGCGTTCGAGCGAACAGACCGTTACGGGTGTGCAACCGACGTAACGGCCCACCCCCTTCTCTCCGTTGCCCAAACGGACCCGGCTGCATGCAGCCGACGACGACGGAACTGATCCCCATACCCCTCCGGGGGTAAAGATCCTGGACGAATGGCCGATGCATGTGCGGTGGAAGGCGCATCCGCAGACGGCTCCGCTAGCGGTCCGGCGATCGGCCAGCTCTCGTGCTCGATGGCGAGCACGCTGGTTCGCTACGTCCGTACGACGCTCGGCGAGGAGGCCGTAGACCAGGTACTCCGGCTGGCCGGCGTCGAGTACGACGCCGCCTACCTGGAGGACGTGAGCCACTGGATCTGGCTCGACGAGGCGGTGGCGCTCTTGAAGGCCGCAGCCGAGGTGACGGATGATCCCGCAGTCGGCCGCAGGGTCGGCGAGGAGAGCGTGCGCCAGCATGCCGGCACACCAGTTGCCACCCTGCTCCGCTCGCTCGGGTCCCCCGAGGCCGTCTACGAGCAGCTGACGGTGGGCGTGACGAAGTTCAGCACGATCACCGAGCTGATCCCACGCGAGGTCGCGCCCGGCCGGGCGGTCGTGCACGTGAAGGCACGGCCCGGGTACGAGCGCGATCCCGTCCTCTGCGATTGGACGGGCGGCCTGCTCTCGCAGCCCCCGGCGCTCTTCGGGCTCCCGCCCGCCGACGTGGAGGAGACGAGCTGCCAGTCGCGCGGCGACGAGGAGTGCATCTACGAGATCGCCTGGGACGCCGATCGGGCGGCGAGCGCGGCGGACCCGCAGGAGCTCGTCACGGCGCTCGAGAGCCAGCTCGTGGCGCTCGCGCGCATCACGGATCGCGCCGCGACGGCGGTTCGCGCGCCCAAGTACCTGCTCGCGGTGCACACCGGCCCTCACCATAATCTCCATGTCCACCACCGGGGGTTCGTCGACGAGGACCCCGAGGAGGTCGCCCGCGCGCTGCTATCGGACAGCGACGAGGGCTCGCAGAAGGGACGGCTGGTCGCGAACGTCGCCTCGACCAAGCGCCACTACGGACGCCTGATGGCCGCGTCGCCGGCCGGCGCGTTCTTCCCCTACGAGCGCGAGCTTCTCGACGTCTACGCGCGCTTTGCCGCGACCGTGCTCGACACGGCAACGGCCTTCGACGAGGCGCGCCGCCGCGACGAGCAGTCGCGCGCGCTGCTCGAGCTCTCCCGCGCGGTGGCGGTCGCCAGCACGCGCGAGGAGGTGGCCGAGCGGCTGGCGGACACCGTGCCCGTGGTGGTCGACTGCGACCGCGTGGTCGCCTTCCTGTGGGAGGAGCAGGACGAGGCGCTCGTCTGCCGCGCGGCTACCGGCTTCACCGGCGAGCCCGACGAGCTGATCCGGACGGTGCGCATTCGCCCGTCCGACACCGAGCGTCTGCAGCAGCTCCTCGATAACCCAACCGCCGAGCCGCTCTTCTTCGAGGACGACACGCCAGACGAGTTCATCAGGACGATGATGGAGCGGACCGGAGCGGTCGCCCTCGTCGTGGTTCCGATCGCGACCAACGACCGCTTCTACGGCGTGCTCAACGTCAGCGTGACCGAGGGACCCGAGCGGCTCGAGGCGACGCCCGCCCTGCGCAGCCTGCTCGCCGGCGTGGTCGCGCAGACCGCCACGGCCCTCGACAACGCACGCTTGATCGAGACGATGGCGCACCAGGCGCGCTTCGACAACCTCACCGGCCTGCTCGGCCACCGCGCCTTCCACGAGGCACTCGAGATCCAGCTGGAGCGAGGCGCGGGGACGTTCACGCTCGCCTCGATCGACATCGACGACTTCAAGCTGGTCAACGACCTCCACGGGCACCCCGTGGGCGACGAGGCTCTGCGGCGGGTCGCCGAGGCGCTTCGCTGCAGCGTCCGGGAACAGGATGCCGTCTTCCGCGTCGGTGGCGAGGAGTTCGCGGTCGTGATGCCGGGGCTCGTGGCGGACAATGCGGTCAAGGTCGCGGAGCGGATCCGCGCGGAGGTCGCCCGGACGGCGTTCCTGCTGCCGCTGCGGGTGAGCGTCGGCCTCGCCTCGTGGCCGGACGACGCCCGCGACCGCGATTCCCTGCTCGAGCGCGCCGACGCCGCCCTCTACGCAGCCAAGCACGCCGGCAAGGACCGCGTTGTCGGAGCGGCCGCCGCCGCGGCCGAGGCCGGGCGCGAGAACCCGACCGCCGCACGCACCAATCTGCTCGACCTCCTCCGCGCGAAGGATCCGAACACGGTCACGCATTCGGCGCACGTCGCCGCCCTCGCGGTCGAGGTGGGCCGGCGGCTCGGCATAGATGGGGACCGCCTCGCTGACCTTCGGACCGCGGGCGGCCTCCACGACGTCGGCAAGCTCGCGGTCCCGGACGCGATCCTGAACAAGCCCGCGGCCCTCGACGACGAGGAGATGAACGTCGTGCGGTCGCATTCCGTCGTGGGCGCCGAGCTACTGCGCGCAGCCGGCTGGGGCGGGGTCGCCCGCTTCGTGCTCGAGCACCACGAGCGGGTCGACGGCACGGGCTATCCGAACGGCCTCACCGGCGACGACATCAGCCTGGAGGCACGGATCCTTCACGCCACCGACGCGTACGACGCCATGACGAGCGACCGCCCCTACAGCCGGGCGATGATGAAATCGGCGGCGATCGACGAGCTCCGGCGGGGCAGCGGCACGCAGTTCGACCCCGAGGTCGTCCGCACGCTCTTGGACGTGCTCCGGGCACACGACGACTTCACCCCGAGCTGGAGCGTCGAGACCGTTCTCGATCCCGGCTCCACCCGGGCAGCGGAGTAGCCGAAACCGCCGCCGCGGCCGGGCCGCGGACTTAAAATCGGTCGATCACGAGTCTCGTCGGGCGCGATACGGAGCTGGCCGCGCTGGAAAGTGCGCTGGACGAGCTCGGCAGGGGCAGGAGCGGCGCGGTCTACCTGGCCGGCGAGCCCGGCATCGGCAAGACCTCACTCATCGCCGAGGCCGCGGCGCGCGGACGGGAGCGCGGCTACCGGGCGCTGTCCGGTCGGGCCGCCGAGTTCGAGTCGACCCTGCCCTTCGCCGTGCTCGCGGAGGCGCTGGATTCGCACGTCGGCGAGCGGGGAGCGGACGACCTCGGGCTGGCGGCCGAGGAGGCCACCGTGCTCGGCACGATCTTCCCCGCGCTCGCGTCCGGCTCCGCGGGCGGCGCCGACAAGCGGCAGCGGGCCGGGGGCCGGCCCCTATTACGCGCCCTGCGGCTGCTGCTCGCGCGCATCGGGGAGGACACGCCGCTCGTGCTCGCGCTCGACGACCTGCATTGGGCCGACGCGGCCTCGATCGACTTCGTCTGTCACCTGCTCCACCGCGGACCGGAGGGCCGCGTGCTCCTGCTCTGCGCGTCGCGCGCCGCGCAGACCGAGCCGCGGCTCCTCACCGCGCTCGAGGAGGCGGAGCGCCACGGGCTTGGACGCCGGCTCGATCTCGCTCCCCTATCCGAGGCGGAGGCCGGCGAGCTGATCGGAGACGAGCTCGCTCCGGCGGTCCGGGAGTCGGTCTTCCGTGAGAGCGGCGGCAATCCGTTCTACCTCGAACGGCTCGCCGCCACCGCCAAGCGGACGTCGGAGCTCCCCGCCGGCCGGGCCGGGGATGCCGCCACGGCGATTCCACCGGTCGTGAGCACGGTCATCCAGCAGGAGATCGACGCCCTGCCGGAGGCCGCGCGAACCCTGCTCCACGCCGCGGCGGTGGCCGGGGAGCCGATCGAGCCGGATCTGGCCGCCGAGATCGCGGAGCTGCCGGAGAGCGATGCCCTCGCCGCGCTGGACGCGCTGGTCGCCGAGGACCTCGTGCGGCCGCTCGAGGAGCCGCGGCGTTTTCGCTTCCGGCACCCGATCGTCCGCAGGGCCGTCTACGAGTCGGCCGGCGCCGGATGGCGGCTCGCCGCGCACGCACGCGCCGCGGCCGCGCTCGCCGAGCGGGGCGCGCCCGCGATGGCTCGCGCCCACCACGTCGAGCGCTCCGCTCCCGTCGGGGACGAGCAGGCAATCGCCCTGCTAACGGCGGCGGCCGAGGAGGCCGCCTCGCGCGCGCCCGACAGCGCGGCAGAGTGGTTCGCCGCCGCGCTGCGATTGATCCCGGAGCGGCCGGATCAGCTCGAGCGTCGCCTCCGGCTCATGGTCCAGCGCGCTGCGGCGCTCGGGGTGTCGGGGGATGTCGAGGGCAACCGCGAGGCGCTGCGGGCCTACCTGCGACTGGCGCCGCGCGACCAGGACCGCGCGCGCGAGCTGCTACTCGACGAGCTGGCCGCCCTGCCCGACCAGGAGTCCCGCGAAGCGGCTGAGCTCAAGCGGGTGCTCGCGATCAGCTGCATCCCCGACGCCGACTGGCGGGCGGTGGGCAGATGGGCGCGCGCGGCGCTCGCTGCGGACCCGGCGGACATGGTTCGCGTCGGCGCGCTCAGTGCGCTCGCGATGGCGGAGCTCGGCCTGGGACATCCCGGCGAGGCCGACCGAGCAGTATCGGAGGCGGCGGCGCTGTTCGACCGCCTCGGAGAGGAAGAGGTCGCGGTTCGCCAGGGCGGCATCGCGGGCTGGCTCGGAACCGTCGAGCTGCGCCTCGAGCACCCGGGCGACGCCCTACGTCACGCCCGGAGGGCCGTTTCGCTCAATCAGGCCAGGGGCCCGCTGGCCGTCGGCCTGCTC
>VAXR01000046.1 GCA_005885165.1 Actinomycetota bacterium
CCACCGAAAGTGAGGGTCCGTTTTGAGTACCTATAGGTACCCAGATTGGACTCTCACTCTGGAGGTGTATCCAATTAGGCGAACGTGGCGTTACAAGACCGCCACGTACGTAACAACCCACCCCTTCGTCGCCAATCGGGACACTTGACGAACCACGCGCACACCCCGAGGGGCCAACCAGGCGGCCAGGGCCCCCGGCGGCCGGCCTAGCGTCGAGAGGGCCGGAGCACGCCCACCCCCCGCTCGCTCGCATGCGCGATGGCGAGCAGGGCCGGGCCGAGCCCCAGCAGCAGCCACAGCTGCTTGCTGAACTGGTCGGAGATGAAGAAGTCGGCGGCGAGGACGCCCGCGAGCGCCACCAGCATCCCGCGCGACAGGAGCTCCATCGTCGTGTCCTTCAACCGCTCGAAGATCCGCGCGGCGCGGAGGACGCACAACAGCGAGAAGCCGACGATCGAGAGGAACAGGACCTCCCCGATCACGCCGAGCTCCGCCAGCACCTGGAGGTAGGTGTTGTGAGCGACCTTCGGCGTGTCGACGATGAACTCGTCGCGCTGCAGCGGGCCCGGCTGAAGCAGGTAGTGGATCGAGGAGGTCGTGTAGTTGCCGATGCCTACTCCCCTCACAGGGTGCGCCTCCACCATCCGCCAGCCGACCGTCCAGATGTCGGTGCGCCCGGTCCCGTTTCCGAACGAGGTCACGCGGCTGAGCTCGTCGTGCGACGCGAGGAACCCGAAGTAGACGAACGCGCCCATCGCCAGCACCGCCGCCAGCCCAACGGCCTGGACGCGCCAGCGCCCTCCGATGACGATCGCCGTTACCAGCGCGAACCCGAGCGCCACGAGCCCCCCGCGCGACAGCGTCAGGAAGATGCCGGCGGCGCACAGCACGGTCGCGCCCGCGCAGGCGAGCCGCAGCAGCGGCGACCCCTTGAGCGCCGCGGTCAGCACCGCAGCCAGCACGGTGCCGCCCACCAGCACCGCCGCGAGCTGGTTGGGGTCGCCGAGCGTGCCTGTCACCCGGCTCACGTCGTAGTAGTTGAGCGTCTCAGGCGGCGACAGGAACCCGTACCCGGCCGCCAGGACCGAGCCGGTCACGTACGCTCCGATCGTCCACTTGAAGTCGCGCGCCGTGCGGACCGCCGTGTAGACGATCAAGAAGAGGATCACGTTAAGCACGTAGCGCAGTAGCGGCGTGGTGCCGGCGCCGGCCTTCTCGGCCCATGTGAGGCTCAGCAGCGCGAATCCAACCGACGCCGCCAGCACGTACGTGAAGGCCGGGTGGTCGCGCAGGAAGTCGTTCTGCGTGCCCTGGGCCGTCGAGACCTTGGCAAGCCAGGAGGCCGCGAGCAGGAAGCCGACGATCTTCGAGAAGCTGAGCGCCGAGCCACCGAGGTGCGGCAGGACGTCGAGGAAGGCGATCACCGCGAACAGGCACAGCCCCGCGGTGAGGTCGCTGAAGACGAGGACGACGAATGCAAGCCCGACCGCGGCAGCTATCGCGATCTTTGCGTCGACACCCGCGGAGAGACCGAGCGCGACCGCCAGGGCGGCGACCAGCGCCCACCACATCCGCTGTCCGAGGTCGAGCCGGGCGACCACGGCTATGGGATCAGGTCTGGGAGGCGGCGCCCTCGGCGGCGCGGGCGCGGCGCTCGCCGGGCGTCGGCGCCGCGGCCGTGTAGTAGTAGCCCTCGCCTGTCGGCGGCACGCCCACCACCGCGAAACCGACGGGCTGGAGGTCGTGCGTGGCGAGCAGCTCGCCGAGGTTTTGCAGCTTCGTGAGCTGGGTCTTCCCGAGCCGGACCACCACCAGCACCTCGTCGACCTGCTGGGCGAGCGGCAGGGCGTCGATCACCTCGCTGAGCGGCGGCGAGTCGACGATCACGTAGTCGGCAAGCCGCTTGCTGTCGGCGACCAGGTTGCGCGCCGCGGGTAGGAAGAGCTGGTCCGCCATGAAGCCGCTGGCGGCGCCGCTGGTATCGGCGAGGAGGAGGCGCAGGTAGCGGCCGTACGCCTTGGTCTCGACGAGCGAGTCCTCGAGGGTCGCCATGCCGAGCAGCACCGAGCCGGTGCCGTTCTCCCCCGTTGCGCCAAGAGCCTCGCCAATGCTCGGGCGGCGCAGGTCGGCCTCGATCAGGATCACGCTGTTGCCGGCGAGCGCGAGCGAAGACGCCAGGTTGATCGCGGTGGTCGACTTGCCCTCGGACGGCGACGGGCTCGTGACCAGCACGGCCGGAGCGCCGGTCACGCCGACGCGCGACGCGGCGAGGATGGCTCTGAGCGTTCGGTAGGCCTCGAGCGTTGACGGCGAGAGCCGCTCGGGCGCCAGCGCGCGATCGTCACCGCGGCGCGTGTCGCGCGGGATCCGGCCGAGGATCGGCAGGCTGTAGAGGCCGCGGAGCTGCTCCTCGCGCCGCAGGCGCGGGTCGAGCACCTGGAGCGCGAACGCGCTGCCGGTCCCGAGGATCAGCCCGGCGAGGACGCCGGCGATCAGGCTCAGCTTCTTCTTCGGCGAGGACGGAGTCTTGGGGACCGCCGCCGTGGTCTCGATGCGCAGCGTCGGATCGGGCTGGGAGCGCAGGGCCTGAAGCCGGGCGAGCTGGGCGGGGAGCGAGTCCGGGCCGACGCTGGCCGCCCGCTGGGCGGGCGACATGGCCCGCACGCGCGTCGCAAGGGCGGCGATCGTCGAGTCGATCGCCGAGTGGAACTGGTCGGTCTGTACCTCGATCACGCCGCGCGCGAACCCGTTCGCGAGCTGCTGGGCGAGCTTCGCCGAGCCGGCCTCGGCGGTGATCGTGACGATGTTGCTCTGCGCCACCGGCTGGGCGTTCACGTGGCTGGCGATCGAGTTCGGTCCCCCGGACAGGCCGAGGTCGTGCTTGACGCGCAGGGCCACCTGGCGGTTGACGATCAGCCGCGCGGCCGTCTCCACGTCGCGCGTCGGGTCGCTCGTCTCCTTGATCAGCGGGAGGCTCGAGAGCGCCGTGTCGGAGTTCGAGACCGGCGACACGAGGACGTCGGTCGAGGCCGTGTACTTCTTCGGCGCGATCAGGATGTACGCGACCGCCGCGAGCGTGGTCAGCAGCGTGAGCGAGACGATCAGGATCCAGCGCTCGCGAATGGTGCTGACGTAGCGCTGAAGGCCCTGCTGCTCGACCCGCGGCCGCAGCCATTCCGCCGAGCGACCGTTGGCCTCGGAGGTAGCCATGGACGCCCCATGGTAAGCAGATTCGCCGACAATCCCCGGGGATCGGCGCTCGGAGGGGTCGTAGCGGCCGGACATGGACCCGGTCTACATCGGCAGGGCGCGCCTTGAGGATTACAGCCGCAACCCGCGAATTACCAAGCGGCATCGCCGGGCGCGTGTAGCTGCGCGCCTATCTTGCCGACAGATCGAGCATGGAGGGATCCGCGAACAGCGACGGGCCGGCCCACGTGGACGCGAGCGTGCTGACGCCCGTGCTGAACGAGGAACGCCACATCAGCGACACGGTCACGGCGATGCAGGCGCAGCGCTTCGACGGCGAGGTCGAATTCCTGTTCATGGACGGCCGCTCCGAGGACCGCACCAAGGAGATCCTCGAGGAGCTCGCGAAGTCGGATCCGCGCATACGCGTCTTCGACAACCCCGGCCGCACCTCGACCGCGGGGCTGAACGTAGGCCTCCGGCACGCGCGCGGCGACTACCTGGTCCGGATGGACGCGCACACGTTCTACCCGGAGGACTACATCGCGCGCGGCGTGGAACGGCTGAGGAAGGGCGACGTGGTCTGGGTGGCGGGCCCGCAGGTGCCCTTCGGCACCGACGCCTGGTCGCGGCGCGTGGCGCTCGCCCTGAACACGTGGCTCGGAACCGGCGGCTCGGCCCGCTGGGGGGCGGACTCGGAAAGCGGCCGCAACAGCGGCGAACGTGAGCTCGACACCGGCGTGTTCGCCGGCCTCTGGCTCCGCTCGACGGTCGAGGAGCAGGGCGGGTGGGACGAGGACTGGGCGATCAACCAGGACTCCGAGCTCGCGGCGCGCGTGCTCGACGCCGGCGGCCGGATCGTCTCGCTGCCGGAGCTCGCCGCCCGCTACGTCCCGCGCAACAGCCTTCGCGGCCTGGCGCGCCAGTACTGGCGCTACGGCAACTACAGGGCGAAGACCGCCGCGCGCCACCCCTCAAGCCTCGAGCGGCGCCAGCTCTTCGCACCCGCCCTCGCCATCGCCGTGCTCGCGGCCGTGGCGGCGCCCGAGCCCGTCAGGCGCCTCGGGCGCGCGGGGCTAGCCGCATACCTGGCGGCGGTCATTGCGACCTCCGCGCGCGCCGGATCGCGTGCCAGCGCCGCCGACGCCGGCTCGCTGCCGGCCGTCTTCGCCGTGATGCACCTGAGCTGGGGCTTCGGCTTCCTGTCGGGCTGCGTGCGCTTCGGCCCGCCGTTCGCCGCGCTCGCCCGAACGGCGGGGTTGCGGCGATCGCGTTGAGGCTGCTGGTCTACACGGACTACGTCTACAGGCGGGAGGGGGACGCGGTCTACGCCGAGCGGGCCTTCGCTCTGTTCCTCGCCGAGCTCCGGCGGTACGTCGACCGTCTGGTGATCGCCGGCCGCCTCGACCCGGAGGCCGGCGAGTCGCACTACAGGCTGCCCCCGGACGTCGAGTTCGTCCCCCTCCCCCACTACCGAAGCCTCGTCCACGCGCGCCAATCCGTCCCGGCCATGTTCGGCTCGCTCGTCCGCTTCTGGCGCGCGCTCGGCGGCGTCGACACCGCGTGGCTGCTCGGCCCGTACGCGCTCTCGGTCCTGTTCGCCGGCCTGGCCGCGCTCCGCGGCCGGCGCGTGGCGCTGGGCGTCCGGCAGGACCAGCCCGCCTACGTTCGCAGCCGGCATCCCGATCGCCGGTGGGTTCACCTGGCGGGCGACGCGCTGGAGCGCGTCTGGCGTGCGCTTGCCCGGATCTGGCCGGTCGTGGTGGTCGGGCCCGGGCTCGCCCGCAACTACCGCCATTCCCGGCGGCTGCTCGAGATCGCGGTCTCCCTGGTCCGCGACGAGGACGTGGTCGAGCCCGCGGAGGCGGCCGGGCGCTCCTACGACGGCGAGCTCACCGCGCTCAGCGTCGGCCGCCTGGAGCGCGAGAAGAATCCCCTGCTCCTGGCCGACGTCCTGGCACGGCTCGACGCGCGCTGGCGCCTCGTCGTGTGCGGCGAGGGGCCGATGGAGGAGGAGCTCCGCAAGCGACTGGAAGCCCTCGGTGTGGCCGACCGCGCGGAGCTGCGCGGCTACGTGCCGATCGACGGCGAGCTGCCGCAGCTGTACCGCTCGAGCCACGCGCTGCTGCACGTCTCGTGGACCGAGGGGGTGCCGCAGGTCCTGTTCGAGGCCTTCGCCGCAGCGCTCCCGGTGGTCGCCACCGCCGTCGGCGGCGTCGCCGACGCCGCGGGCGACGCGGCTCTGCTCGTGCCGCCGGGCGACGCGGATCCTCCGGCTCGCGCCCTCGAGCGCCTCGCGACCGACGAGGAGCTGCGCGCCGGGCTGGTTCTCGCCGGCAACGCCCGCGTACGCGACCGGACGCTCGAGGCCGAGTGCGCGCGGGTCGCGCGCTTCCTCGAGAGCTAAGTCGCCGGCGTCAGACCTTCGCGTCGGCGCGACCGAAGAGCTCGTTCAGGAGCCCGTCCCAGTCGTTGGCGCCGTACTCGGTGCGCAGGTGCTCGGCGACGTCGTCGCGCTCTCCGCCATGGACGGCCATCAGCACCGCCGCGAATCGGGCGTCCGCCTCGCGGTCGCCCGACCGGGTCGGCATCCGCATCATCGGTGCGCCCTCGGGGAGGGCGCCGTCGAAGCCCCGCGCCTCGCTCGCCGGCACGGGCGGCACCGGCGCTTCCGGTGGGGGCGCGGCGGCCGCCGGGGCCTCGGCAAGCTCTCCCGGGCCTTCGGCGACCTCGATGAGCAGGCGCCGCTCCGCCTCTCCGAGGATCTCCACGAGCTGCTCGAGCCTGAGGCGCGTCAGCTCCCCGCCCTCGAGGCCGTCGGTGAGCGAGCCGGCGCGGGCGGCAATCGAGGCGCGCAGCTCGGCGAGCCGTTCGGCGCGCTCGCGGGCGGCGGCCTGCGCCGCAGTGTGCGCGGCCTGCGCCACGCCGGTCGCCTCGGCGCGTGCCGCGTCCTCCACCTGCGTGGCCTCGCGTTCCGCGGCTTCGCGGACCGAGTTCGCCCTCGCCTCGGCCTCGGCCAGGACCGCGCCGACGCGCGCAGAGGTGTCCGCCGCAACCGACTCGCCGGCCGGTGCGCTCTCAGCCTGTGCGCGCGAAGGCGGCTCCTCGCCGGGCGTCTGCGCAGGCATCCTGTCCTCTGGTTCCTCGCGATCCATGCTGCGAACCGACGGCGAACCGTACCACCCGAGCCGTAAAAAGTGGCCCTATGCGGCGCTATCGCCGGTCCGCGGCCAGGCGACGCGCTTCTCGGCGTCGGTGCCCGGACCGAAGACGTCATCGAGGATCGCCACCGGATCCTCGATCCCGAACGTCTCTCGCAGGTGGACCTCGACGTCGCCGCGGTTGCCGCCGGCCACCGCCATCTGGAGCGCGACGAGCCGGGCGCTCAGCTGCTCGTCGGCCTCGTGGCGATCGTCGCCCGCCTGCGCCTCCGCCGGGCCCGCCTCGGCCGGTGCCTCGGCGAGCTGGACGACCTCGGGGCCGCCGGGCGGCTCCGACTCGCCGGTTGGCGGCTCCTCCCCCGGAGGCGCCTCCGGAGCCTCCGGCTCGGCGACCGCCGCCTGCTCCACCGGCGGCGCGGCCTCCGCGGCCTGCGGCACGGACGGCGGCGGCTGGTCGCGCAGCTGGGCAGCCAGCTCCTCGGCGCTCTCGCCCAACGAGTCGGCAAGCCCCTGGAGCTGGCGGCGTACCTCCTCCGCCCGGTCCAGCCGGGCCACGATCTTCTCGGCGCGCTCCACCACCGTGTCGCTCAGCTCGGAAATCCGGCGCCGGCGCTCAGCGAGGTAGGCGTCGGCCTCGCCCTTCGCCTCGTCGACGATCCGGATCGCCTCCTCCTCCGCGATCCTGCCTCGGACCTGCGCCGACTGCTCCGCCTCGTGGCGGACGGCATTGGCGGCCGCCTCGGCGGCGCTGATCACCGAGCGGACGCGCTCGGAGACCTCCGAGGAGAGCTCATGGGTCCCCTCGGGAAGAGATGCGTGATCGCGCTCGTCCACTCTTCCAACCCCTTCCGCGCTTCCCTGCGCGTCGCCAACCGTACCATCAGGCTCGCCGCCTGAGAAGCGTTCGAGCGCTCCGGGCGCAATCTTGCCCCGGATCGCGGCGAAGCGGCCGCGCCTCGCCTCTCCGGGTTCGCTCACCCGTCCGGGTTGTGGGCTGGTGAGACGTCGGCCGGGGTGGCCGCCGCGGTCGGATCCAGATCCTCGGCCTCGCCGGGCCGGCGCGGTACGAGCACCGCACGCTTAAACGTGGCCACGAGCGTGCCGTCCTGCTTGTAGGCATCGGTCTTGACCTTCACGACGCCGCGGTCGGGCTTCGAACGCGATGGCGTGACCTCCAGCACCTCACTCTCCACGAAGAGCGTGTCGCCGTGGAAGACGGGCGCCGGGTGCTGGAGCTCCTCGGTTGCGAGGTTCGCGATCGCCTTGCCGGACACGTCGCTTACCGACATCCCGAGCATGATCGAGTAGACGAGCGGCCCGACGACTACGTTGCGCCCCTGCTGCGACTCGCGGGCATAGACGTCGTTGATGTGCAGCGGGTGGTGGTTCATCGTCAGCAGGCAGAAGAGGTGGTCCTCGGCCTCCGTGATGGTCTTGGCGGGCCAGTGCTTGTAGACCGCGCCGACCTCGAAGTCGTCGAGGTAGCGCCCGTACGGATGGGCGCCGGAGGCCTCGCGGGAGGCCTGATCTGTGACCAGCTCGTGCTCGGGGCGTTCGCTCATGACCTCGATCTGGGCGCAGTTATCCGTCGCGCCTGAGGTGAACTCAGGCGCCGAGGGATCTTAATGGTCGCCCCGTTTCTGCCTCGTGTCGAGCCCTCGGGCTCTATCTCGGTCGACCAGATCCGAGGGGTTGACAGCGCCGCCCGTACTAAAGCCCCGGCGTTTCCAGGGAGGGCGACGAAGAGGGTGTCGGACAAGCGCCAATTCGCCCGGACTCGGCACCGAACTCGCCACCGTGCTGTGTTTCACCCCTCATAGGGGTAAAAGGTCGGGACGGTGCGAGCGGATCACGTCGGTCCTGGCGCGTTCGCACCGTTGGACGAATTGCGTCCGACATAGGCCCGTAATTCATCCAACCCCCGTCGCGGATCGAACGCTGCGTTACAACTTGGCGACGAGCGCGACGAGTCACCCCCCTTCGTCGCCCAATCGTGGCGGTCGGCGCTTTAAGAGTCGCAACAACCTGCCTGGGGCTCGTCACGAGCCGCCCGGGAGCCCGCTCCCGCTAGATTCTTCGCTCCTGCGGCGGGTTTCGCCGCGCCGCCGCCTCCATATGCGCAACCCCCGCGACTTCTTCAAGCCCCTGGCGATCGACGCACCCGAGCCCGCGCGCGAGGTGCCGTTCAAGCCTTCGCGGATGATCCACTTCCTCGACTTCTCGAACGAGAAGATGGTCGCGAAGGTGCCCGAGATCGCACCGACGGTCGACATCCTCCTGGGCAACCTCGAGGACGCGATACCGGCGGACCGAAAGGAGGCCGCCCGCGAGGGACTGATCCGGGTGGGCAAGGAGATGGAGCTCGGCGAGACGCAGCTCTGGACCCGCGTCAACTCGCTCGAGTCGCCGTGGGTGCTGGACGACCTGACGCAGGTGGTGACCGAGATCGGCGATCGGCTCGACGTGGTGATGATCCCGAAGGTCGAGGGGCCCTGGGACATCCACTACGTCGACCGCCTGCTGGCGCAGCTCGAGGCAAAAGCGGGGCTGAAGCGGGCGCTCTTCGTCCACGCGATCCTCGAGACCTCGCTCGGCGTCGTGAACCTCGAGGAGATCGCCACCGCAAGCCCGAGGATGCAGGGCATGAGCTTCGGGCCGGCCGACCTGGCCGCCTTCCGCCGCATGAAGACGACGCGCGTGGGCGGCGGGCATCCCGCCTACCGCGTAATCCAAGATCCCGACCCCGACGACCCGGAGGCGCCGCGGGCGACCGCCCAGCAGGACCCCTGGCACTACTCGATCGCGCGCATGGTCGACGCCTGCACCGCCGCCGGGATCCTCCCGTTCTACGGCCCGTACGGGGACATCAAGGACGTCCAGGGCTGCGAGACGCAGTTCCGTGCGGCGTTCCTGCTCGGCTGCGTGGGCGCCTGGTCGCTCCACCCGGTGCAGATCGACATCGCCAAGAAGGTGTTCAGCCCGCCGGCCGAGGAGGTGCAGTTCGCGAAGAAGGTGCTCGAGGCGATCCCGGACGGCCGCGGCGTGCACATGATCGACGGCAAGATGCAGGACGACGCCACCTGGAAGCAGTCCAAGGTCATGGTCGACCTCGCCCGGATGCTCGCGCGCAAGGACCCCGAGCTGGCCCGGGCCTACGAGCTCGAATCGAGCTGATGCGCTTTTACGAGTACGAGTCGCGCCGGATCCTGGCCAGGGAGGGCATCCCGCTCTCGAAGCACGGCTTCGCCCAGAGCGCCGAGCAGGCGAAGCAGATCGCCGCCGATATCGGCGGTCCGGTGGTGATCAAGTCGCAGGTCCTCACCGGCGGCCGGATGAAGGCGGGCGGCGTGAAGTTCGCCGACACGCCGGAGGAGGCGGAGGCCCACGCCCGCGACATCCTCCAGCTCGAGATCGGCGGCCACATGCCGCGCGGTGTGCTCGTCGACGCGCGCGCGGCGATCAAGCAGGAGTACTACGCGGGCGTCATCTACGACGGCTTCCGCAAGCTCCCCACCTACGTCTTCAGCGACATGGGCGGGATCGACATCGAGGAGGTCGCGGAGACACACCCCGACCGCATCGGCCGCGGGCACTTCTCCACGATCCTGCCCCACATGGACTTCCGGGCGAAGGACGTGATCGCGTCGCTCGGGATCACCGGCTCCGAGCTGGGCCGGCTGACGCCGATTCTCTCGAACCTCGCCCGGCTCTTCCTGAAGTACGACATGACGCTTGCCGAGATCAACCCGCTCGCGCAGCTCGAGGATGGGACGTTCGTCGCAGTCGACGCGCACATGGACATGGAGAACGAGGGCCGCCCGCGCCAGCGGGAGCTGCTCGAGGAGCTCGGCGTGGGCGACGAGGAGACGCGCGCGGCGCGCGAGCCGACGGAGTTCGAGATCAAGGGCGAGCAGATCGACTCGGTCGACCACCGCGGCGTGGCCGGCAACGTCACCGAGTTCGACGGCAACCTCGGCCTGGTCATCGGGGCTGGCGGCGGCTCGCTGACCCTGTTCGACGCCGTTCGGCGCCACGGCGGCAAGCCCGCCAACTACTGCGAGATCGGCGGCAACCCGAGCGTCTCGAAGGCCGCAAACCTCACGAAGCTCGTGCACATCGTCGCCCGCGGCGTGATCAAGGCCTGCCTCGAGCTCGGCTACGACCCCGCCGAGAAGATCGCCGTCTTCCGCATTCCCGGCGCCTGGGAGGAGGAGGGCTTCAAGATCCTCGAGAAGTACGGCGTGGAGTACTACGACCGCAGCGTGTCGATGCACGAGGCCGCGCGCCGGGCCGTGGAGAAGGTATGAGCGGCCACCACCTGATCGACGAGGACACGACGTTCATCGTCCAGGGGATCACGGGGCGCGAGGCCGTCAACTTGACGCGCGAGAACCTCGACTACGGCTCGAACATCATCGGCGGGGTCACGCCCGGCCGTCGCGGCCGCGATGTCCACGGCGTGCCGGTCTTCGACTCGGTGGCGCAGCTCGTCGACGAGGTCGGGCAGGTGCCCGACGGGTCGGTGGTCACGGTGCCCCCCACCTTCACCCGCGACGCCGTGTTCGAGGCGATCGAGGCGGGCGTGAAGCTGATCGTGATCGTCACCGAGCGGATCCCGCGCCAGGACGTAGCCCAGATGGTCGAGCTCGCGACGCTCCGCGGCGCGCGCATCATCGGCCCGAACTGCCTCGGGATCATCCGCCCGGGGGTGGCGAAGATGGGCGGGATCGGCGGCCCGGCGGCCGATACGCGGAAGGCCTACGAGCCCGGCTCGATCGGGGTCATGTCGCGCAGCGGCGGGATGACCACCGAGATCTCCTCGACCCTCAGCGCGGCGGGGCTCGGCGTGTCGACGGCGATCTCGATCGGCGGCGACGCGATCATCGGGTCGACGTACGCGGAGCTCATGCCGCTGTTCGAGGCCGACGAGCAGACGGAGGGCATCGTGATCTACACGGAGCCCGGCGGCCGGATGGAGGCCCAGCTGGCCACTTGGCTCAGCGAGAACGAGGGAGCGAAGCGACCGGTCGGCGCGGAACGCGCCGACCGCCTGCCGATCGTCGCCTTCATGGCCGGCCGCTTCATGGACGAGATGCCCGGGATGAGCTTCGGCCACGCCGGCACGATCGTGGAGGGCAAGGCCGACACCGCGGCCGAGAAGATCAAGCGGCTCGAGTCGGCGGGCATCATGGTGGCCGAGGAGATCTCCGAGATCCCGGACCTGATGCGCGAGAAGCTCGGAAGCGTGGCGACCGCCTGATGCCCGGCATCTTCATCGACGTCGATATCGACGAGTCGATCCGCAGCGACGCGGAGGTCGCGAAACGCCTCGAGGAGTCGTGCCCGGTCGACATCTTCGCGGCCGGGGAGGCAGGCGTCGAAGTCGTGGAGGAGAACCTCGACGAGTGCGTCCTATGCGAGCTCTGCATCAAGGCGGCCCCGCCGGGCAAGCTCCGCGTCCTCAAGCTGTACGACGGAAGTGCGCTAGAGGCCTAATAAGGTGAACGGGCTGCCGCCCGCCGTCCTGCTCGGGGGTGAGGCGATCGCGGTGTCGGCCTGCCGCAGCCTCGCCTGGTCCGGCGTTCGCGTACACGCGCTGGGCGACAGGCACGACCCCGTTCGGCGGTCGCGCTGGTGCCATGAGTTCGTTGCCGTCGCCTCCAAGGAGGGCGTTATCGAGCGGTATCTCGAGTGGCTCGAGGCCGATGGTCCGCGCGGCGCCGCGATCCTGCCGTGCGACGACTACGGCTTGGAGATGATCGCCCGCAACCGCGGGCTCCTGGAGGGATGGGGCTATCTGCCGGTCGAGGGCAACGACGCGGTGATGCTCGCGATGCTCGACAAGCGCCGGACGTACGAGCTGGCGGACGCGGCCGGCGTCGCCACCCCGCGCAGCACCACGGCCGCGACTCCGGACGACGCCCTCGCCTCCACCCGCTTGCTCGACTACCCGATCGGCCTGAAGCCCCTGCAATCACACGTCTTCGCCGCGCACTACCCGCACAAGCTGATGGTCGCTCGCGATCAGGCCGAGCTCGAGAAGATCGCGAGCCGGGCCTTCGGGCCGGGGGTCCCGATGCTGATGACGGAGATCGTCCCCGGGCCCGAGACCGCGAGCTGCTCGTACTTCACCTACGTCGACGACCGCGGCGAGCCGCTCTTCCACTACACGAAGTCGAAGATCCGCCAGTGGCCGAAGCGCTCGGGGCTCACCTGCTACCAGGTGAGCGACCGCAAGATCGACGTGATCGACGCCGGCGTGCGGCTGGTGCAGGGCATCGGGCTGCGCGGCGTCGCGGTGCCCGAGTTCAAGCTCGACCCGCGCGACGGCAACTGGAAGCTGATCGAGTGCAACCACCGCTTCACCGGCTCGCTCGAGCTCACCCGCCACTGCGGAATCGACACGGCGAGGATCGCGTACGACCGGCTGGCCGGGCGGCCCGTGGAGGCGCCGGAGAGCTACAGGACTGGCGTCACCCAGTGGAACCCGATCGAGGACATCCGGGCGCTTCTGGACTATCGCCGTGACGGGGAGCTGACCGTGCCGCGGTGGCTCGTCAGCGTCGCGCGGAGACAGCACTTCCCGATGATGCGCCTCGACGACCCGATGCCGACGGCGGCGAGCCTCGGCCACAAGCTCGCGCGGGCGCTCGCCAAGCTCAGGCGCGGCCGAGGCTGATGGAGGCGGGGGCCTCGTCGATCCCGCCGGAGGTCGCGGCGGAGGCGGCACCGGGGGTGGCGCCCGCGGGCAGGGGCGCGGGGCGCAACACGCTCTTCTCGTTCCTGACCCAGATGAGCACCGCGGCCTTCACCGCGGTGCTGACGCTCTACCTGGTCCGCGCGCTGGGGCCGCGCGAGTTCGGGGTCTTCTCGCTGGCGGTGAGCATCGGGGGGCTGATCTACCTGCCTTCCGACTTCGGCATCTCGGGATCGACGGCCCGCTTCATCGCGGAGCGGCGCGGCGAGCAGTCGGTCGTGGCCGGCCTCCTCTCCGACGCCGTGCGACTGAAGCTCGCGATCAGCGGCGCCCTGAGCGCGCTCATGATCGCGCTGGCCGAGCCGGTCGCCTCGGCCTACGGCGTCCCATCGCTTGCGTGGCCCCTCCGGTGGATGGCGATCGCGGTGCTGGGCCAGAGCCTCGTGGCGTTCTACCGCTACGCGTTCCTGGCGGTCCAGGAGGGCTCGGTCGGCTTCCGGATCGTGTTCGGCGAGGCCGCGGCCGAAACCGCCGCCAGCATCGCGCTGGTGGTGCTGATCGGCGGCGCCGCGGCGGCGGGTGCCGGGCGCGCCGTCGGCTACGCCGCGGGCACCGTCATCGCGGTCGCGCTCACGCTACGCCGCTTCGGCCCTCCCGCCTTCCTGCGCAGGCACCGCCTCCGCGAGGCGCGCCGTGCGCTGGCCCGCTACGCCAGCGCCCTGTTCGTGATCGACGCCACCTTCACCGCCAGCGTGGCGATCACGCCGATGCTGATCGGCGCCTTCCTCGGCCCGCGGGCGGTGGGGCTCTTCCAGGCGCCTTCGCGGCTGATCGTGCTGCTCCAGTACCCCGGGCTGGCGGTCGGGAACGGCATCGGTCCGAGCATGGCGCGCAGCGAGCACCACGAACCGGACGTCCGCACGTTCACCACCGCGCTCCGCTACATGATCGTGTTCCAGGGGGTGCTGGTCGCGCCGGTGCTGGTCTGGGGCGGGCCGATCGTGGACCTCCTGCTCGGCCACAAGTACGGGCGCTCGGCGACGCTGCTCAAGGAGCTCACGCCGTACATCTACCTGTCCGGATTGAACGCGCTGGCGGTGGGCGCCGTGAACTTCATGGGCATGGCACGCAAGCGCCTGCCGATCTCGGTTGCCGATCTGGTCGTGAACGCCGCGCTCACGGCGGCGCTGCTCCCGCTGATCGGGCTCAACGGGGCCGCCTGGGCGGCCGATTTCGTCCCGCTCTTCTACGTGCCCGCGCACCTCTGGATCACGCGCTCTGTCATCCACTTCCCGCTCCGTCCCCTCATCCTGGCCGTGATCCGGGGGCTCACCGCGGCGGGCGCGATGGCGCTGGTCCTGCTGGCGTTCGGCACGTCGCACCTCACGGCGTTTGCCTGGATCGCCGGCTCCGTCCTCGGCCTCTCGGCATTCCTGCTCACCCTGATCGCGACCCGCGAGGTGACGGTCTCGGACCTGCGCCGCCTGCCGGGCACGCTGGCGAGCGTGCGGCGAAACCGCTAGCGGCTGCGGAGCTCGGCGCCGACCGCCTCGCGGACCAGCTCCAGCGCCACTCCCAGCGCCGAATCGAGGTTGGCCGCGTCGATCACCGGCTTCCCTGAGGCGCGTGCCCGCTCGACCAGGTACCGCTGGAGCTTGCGGATCTGGTCGAAGCGGTCCAGGTAGCGCTCGGCGGGCCGCGCCCCGCCGCGGAGCGACAGGTGGTTGCGATGGACCTCCTCGTCCTCGATCGTCACGACCGCCTCGACCAGCACGCACTGGCCGCTGAGCCGCGACCCGACCGACCCCGGCACGAGGTGGACGCCCTCGAGGACCATCGACATCCCCTCGAGGAGCGCTCTGTCGAGGATCGCCGCGGCGCCGGTTCGAACGCTCTCCACCTGGCGCAGGTAACCGGCGATGTCGCGGTCGCCCTCGACTCCGCTGGCGTCAAGCGCCTCCCCGGCCTCGAACGACGAGTAGTGCACGGATGGCATGAAGTCGTGCGAGAAGAAGGCCCGGATCACGTGCCGGATCGCGTCCGTGGCAATCACCCGGGTGATGCCGATCCGGCCGGCGAGCAGCGTTGCGAGGGTCGACTTTCCGACCCCGGGAGCGCCGCCGAGCAGCACTACGAGCGGTCGCCCGAGCCGGTCGAGGCCCTCCCACTCGAGGAAGCGCCTGGCGGCGTCGCCCCCCTCCCGCTCGCGCAGGACCTCGGCCGCGAGCTCGCGGAGCTCGGCGGCGTCGATCTCCGGTCGACCGCTGTCGGCGAGGCGCGCCTCGAGCGCCCGCGCGACGTCGTACGCGCGCTCCGGCGCGACCCCGGAGGCCGACAGCGACTGCGCCATCAGCCCCTTCGAGTACGGGAGCCCGTGCCCGCCCTTTACGACGATCGTGTCAGGCATCTCCGTGGAGGCGTAGCAGCTCGGCGTCGAGATCGAGGTCGAGCCCGACGGGACGGTTGCGGACGAAGGCCACCTGCGCACCTGCCTGCCCGGCGTGCACGGCGACCGTGTCGATGGCGGCGGCCTTGAGCTCAGTGAGGTAGAGATCGCAGCCCTCCTCGCGAGCCCGCGCGAGGTCGGCGTCGAGCAGCGAGCGCCGGGCGAGGTTGGTGGAGACCACCACCGGGTCCACGCCATCGCACTCCTCGGCGCCGGTCGTGAACAGCGCGGCCCGGGCGCCGTCGGGCAGAGGCTCGGCGGGCTCCGGACGCAGCTCGCAGCGCCCGAGCCGCGCGGGAGCGATAGCGGCGACGTTGGCCGCGACCGACGGCGAGTCCGCTCCCGGCATCAGCAGGGCCAGGTCGGCCCGCATCAGCCGGTAGGGGCCAAGGTCGCGGAGCGCGGCGTCGGCGTCTCCGACGATGCACACGGTCCGGTCGACAACGACCGGAGGGATGCAGGAGCCCGACCCCTCGAACACCAGCGCCGTTGGGTCTTGCGAAGCGGCGAGCGCCGCGCCGTCGGCGACGTTCGACTCGTACGGCTCGCCGGCCAGGCCGCCGCCGATCCGCCGGCACCCGATCGAGTCGACACCGGCGAGGACGGCGTCCTCCAGGTAATCCGACGCCGCGTGACGCCCCTCCCCGACGATCCGGAGAAGCTCCTCGAGCCCGGTGCCGGCCGGCGCCAGCTGCGGCTCGGGCGGCCCGCCGCGACCCATCGAGACGATCACGGGACGCCCGCCGTCCTCCTTCAGGAGCCGTGCCCAGTGACCGGCCACGGCCGTCTTCCCGGTGCGCTTCCCGGTGGCGATGACGCCGAGCTTCGGCCCGTCGAAGGGGATCTCCGCGTAGGGCGGCGGATCCAGGCGCATGCCCGGCGCCTCGTAGCTGAGCCCGAGGTGGAGGGCGAGCGCGGCGAGCTGCAGCTTGCGCTCCGGCCCCAGGACGGGCTCGTCCGCCAGGTCCACGACCGTGCCGGCGCCGAACTGGGCCGCCAGCGACCGCAGCCCCTCGGCGGGATCGCCGAGCTCGACCGGCCGCCCGTAGTGGTCGGCGGCGCGATCGAGGACCGCCCGGCCCGCCTTCTCCTCGCCGCCGCAGAACAGGACCGCGGTCAGGCCCCGCTCGCGTTCCAGCCTGTCGAGCGCGTCGCGTACCACCGATGGGTGGTGTTCGCCGTCGATAAGGGCTACGGTGGCACCCTGGCCCACCGGCTGAATCCTTGCAGCAGGCCCGGAAACCTCCCTTTTCGGGCGTCCGATGGCTGTCCAATCCCTTGCGTTCGGTTGATGTCGCCCTTAGGCTGGCCTTTGGGGAGCCAAACTCTGTCTGGCCCTTGGGAGCCAAACTCTGGAAGGACCCAGTATGCGAGGGGCTATGAGAGGCCTTATTCGGGGAGGATTCGCAGCCGCCGGCGTTGCCGGCGCCCTGCTTTTCGGGGCGTCCGCCGCCTCGGCCTCGGGCTGCGCAGCGAGCTCCCCCTACTCGAGCGCCGTGGCCAACACGCCGGGCGTGGCCAGCTACTGGCGGCTCGGCGAGTCCTCGGGCACGACCGCCTGCGACACAACGGGCGCGAACACGGGCACCTACCAGGGCGGGTTCACGCTCGGGCAGCCCGGAGCGCTCGCCGGCGACCCTGACACCGCCGTCAGGCTCGACGGGTCCACGGGCATCGTCAACGTTCCGCACGCCTCCTCGCTCGACGTAGGCGACAACTTCACGCTCGAGGCCTGGGTCAAGCGCGGGGCGGTCAGCACTTCCACCAACCAGGCGGTGGCCTCCCAGCAGGCGAAGGCCTGGCTCCTGATGTTCAACCCCTCGAACCAGCTGGTCCTCCGCGATGCGACCGTGGCCGACGTCGTCCACTCGACCACCACGGTGACCGACTCGGCCTGGCACCAGGTGGCGGTGACCAAGAACGGCTCCGCCGTCCACCTCTACATCGACGGCGTGGACCGGACCGGGTCGGTGTCCAACCAGACGCTGCAGAACAACACGCTCCCGCTGACGATCGGGCAGAGCTCGAACACCTCGTGGTTCAACGGGACCGTCGACGACGTGTCCCTCTATAGGAGGGACCTGTCCGCGAGCGAGATCCAGTCGCACCACAACACCGGCACCGTCACCCCGTCCCCGACGCCTGCTCCGACCCCGAGCCCGGATCCGGTGATCGGCGCCGCCGGCGACATCGCGTGCGACCCGGCCGACACCGCGTACAACGGCGGCCTCGGAACTACCGACCGCTGCCACCAGAAGTACACCTCGAACCTGGTGGTGGGCACCGGCCTCAGCGGCGTCCTGACGCTCGGGGACGAGCAGTACGAGGACGGCACCCTCAGCAAGTTCCAGACGGTCTACGCCGCCACCTGGGGCCGCGCGGTCCAGCTCTCACACCCGAGCGTCGGTAACCACGAGTACCTGACGTCGGGCGCCTCCGGCTACTTCGACTACTTCAACGGAATCGGGAACCTGAACGGCGTCGCCGGCGCTCGCGGCAAGGGCTACTACAGCATGGACATCGGCACCTGGCACGTGATCTCGATCAACTCGAACTGCTCGCAGGTCGGCGGCTGCTACTCGGGCTCCCCGCAGGAGGCGTGGCTGCGCAACGACCTGGCGACCCACCCGAACAGGTGCACGCTCGCGTTCTGGCACCACCCGCGCTTCAGCTCAGGTCCCGCGGGCAACAACTCGAACATGTCGACGATCTTCACGGACCTCTACAACGCGAACGCCGACGTGGTGCTCTCGGCGCACGACCACCACTACGAGCGGTTCGCCCCGCAGACTCCCGGCCAGGTGGCCGACTCGGCGCGCGGCATCCGCGAGTTCGTCGTCGGGACGGGCGGCAAGAGCCTGGTCGGCTGGGCGAGCAGCTACCAGCCCAACAGCCTGGTCCGCAACTCGACCACCTACGGGATCCTGCGGCTCACGCTGCACTCATCGGGCTACGACTGGAAGTTCGTGCCCGAGTCGGGCAGCACGTTCACGGACTCCGGCTCCGGCACCTGCCACTAGGCCGGCGGCGGCTAGCGCCTCCCGAGCGCCTCCTGCGTTCGCCTGATCGCCGCCCGCCCCCAGCGCCAGGCGAGGTATTCGATCAGGCCGAGCGGGGAGCGCGGGAACAGCTGGAGCCGCACGCGCCGGCGGGTGGCGCTCGTCCAGCTCAGCTTGTAGTCATCCGCCTCCCCCAGCAGCTCGTAGGAGGAGAACCCCTGCTCGAAGGCGCGCCGGATCGACGCGTGCGTGAGCAGGACGCCGGGGCCGAGGCGGCGCTCCTCTACGTCGAATCCGCCCTTCAGCACGTAGCAGATCCCGTCCGCCTCGAGGCACAGGTCGAAGGCAACTGCGCGGCCGTCGACTCGCAGGAAGGCGAGCGTGAGCCAGCCGCGTTCGGCGGCCCACCGGCAGATCTCGCGGTAGAAGTGCTCCCTCACGGGGTCCGATGCGATCGCCGTCCCGGTCTCCGTCTTCCAGCCGGAGCCCTCGAGGCGGAAGCCCACATCCAGCAGCTCCTCCAGGTTCTGCGTGCCATCCTCGTAGGCGACCTCCACGTCGCCGCGGTCCTCAAGACGCCGCCAGCGGCGGCCGATGTCCTTACGGAACTTGCGCTCGAGGCCGGCCATGAACTCTTCGAACGAGCCCTCGACCGGAACGTACGGCGCCTCCGCCATGGTTCGCTCGATCACCCTCCAGCCCGCCGCCTCCGCTACCTCCCGTCCCTCCTCGAGTCCGGGCACGGCGAGGTCGAGGAACCACAGGTCCGCCCTGCCCCTCGCGTGCGCGAGCAGCCCCGCGGCGAGCGCCGCCGCGGCATCGGCGTCCTCGACGACCGGCCCGAAGATCGGCGTCTGCCAGTTCGTGGCCGAGGCCAGCACTCCGCGCCGGCTCTCGAGCGGGAGCACCCCGACGAGCCGGCCCTGCCTCCTCGCCACGAGCGCGACGGGCCGCCCCCGGCCGAACGCCCGCCAGTACGGGTCAATCCAGCCGGGATGCGAGAACGGCGACGCGTGCGAGCGATCGGCGAGCTCCTCCCACTCGCGCCGATCGAGGTCCGCCGCGTCGCAGAGCTCGACGGCGTCTCGCGCGCCTGCGCGCGCCTGCGTATCGGGGGTCGCCACCGCCCGACAACTTAGAGATCCTTTCGGAGGCGGACGATGAGCTCGCGCTTCGACTTCCGGGCAGCAGAGCGCTTCAGCGACGTCAGCGGGCGCGACAATGCGGCGGTCGCCGAATCACGCGTCATCCAGATCGATCCGGTCGCCGATCCGCGCTGGGACCGCTTCGTCTCGGGCCATCCGCTGGCGGGCGCGTACCACCTCGGCGCGTGGGCAGAGGTCCTCGCCACGGCCTACCGCTTCAAGCCCGCGTACCTCGCGCTGGAGGGCGCGGACCGCGAGCTGCGGGGCGCGCTGCCGCTAATGCACACGCGTGGAGTGGTTACCGGCAGCCGCATGCGCTCGCTGCCGGTCGTTCCGCCGGCGGGGCCGCTCGCGAACGCGCAGGAGGACGTCGCCGCGCTCCTGCGCGCCGGGTGCCGCGTGACGGACGAGCGCGGCTCGATCTGGACCCTGCACGCCCGCGAGGGCGGCCACGAGCGCCTCTGCCGGGAGCTGCGCCCGGTCCCGAAGCATCCGACCTGGGTCCTCGAGCTGCCGGCGGACATCGACGAGATGAGGCGGGGCTGGAAGAAGACCTCGAACAACCTGTTCCGCAGCCTGGCCAAGTCCGACCGTGCCGGCGTGAGCGTCCGGGAGGGCACTGCGGAGGCCGACCTGCGGGCGTTCTACCGCCTGTACCTCCAGACCATGAGACGCCGCACCACGTTGCCCCGGCTCTACCGCCAGCTGGCGAAGGACCGCGAGCTGCTCGGTCCCTCCGGCGCGTTCAAGCTATTCGTGGCCGAGCACGACGGCGACATCGTGGCGGGCGGGATCTACCACTCGTTCCGCGGGACCCTCGACCTCCTCTACAACGGCAGCGACGACTCGCGGCTCGACGTTCGGCCGAACCACGCCCTCTACTGGTACGCGATCGAGTGGGCCGCCGAGAACGGGCACGGAGAGCTCGACCTGGGGCATGGCCGCATCGACTCGTCACTCGCGCGCTTCAAGGCCCAGTGGGGCGCAGCCGAGGTGCCGGAGTACCGCTACGACTACCTGCCCGGAACGGACGCGGACGGCGGAACGGACCGCGAGCCCGGGAGCCGCCCGCGCGTCCTCGAGGGCCGCGGGCGCCAGGGACCCGTCGAGCGCGTCTGGCCGCGGCTGCCGCTCGCCGCCACCCGCGCGGCGGCGACGATCGCGTACCGCTACCTGTAGCGCCGCGGTGGAGCAATCCTGACTTAGCTACACATACTGTCGCTAACTCAGGACTGCTCGGGATTTCAGCGGGTACCCGCGCGGGCCAGCTGGCGCTCGATCACGTTGCCGACGAGCTTCACCACCGCGGCCTCGCCGGAGACGGTCACCTGCCCGCGATCGTAGGCGTCGACCCAGTCCCGCAGGCGGCCGTCGCGCGCAAGCTCGTTGAAGCGCGACCGCTGCACCGATATGTCCACGCGAGCGTCGCCGGCGGGGTCCCTCGAGACCCGCGGGCCCGGCAGCTCCACGCGCCACACGGGAGCGTCGGCACCGCGCGCCGGCAGCTCGAGCTTCAGCACCAGCTTCAGCTGGCGGAGGGCCGGCACCTCCTGCCCGAAGCGCTCGAGAGCCTCGACGATCAGCGCGCGCGTGTCACCCGACGACATCGGGGCCCATTCTTGCGGAAACGGTCGTCCGGCCCTCGGCCGGCTCTCACCCGTCGCCGGCGGCGGCCTCCTGGATCTGCTGCGGGGATCTCCGCATCGTGAGCGCGAAGGGGATCGCCAGGAGCTCGCAGAGCGCGGCCACGCGGAACGCGTCGGAGAAGGAGTCCCGCGCCGCGTGGGCGGCCAGATTCCCGACCGCCCGCTGGATGCGGGTGTGAGGCACGAACCGCCGGTAGTTCGACTGGTTCGGGTTTGCGAAGGCCCTCTTGATCAGCTTCTTCTGGCGCGCCGGCGGCAGGCGCGCCTGCTTCGTGACCTGGGCGGCCCGCGCGGTGGCCTTCGGGATGTTGTTGCTGATCGCACCAGTGAAGACGGCCACGAGCACGGCGATCCCGAGCGCGAAGCCGAGCTGGCGCGACATGTTCACGATCCCGGAGGCGAGGCCCACCTCCTGACCCGGCACGGATCCCATCGACCCGACGCTCAGCGACGGGAACGCCGCGCCCATGCCGACCCCCATGAGGATCAGCGCCGGCAGTATGCCGAGATAGTCCCGGTGCGCCGAGATGTGCGAGGCCCAGAACAGGCCACACGCCATGATGAAGAGCGCGGTGCATCCGATGATCCGCGGCTGGAGCCGGTCCGCCACGCGACTGACGAGCGGTGCCACGATGAGCCCCACGATCGGGATCGGCGAGATGGCGAACGCCGCGTCGAGCGAGGAGTAGCCCCACATGTTCTGGAACGCCAGGACCATGAAGAACAGGACGCCCATAACGCCCATCGCGAACAGAACGAAGGACAGGCTGGCGCCCGTGAACTGCCTATTGTGCGTCAGGGCGCGCGTGAGCATCGGGAACCTGCCCTTCCGCTGGGAGACGGCGAAGCCGACGCCGAGGACGGCGGCTACCACGAACAGGCTGACGATCTCGGTCGAGCCCCAGCCCTTGTTGTTGGCCTCGACCAGCGCATAGGTGAGGGCGGCGACCGATCCGCCGAGCAGCGTCATGCCGATCAGGTCGATCTGGCGGCCGGCGGTCAGGTCGTAGGTCTCCGGCATCACCCGTGTTGCTAGCAGCAAGCCGATGATCCCGATCGGGACGTTGATCAGGAAGATCCAGTGCCAGCTCGCGTACTGCACCAGAATGCCGCCGAGCGGCGGCCCGATCGCCGCCGCGGCGTTCGCGACGACCGCGAGCAGCGCCAGCCCCAGGCCGCGCTGGTGCGGCGGGAAGATGATCGCCGCGGTAGCGAGTGCGAGCGGCGCGAGGATGCCGGCGCCGACCGCCTGCACCACCCGGAAGCCGATCAGCGCGTGGATCGTCGGCGACAGCGCGCACAGGAGCGAGCCCACCGTGAAGATCGACATCCCGATCAGGAAGAAGCGCTTCCGCCCGAACTGATCGGCCAGGCGGCCCATCGAGACCAGCAGCACCGCGAACATGATGTTGTAGGCGTTCAGGACCCAGGAGACGGTGTCCACGCCCGCGTGCAGCTTGCGCTGGAGGGTCGGGATCGTGATGTTCACGATCGTGATGTCGATCAGCGCCATGAAGAGGCCGACCATCGTCACGGCGAAAATCCGCCACTTCCGCGCGTAGAGGTACTCGGGCGGTGGGTTGCGCCTGCCGTCGGCGCGCGGAGCCTCGGTCGCCTCGGGCTCGGCGCGAGCGGGCGGGGCCGGCGGGGCCTCCTCGCGGACCGCGGGCGGCGCGCCGTCGAGCTCGCCCAGGATCTCGCGGTCGCGCTCGTAGGAGAGCCGCTGGTGCGCCTCGCCGGCGGGGAGCCACTCGAGCCGGTCGACCTCCTGGTCGGGCAGGAAACGGCCCCCGAGCGGGGTCATCAGCCAGTAGCGCACCAGCTTCCGGCGCCCGTTGCGGTCGCGGTAGGTCGTGTCGCCGATCTCCCGGCCCACGCTCACCCGGAGCCCGGTCTCCTCCTCGACCTCGCGAACGGCGGCTTCCTGGAAGTCCTCGCCCGGATCGAGCTTGCCCTTCGGCAGGCTCCAGTCGTCGTACTTGGGCCGGTGGATCACGGCTATCTCGGGGTCGCCGTTCGAGCCGATCCGGCGAAGCACGCCGCCGGCAGCGCGGATCTCGGGCTTGCGCGCCACGCCGCTAACGCCCGGCGCAGCGCGCGAAGGCGCGCTTCCGGGTGGCGCGGCGGCCGAAGCGGTCGACCGCAGTCGCCAGGAGACGGTGCTTTCCGGCTCCGAGCGAGCCCGCGTGGACCGTGAACGCAAAGCGGCGGTGATGCGACCTGTGCACCCGATGGCCGTCGAGCTTCACGGTCACGGTGCGGGGGGCGCGCGCGTTGGTCCTGACGTGCACTCTCAGGTCGCGGCTCACGCAGCCGTGCCGCGGCACGCCGTTGAAGCGCACGTGCGGGCGCGGTACGGGCGGAAGGATGTTGCCGCTCGGGTTCTTGAAGATGTCGGAGCCAAACGAGGTGGGGCCGCTTGCTCCGGCGTACCCGAGGCGAGCGAGGCCGAACATGTCCTCAACGCTACGAAGGAGCGAGTAGTGGTTGTACTCGTGCTTCGTGACCGTCCCCGGCTTGATGTAGCGGGACAGGAGGACGGCGCCGACCTTCCCCCCGCCTGAGCCCGGCGTGGGGCCGCCGTTGTTGGGGGTGTTGGGGCCGTTCACCTCGCCGCAGCAGGAGCTGGCGTCGGCGCCGCTGCCCACGGTCATGCCCTCGTCGAATGTGACGATCACGAGCCCGCCGTCCCTGTAGCCGGCCGAGGCGACGATCCTCGGGATCCATTTCTTGAGGAAGGCGTCGGCGCTCACGAGGCCGCCTGGCTTGCCGTCGACGCACGGCTCATCGTGGCCGTCGTTGCAGAGGTTGGGCGAGATGAAGGCGTAGCTGGGGGCGGCGGCGCTCTTGAGGGCGTTCGGAAACTGTGTGAAGGGGACGACGTGGGCCTTGCACCGGGCGTCGTTGTCGATGATCGAGTGGAAGTACGCGAACGGGTTGTGGCGCATCGCGTACTGGTCGCCGGCGGCGGCCGTCTGCGACTTGTCCTGGGAGCCGACCGCGGGGTGGGCGTGCCCGCAGAGTGAGCCGTCCCTGCTCGGGTCGTTGCCCATGTCCTCCATGTAGCCCTTCCACGTCCGCCCCTTCGCCTCGAGCTGGTCGGCGACCGTCTTCACGGCGGCCGGGTACACGCTCCCCTGGCCGAGCGCCTGCCCATCGGGCCCGCCCGTGGTGCCGATGAAGTCGACGTAGAAGGGAGCGTCGGCCTGTGTGTATGGGTTCGGGCCCTGGCCGCTGGCGAGCGCTACGTAGTTGTCGAGGCTCTCGTGGCCGATCCCGAAGTAGCCCGGGATGAACGCGCCCTGCGCCCTGAGCGTGTGAGCGAGGTAGGGCGCCTTGGAGTGCGCTCCGAACGAGTCCTGCTCGTTCTGGTTCTCGAGCATGACGATGAAGACGTGCTTGATCGGCGGAAGCGCGGCCGCGCCCGCTGTGCCGGGGCCGAGCAATGCCAGCAGCGCGGCGCAGCCGGCCGTGCAGCCCCACCTCCGCACCCGAGCCGGCCTGGTCACCTGGCTAGACCCTGTGTCGCTCGAGCAGCTTCTTCCCGATCACCATGCGCTGGATCTCGGAAGTGCCCTCGCCGATCAGGAGCAGCGGCGCGTCGCGGTAGAGCCGCTCGATCTCGTACTCCTTCGAGTAGCCGTACCCGCCGTGGATCCTGAAGGCGTCCTCGACGACCTCCTTGCCGATCTCGGAGGCGAACAGCTTGGCCATGCCCGCCTCGAGGTCGGACCGCTGGCCCGCGTCCTTCAGGCGCGCGGCGCGGAGGGTGAGCAGGCGCGCGGCGTCGACCTTGGTGGCCATGTCCGCGAGCTTGAACTGGATCGCCTGGTGCTGGGCGATCGGCTTGCCGAAGGTGCGCCGCTCCTGCGAGTAGCGGAGGGCGAGCTCGAGCGCACGCTGGGCGATCCCGACGCCGCGCGCGGCGACGTTCACGCGACCGACCTCGAGCGCGTCCATCATGTAGCGGAAGCCGTTGCCGACCCCCTCGGAGCCGCCCAGCACGTTCTGCGCCGGGCAGCGGTAGTCCTCGTAAACGAGCTCGGTCGACTCCACGCCCTTGTAGCCCATCTTCTTGATCTTGGGCGGGATGGTGATGAAGCACGTCATCCCCTTGTAGGGCGGGTCGGCGTCCGGGTCCGACTTCGCGAGCAGGAACACCACGCCCGAGAGGAGGCCGTTGGTGACCCACATCTTGGTGCCGTTGATCACCCAGTCGTCGCCGTCCTGCTTCGCCCGCGTCGAGATCGCCTGCACGTCCGACCCGAGCCCCGGCTCGGACAGCGAGAACGCGGCGCGGATCTCGCCCGTCGCCATGCGCGGCAGGAAGCGGTCCTTCTGGTCGTCGGTGCCGAACTTCATCAGCAGGTACGAGCCGATGAAGTGCGTGTTGACGATCCCGGAGATCGAGATCCACCCGCGCGAGAGCTCCTCGACGATCATCGCGTAGGTCGTCAGGTCGAGGCCCATCCCGCCGTACTCCTCGGGGATCATGACCCCGAACAGCCCGAGCTCCTTCATCTGCTCCACCACGCCCTCGGGGAACTTGTCCTCGTGGTCGTACTCCTCGGCGATGGGGATGACCTCGCCGTCGACGAACTGCCGCACCATCTCGGTGATGGCCTGCTGCTCGTCGGTCTTCTCGGCGTAAGGAGCGGCTACTGCCAACTGGCCCCCCTCGATCGGCTCGTGACTGGCGAGCAGTCTAGCTGGGCGGAAGGGGGCCCTCTGACAGAGCGTTAGGAGCCACCGGCGCGAAGCGCCGGTCGCCGACGAGCTCTGGAAGAGGGTCCCCGGAGCGCGGTTAGAGGCCCTTCGGGTGGCGCGCTACGTAGCCGTCCGTCGGGCGCGGCTTGCCCCAGCGGGGGCCGCTGCCAGGCGCGTCTCCGTGGCTCGCGCCCCAGGAGTCCCGCCAGCCGGTGTCGAATCGCAGGCCGGCGACGATCAGGAAGGTGTGGCCGCTGTTCGCGTAGATCGTCACCCACCTCCCAGTGCCGCCCTTCCCGTAGCTCATCAGCTGCGACGAGTCCTCGGGGCTCGAGATCAGGTGCGCGCCGTGAAGGGCGAACGAGACGGAGCCGGAGCAATCGTAGCCGCTGTCGTTCCAGCTTCCGTGCCCGCCGCCGTAGACGTACGGCTTGGTGGTTGGGCGCGCCGCGCGGAGCGATCGCCTTCCCGTTGCGCACGGTCGCCTTCTTCGGAGGCGGCACGTAGGACGCGCCTCCGCTGGAGTAGTTCTTGGCGCTCGCGACAGCGGCTATCGCCAGGAAGGCGACGGCCACGGCAAGGACGCCAAGGATGGATGTCCGGTGTGAGCCGAGCGACATTCTCTTTCGTCCGCCTGCGGGGTTAGCTGACGGGCTCGCGCTGAAAGAGCTCGCGCGTCTCCGGTTAAGGAGATTCGCCCCGGAATTGGGTCCCCCGTTCCGCTGGTCAGCGGATTCGGCGTGCGCGGCAGGCTAGCAGACCGCCGCAACGGAACTTTCGAGGGCCAGTCTTGCCCCGCGGGCCCGCTTCTCAAACAGAGATCGGCTTGCTAGAGGCGAAAGTCACTAGTTATCCGCGCCCGAGTCCCCGCCGCGAACCGACCCGCAGATTGGCGCATAACTCGCGCCAACCAGGGGCATAGGATCGGCCGGATGAACTTCGCCCGCGAGGTCGTCGACTCGGCGCCGCGCGAGCGGCCTGCCCTGGTCGCCCTCGACGGCGAGGGAAACCGGCGCGAGATCCCGTTCGGCGAGGTGGCCGATCGCTCCGCCCGGCTGGCGTCCACCCTCGCGCGGCACGGAGCCGGGCGCGGCGAGGTGGTGATGACCGTGATCGGCAACACGCCCGAGTGGGTCGACGCCATGGTGGCCTGCTTCCGCATCGGCGCCGTCGCGCTGCCGTGCAACGAGCAGCTGCGGCCGAAGGACCTCGCGTCGCGGATCGAGCGGGTCGCTCCGCGCGTGGTGCTGGCGGCCGAGCACCTGATCGATGCCGTGGCGGAGAGCGGCTTCGACGGGCCCGTCATGGTCGCCGGCGACGAGCGGCTGTACGACGCACCGAAGGCGCCCGCGGTCGACCTCGCCGCCACCGATCCCGCCCTCATCACCTTCACCTCCGGCACCGCCGGCGAGCCGAAGCCGATCCGCCACGGCCAGCGCTACCTCCACGGCCAGCGGGTCCAGGCGGAGCACTGGTTCGGCGCGCACGCGGGCGAGCTTTGCTGGTGCACCGCGGCGAGCGGCTGGTCGAAGTCCGCCCGCAACGCCTTCATCGCGCCGTGGCTGCGAGGTGCGGCTGCGCTCCTTCACGACGCCCGCTTCGACCCC
>VAXR01000176.1:0-4457 GCA_005885165.1 Actinomycetota bacterium
TCCCGGCCGAACGGGAGTACGGGATGGATCCGCCGGTCGAAGGTGTCGCTGGCCGGCCACTTCTTCAGGCTGAAGATCAACCTCACCCGCCACGTGCTTACGGCTTGGAAGGGCCCACAGCGGGTCCTCCGAACCCCGATCGGTGTCGGCCGCGCGGTCACACCCACGCCGCCGGGCCTCTACTACATCACCGAGCTGCTCAAGCAGCCGGATCCGAGCGGCACGTACGGGCCGTACGCCTTCGGCCTCTCAGCGCACTCCAACGTGCTCCACGAGTTCGCGGGCCGCAACGGCGTCCTCGGTATTCACGGGACGAACTATCCGCAGGGGATCGGGACGAACGTCAGCCACGGCTGCATCCGCATGAGCAACCAATCGATCATCAAGCTCGCCCACACGCTGCCGCTCGGCACGCCGGTTCGAATCGTCGGAAGGGTCTAGACCGCTCAGCCGTTAGGAGGACTCAGGCGCGCCGTCAGCCGACGGCGCCGTCCGCTCGCCGCGCGCCTTCTTCCAACTCTCACCCGTCCACCGGCGCCACGCCGCGGGCCGTTTTGAGCGCGAGTACCAGCCCGGCTTGAGCCCTGGCCACGCGCCGCGGGGAAGGTCCTCGGCCGGGCCGGTCCAGACCGACCTCACCCGGTGCGTGACCCAGCCGTTGCGGCCCTCGAACACGAACGTCCATCGCTGCACGAATCCGCGCAGCGTCTCCTCGCTCCCGCTCAGCACCTCCCCGGTGCGGAGGTCCTCGAGCCAGTTCCGGGCGACGAAGGCGAGGTACGCGTTCACGGTCTTCGCGCCCTGCCCCGGTCGCTCCACCGCCACGTCGAGGAGCTCGTCGTCCTCCAGGCGCGTGACCTGGAAGTCGCGGTCCTGGGTGTCGATCACGCCGCGTGCCCGCGCCAGGTAGTCGCTCGAGACGAGCTTCTCGAGGGCGTCGGCGTCGCGATTGCTCCAGGCGCGCGGGATCGCGCCGAAGCTGCCCTTGACGCGCGCGTGCACCTCCCTGGCAATGGTCGCGTCGTCGACCGGCGCCACCGGCATGGACTGCAGCAGCTCGAGCACTCCCACCGCGGAAAAGCTACGACAACGGAGAGGACCTAGCGCCGGAGAAGCGACCTCGCCACCGCGCGGCTAATCGTCAGCGGGTGGTTCGCGACGGTCGCGAGGCGGCCCGTGAGCGTGAGCGGGTCGTGGGCGATGCCCAGCTGGCGGAGGATCGTCGCTGTGTCGAAGTACACCCGCTCGCCCACCAAGCGGTCCTCCTCGAACAGTAAGATCGCGAGCGACCGGCAGGTGAACGAGCGACCCGTCGGCGGCAGCCCCCGGAGTGGCCCGCGGTGCGTGCCGAGGAGGTCGAACTCGACGATCACGGCGTCGTCGGCGTGGTGGAGCTCGACCAGGCGGTTGCGCTGATCGGGGAACGCGCGGCGCGTCTCCTCGAAGTACGCACGGACGGCCTCCTCGCCGTCATATACATCGCCGGTCGGGACGATCTCGTAGCGCGGGTGCTCGAAGGTGGCGAGGGTGACATCGAACTCGTGCCGGTTCTCGGACTCCATGTGCTCGCGGACGGTCCGCTCGCGAGCCTGGCGCAGCTCCTCGGTGACGGTCACTCTCGGTCCTCCGCCGCCGCAGCCTAACCTCGATGGCGAAGGGCGCGCTACGTGGCGCACATCCTCGCGCTCTCTCCGTGGCGATCTCACTGCATCTCGGGCACTGCGGCTGACCTTAAACTCCGCTGCCTCGTGGCAGGGGGCGCCGTCGTAATCACAGGGAGCTCGACCGGCATCGGGCGTGCGTGCGCGCTCCATCTCGCCGCGGCCGGGTTCGATGTCTTCGCGGGCGTAAGGCGCACCGAGGACGGCGAGCGCCTGCGCGCCGACGCGTCCGGGCGGCTTGTGCCCCTCATCGTCGACGTGACCGACCCGGAGACGATCGAGGCCGCGCGCCGCACGGTCGAGGACAGCACGGGCTCCGCCGGGCTTGCGGGGCTCGTGAACAACGCCGGGATCGCGGTGGCCGGTCCGCTCGAGTTCGTCCCGCTCGAGGACTTCCGCCGCCAGCTCGACGTGAACCTCCTTGGCCACGTCGCCGTGACACAGGCGTTCCTGCCGCTCATCCGCCGGGCACGCGGACGGATCGTGAACGTGACCTCCGTGGGCGGTCGGGTCGCGAACGCGTTCATGGGGCCCTACCAGTCGTCGAAGTGGGCGATGGAGGCCCTGACCGACGCGCTTCGCAAGGAGCTCCGACCGTGGGGAATCCACGTGTCGGCCGTCGAGCCGGGCACGATCGCCACGCCGATGTGGCAGAAGGGGGTCGATCAGGCCGATCGGCTGCTCGCCGACCTTCCCGCCGAGGCGCAGGAGCTGTACGGCGACACGATCCGCAAGATGCAGGGCTTTGCGGCCAGGCTCGCCGAGCGCGGCGCTCCGCCCGAGCGCGTGGCCAAGGCCGTCGAGCACGCCCTGACCGCCCGGCGGCCACGGACCCGGTATCTGGTCGGCGCCGACGCCCGGATTCAGGTGACGCTCGACCGGGTGCTGCCCGCCCGCGCCGGCGATGCCGTCGAGGCGCGGCTGATGGGGCTTTGACCGGCCGGCTCGCGGGACCGGCCGGCTGCGGGCTCGCGGCTATCGCGGTCGCCCTAGCCGCGTGCGGCAGCTCCACGCACAAGCAGCACGCGAGCGCGGCCCCGGTGACGCCGGCGGCGCCGGCGCAGACGGCGAGCATCCGGCTGCAGAGCCCGGCGTTCGCGGATCGCGTATGGCTGCCGCGCCGGTTCACCTGCGACGGCGCCGCGACCTCCCCTCCCCTGTCGTGGTCGGCCCTGCCGCGCGGGACCCGCTCGCTGGCGCTGCTGCTCGAGGACCCGGACGCGCCGGGCGGCACGTTCCTGCACTGGGCCGTCTACCGCATGCCGGGCCGGACCGACCACCTGGCAGCCGGGCATGTACCGGCGGGCGCGGTCCAGGGCCGCAACAGCTTCGGAAAGACCGGCTACGGCCCGCCGTGCCCGCCCAAGGGCGCCCGCCCCCATCGCTACGTGTTCACGCTGTACGCGCTGCGCGCCGCTCCGAAGCTCCCGCCCGGCGCGGCGCCGGACGAGGTCCGGGCCCCCCTCGTGGCTGAGGCGGCGGCAAAGGGCGTCCTCACCGCGCGCTACGGGCGCTGAGCGACGCAGGCGGCTAGATCTTCAGAAGCGCGATCACGTTCGCGACGAACAGGAGCGCGAACACGATCGTCCAGCGATCGAGGTTGCGCTCCACGAGCGAGCCGCCGCCGAACGGCCCGGCGCCGGTCCCGACGCCGAACGCGCCGGAGAGCCCCGCGTCCTTGCCCGAATGCAGCAGGACGAGGAGGATCAGGACCACCGAGATGATGATCTGGGTGAAGTCGAGGAGCGTGTGCACCGCGAGGTAGGTTAGCGGCGCGCCTGAGGCTCACCCGCGTCGAGCTCCTCCAGCTCTCGCAGGATGTCGATCGCCTGGAGGCGCAGCTCGCGGTCGGTCGTCCGGAAGTCCTCGTCGGAGAGCTTTCCGATGCGATGGTCGAGCTCGGCGTCGCGGATCTCCCTGTACTTGGCCTCCTTGGCGGCCTCGAGGTCCTCGCGCCGGGCGTCGATCACAGGCTCGCCACGGTCGCCCCGCCGCAACGGTCCCATCACGACCAGCGCGACGGCGATCGCGAAGACCACGATGGCGAGTGCGTACTCCACGTGGGCGAGTCTAGGTTCGGATCTGGCGCCGGCGAGCGGGTCAGGCCCGCGAGAGCTCGCGGCCGAGCCGCGCCGCCGCCAAGCTGGTGGCGCGGCGGCGCCTCGCCTCCGCCGCCGGCCACAGCGCGGTGAGAGCGCCGAGGAGCACCACCGCACCGCCGATCCAGATCCACGCGATCAGCGGCGAGACGATGAAGCGGAAGGTTGCAGGCGGCGCCTGGTTGCCATAGCGCTGAGCGAGCGCGGCGATGATCAGCGCCTGCACCCGTCCCGGCGCGTTCCCGAACTTGCGGTTGGCCTCGCGGATCGGGCCCATGAGGGAAGAGAGGTCGGGCTGAATTGCCGTCCAGACGTCGCGCCGGAGCCCCCAGCGCAGGTCGACCTCGCTCGTCGAGTCCCCGGTGAAGAAGCGCCCGATCGCGCCGCCGCTGCCGTCAGTCGCCGCGTAGTAGTTGCGCGACGGCCGCATGACCCAGTGGTTCCCGCCCTTGCGCACGTCGACGACGGCGCCAATCGAGATCGGGGCTCCCGTGCCGGCGCGGTCATCGAGGATGGCGGCCGTGGGGCGCCGGTAGGTGATCGTGTAGCCGTCGAGCTTCGTCGACTGCCCCGGCCCGAGGCGCACGTCGCGCTGGGCGTGGAAGGCAGAGGACGCCGCGACGCCGAGGAAGAGGATCGCTATCCCCGCGTGCACCAGGTAGCCGCCGTAGCGGCGGCGGTTGCGCGCCACGAGCGA
>VAXR01000176.1:4499-4705 GCA_005885165.1 Actinomycetota bacterium
ACTACCGCCAGCACGAACGCGATCAGCGTGAACATCAGGATCGAGCTGAAGCTGCGCGCGGCGTCGGTCGCGGTGAGCAGCAGTAGGAACGCCGCGGCGGCGACCCCCAGAGGGACCGCGAGCATGCGTTTGAGCGTCGCCGCCGTCACCCGGCGCCAGGTGAGCAGCGGCCCGATGCCCGCCAGCGCGACCAGCACCAGCGCGAG
>VAXR01000184.1 GCA_005885165.1 Actinomycetota bacterium
ACCGGGCTAGGCTGAGTCTTCGATGCGCGCCGCCTCGCTCGACCTCGATCTCGAGGTCTTCCAGGGTCCCTTCGACCTGCTCCTGACGCTCGTCCTCCGCGAGGAGGTCGACCTGCTGGAGGTCGAGCTCGCGGACGTCGTCCTCGCCTACGTGGACCACCTCGAGCGGACGGGCGAGCTCGAGCTGGAGGCGGCCACGGAGTTCCTTGTCCTGATCGCCGCCCTGCTGGAGCTGAAGTCCCGGCTGATGCTCCCGGGCGAGGAGGAGGGCCTCGACTGGGAGCCGCAGGAGGCGGCCGAGGAGCTCCTCGCCCGGATGCTCGAATACGCGCGCTACCGCGCTGCCGCGCGCTTCCTCCACGAGCGGCTCGCCGCCGAGTCCGGGTTCCGCTACCGGTCCGCGCCGGTCCCGCGCGCCCTCCGCCGGGCCTCGCTCGAGGTGGCCGAGGCCGCGTACGACCCGGAACTGCTCGGCCAGGCGATCGGCGGGCTCCTCCGGATGCCGCCGCCGCTCGACCTTCACCACATACCGCGGCCGAGCGTGACGCTCGACCAGCGGCTGGCGCACCTCCGGAAGCTCCTGTCCGACCGGCGAAGCTTCCCGTTCGAGGACGCCGTGGCCGGTGCCGACCGGCTCACCGAGGCCGTCACGCTCTTCGCCCTGCTCGAGCTCTACAAGGCCGGCGAGGCCGACTGGCAGCAGAAGGAGCCGTTCTCGCCGATCACCGTATCGGCGCCCGCGAAGGAGACGGAATGAACGAGCTCGCGCGGATCGTCGAGGCGCTGCTCTTCCTGTCGGCCGAGCCGCTGGGGGTCACCGAGCTGGCCGGTGCCGCCGAGGTCTCCGAGGGCGAGGTCGTGGAGGCGCTCGCCAGGCTGCGCGAGCACTACGCGGAGGGCTTCCGGGGGGTCGTGCTGCGCGAGGTGGCCGGCGGGTTCGCGCTCGCGACCGATCCGGTGGCCGAGCGCGCGGCGCGCCGCCTGCTCGCTCGGCCGCGGACGCCGCCGCTCACCCAGGCCCAGGCCGAGTGCCTCGCCGCGGTGGCCTACCTCCAGCCGGTGTCGCGGCCCGAGATCGCGCGCATCCGGGGCGTGGCGTCGGAGTCCGCCGTCGGCACCCTGCTCGAGCGGGGCCTGATCGAGGAGTCGGGCCGGTCGCGCTTCGGCGCGATCCTCTACCGCACCACCGCCCTCTTCGAGAAGCTGTTCGGGCTCGCCGGCCTCGACTCGCTTCCCGATCCGGCGCGCTTCGATCCCTCCCCCGAGGAGGAGGGGGAGCTGCGCGACCGGCTCCTGCGGGCCGGCGACGCTCGGAGCGCCGGATGAGCCCGATCCGGCGCTAGGTGCCGGGCTGGGGCGATCTCCGGGGCACCGTCGCGGACTGGGAGCAGTTCCCGGGCCGCGAGCGGCTCGACGCGACGGAGGGGAACGCGCGACGCGTCGCGCTCAGCTTCGACGACGGCCCCGACAGCGACTCCACGCCGGCCGTGCTCGACGCGCTCGACCAGATCGACGTGCGCGCGACCTTCTTCGTCGTCGGCGAGCAGTTGGAGCGGCACTGGAAGATCGCGAAGGACGCGCTGGCGCGCGGCCACGAGCTCGCCCTGCACGGCTACTCGCATCCCCATCACGGCGAGCTCGTACCCCAGGCGGCGCGCGATGAGGTCGCGCGTGGGGTGGGGGCGTTCGAGGCGGCGGTCGGCCATCGCCCGGTCCTCATGCGCCCGCCCTACGGGCGGTTCAATGAGCATTCGTACGGCGCCTGCCGGACACTCGGACTCGAGCCCGTCTACTGGTCGGCGTGGGGGATGGACTGGGAGCCGCTCCCCGCCGAGCGGATCACGGAGCTGACCCTGCGCGACGTCGCGGCCGGCGCGATCATCGTGCTGCACGACTCTCCCCGCTATGCGGAGCGTCCAACCGCGCTACCGACGGCGGAGGCGCTGCCCGCGATCGCGGAGCGGGTGAAGGAGCTGGGGCTCCGCCTGGGCCCGATTGGGGCAGGCGCGGGCTAGCAATTTCCGCTGTCTGAGCGGCCTGGGCTCTAACGGGATGGGCCCGAGAGGCCGATCAGTACCCAGGCGTCCGGCCACGCCGTCCCCAGTCGAGCCGGAGGGTATGGAAGCCACAACGCCAAAGCAGTCTCGAAAGCTCCTGCGCACGAGCCAGGCGATCACGTGCGCGGTACTCGTCGCGTTCGCCGCGCACACCGGGTTCGGCATCGGTGGGCGCGGCCTCAACTCCTTCTTCAACGACTGGGTATACAACGCCCTGGTCCTGGTCGCCGCCGTCTCCTGCCTCCTGCGGGCGGTGCGGCTGCGCGAGCGCCGCGCGGGGTGGCTCGTCCTCGGCATGGGGCTCGCCTCGTGGTCGACGGGCGAGATCTACAACACGGTCCACCTCGCGCACCTCCAAAACCCGCCGTACCCGTCACTCAGCGACCTTCTCCAGCTGCTCTTCTACCCAGCGAGCTGCGTGGCCCTCCTGCTGCTCGCGCGCGGGCGCGTGCGCCACGCGCGCGCGAGCCTCTGGCTCGACGGGATAGTTGCCGCGCTCGCGGTCTGCATGGTCGGCGAGGTCACCGTCTTCCACACCGTCGTGGCCGCCGGCGACAAGAGCGAGACCCCGCTTCAGATGGCCACCGACCTCGCGTACCCGATCGGTGACATGGCAATCATGGCGCTCGTAGCCAGCGTCTTCGCCCTGACCGCCTGGCGGCCGGGCCGGGCCTGGACGATGATTGGGGCCGGGCTGGGGCTGGCCGCGGTCGCCGACTCGATCTTCGCCTACCAGAACGCCGCGGGCACCTACACGATCGGGACCGCGCTCGACGCCCTCTGGCCGGCCGCTGCGCTGCTGATCGGATTCGCCGCCTGGGAGCGCTCGGGCGCGCGGCAGGAGGCCCGCCTGGAGGGTTGGCGCATCCTCGTCCTGCCGGTGGCGTTTGCTCTGCCCGCGCTCGGCTTCCTCGTCTATGACCACTACGAGCACATCGACGGCGCGGCGACGGCGCTCGCTGGGATGACGCTCGTGACCGTGATCGTGCGGACCGCGATGACGTTCGGCGAGAACATGCGCATGCTCCGAAGAAGCCGCCACGAGGCGCTCACGGACGCGCTGACCGGGCTCGGGAACCGGCGGAGCTTGATGCACGATCTCGAGGTGGCGCTGGCGGGCCCGCGAGCGGGCACGCCGCGGGCGCTCATCCTCTTCGACCTCGACGGCTTCAAGCGCTACAACGACGACTTCGGCCATCCGGCCGGCGACGCTCTTCTCTCGCAGTTCGGCGCCAACCTGATCGGCGCGGTCGCCCCGGATGGCCGTGCGTACCGGCTCGGCGGCGACGAGTTCTGCGCGCTCGTCTCGACCGACGCCCCGGGTGCCGGCCGTGTCGTCGCGGCCGCCACCGCCGCGCTGTCCGCGCACGGGAGCGGCTTCGTCGTGACGGCTTCTCACGGGCTGGTGCTGATGCCCGACGAGGCGCGCGAGCCGACCGCCGCGCTGCAGATCGCCGACCAGCGCCTCTACGGCAACAAGAACCGGCGCCAGGCCACCGTCGTGAGCCAGCAGACGCGTGACGTGCTGATGCAGGTGCTCCAGGAGCAGCAGCCCGAGCTGCACGAGCACCTCCACGAGGTCTCGTGGCTGACGCTGACCGTCGGTCGCAGGATGTCGGTGGACGTGCAGGACCTGAGCGAGATGGTGCGCGCCGCGGAGCTGCACGACGTGGGCAAGATGGCCGTGCCGGACCAGATCCTCGGCAAGCCGGGCCCGCTCGACGACATCGAACAGGACTTCATCCGACAGCACACGATCGTCGGCGAGCGCATCCTCGCCGCGGCGCCCGCGCTCCAGTCTGTCGCGCGGCTCGTGCGCTCCACGCACGAGAACTGGGACGGCTCCGGTTACCCCGACGGCCTCGCGGGTGAAGAGATCCCGCTCGGCGCCCGAATCATCGCGGCCTGCGACGCGTACCACGCGATGACCTCGGACCGCCCCTACCAGGCGGCGCTCAGGCCGGAGCAGGCGGTGGCCGAGCTGCGGCGCTGCGCGGGCACCAAGTTCGACCCCCGCGTGGTCGAGGTCCTTTCCGCTGAGATCGAGGCGGGCAGGGCGCTGGCGCCGGAGGGCGACAACGAGCTCGAGTTTCCGACCATCACGGCGCCTGGGGCGGAGACTCGGGCGGACCACCTCATCGATCCAGGCTGATGGGCCGGCCGGCGGGGGTCGGCTTTGCGTCCAAAGTGATTACCGCGGGTCGCGGGATGCCGATCTGTCTCGTAGACGCCCCTGAAATCCATATTGGCCATGACGACCCGGTTCCGC
>VAXR01000188.1:0-4714 GCA_005885165.1 Actinomycetota bacterium
CGGATCAGGACGAAGTCCAGGCCGCGTAGCCGCCGATCCGTAGAGTCCCGCCCATGGTCGAGATGCCGCACGTGGATGGGGTCGAGCACCGCTACGTCGAAGTCGACGGCCTCCGCGTCCACTACGCCGAGGCGGGAAGCGGGGAGCCGATCGTCCTCCAGCACGGCTGGCCCCAGCACTGGTACATGTGGCGCGGCCTGATCGGGCCCCTTGCCGAGCGCTTCCGCGTGATCTGCCCGGACCTACGGGGCCACGGCTGGACCGACGCGCCGCGCTCCGGCTACCTGAAGTCGCAGCTCGCCGACGACCTGATCGGGCTGCTCGACAGGCTCGGGATCGAGCGGACGCGCTACATCGGCCACGACTGGGGCGCGTTCGCCGGCTTCATCGCAGTGCTCAAGCACCCCGACCGGTTCGAGCGCTTCATGCCGCTCTCGATCCCGCCGCCCTGGCCCGCTGACGAGCCGCCGAGCCCGAAGACGCTGCTCAACGCGTGGTACCAGGTCGTGCTCGCCAGTCCGGTGCTCGGGAAGCTGTCGATCCGGCTGGGCTTCGCGGGAAAGATCCTCCAGGCCGCGCGCAAGACCGGCCGCTTCACCGCGGAGGAGATCAGGATCTACGAGGACCCGATCAAGCGGCCGGCGTACACGCGCGCGACGGTGCAGATGTACCGGAGCTTCCTGCTGCACGAACTGCGCCCGCTGATTGCCGGCGAGTGGAACGCGTACCGGCTCACGGTCCCGACTCGACTGCTGCTCGGCGTATCCGATCCGATCGGGCGCTCGCTCAACGAGAGGTGGCGCGAGCACGCCGACGACATGGACGTGGAGCGCGTGGACGGAGCGAGCCACTTCCTGCCCGAGGAGAAGACCGAGCTGGTGCTCGAGCGCGCACTGGCCTTCATGGCCTAGATGACTGATTCCAAACCCCCGTGCCCCTGGATACCGCTGCAAATCTTCGCTGGACGTGCGTCCTCGGGCTCGTCCATGCATTCATGCATGAACTTCGCCCTGCGTCCTTCGCCAGCTCGATTTTCGCGGTCCCAGGGGCACGCGGATTCGAAATCAATCATCTAAGCGATGGCGCGCAGCTGGAGCGAGCTGTTCGTCACCGGCGACGACGGTGCCTCGCCGCCGCCCGCCGAGACCGAGGAGAGGCGCCGCGGGTTCTTCTCCCGCCTGCGCGAGAACATGGCGAAGAGCCGGCAGGCGCTCGGGGCGGAGCTGCAGTCAAGCGTCTTCCAGACCCTCGACGACCAGACGTGGGAGCGGCTCGAGGAGACGCTGATCTACGCGGACGTGGGAGCTCCGACGACGGCCCGGATCGTCGAGCGGCTCGAGACCGAGGCTGGCTCAGGTGGCCTGCGAGGAGGCGAGGCGCTCACGAGCCGGCTGAGGGAGCTGCTCGCCGACGCCGCCCGCACAGGCGAGGACACGATCGACCTGCGCCACAACCCGACCGTGATCTTGATGGTGGGCGTCAACGGCACGGGGAAGACCACGACGATCGGCAAGATCGCGTGGCACCTGCACAACGAGCTTGGCCGCTCCGTGGTGCTCGGCGCGGCCGACACCTTCCGCGCCGCCGCCGTCGAGCAGCTGGTGGCCTGGGGTGAGCGAGCGGGCTGCGACGTCGTTCGTGGGGCGGAGGGAGCAGACCCCGGCGCGGTGGCGTTCGACGCCGTGGAGGCGGCGCGCGCCCGCGGCCTCGACGTGGTCATCTGCGATACCGCCGGGCGGCTCCACACCCAGCATCACCTGATGGAGGAGCTCGCAAAGGTGCGCCGCGTGATCGACCGCCAGCTGCCCGGCGCGCCGCACGAGACGCTGCTCACGATCGACGCCACCACCGGCCAGAACGGGCTGCGTCAGGCACTCCTGTTCAGGGAGGCCGTGGACGTGACCGGCATCGTTCTGACGAAGCTCGACGGCACGGCCAAGGGCGGGATCGCGCTCGCGATCGCCCAGGAGCTCGGCGTCCCCGTCAAGCTGATCGGGATCGGTGAGGGGCTCGAGGACCTCCGGCCGTTCGATCCCGACGACTTCGCGCGGGCGCTGCTGGAGCCGTAGTGGCCGAGCAGAAGCCGAGGCGACCGCTCCGCGACCGCACGCGCGTTGTCCACGCCGGGGTGCCCCGGCCGGTGCAGGGCGCGCCGCAGCTTCCGGGACCGGCGCTCGCGTCCCACTTCCACCTGGAGGGCGATCCGGCGACGTCGCCGTACGTCTACAGCCGCGACGGCAACCCCACGTGGACGCTCTACCAGCGCGCGCTCGCCGAGCTGGAGGGAGGCCCGGCGACCGTGTTCGCGTCGGGGATGGCGGCCGCGGCGGCGGTGCTCGTGCCGCTGCTTCGCCCCGGGGACGTGCTCGTCGCGCCGTCGGACGGCTACCCCGCCGTGCGCTCGCTCGCAACGGGGCACCTGGGCCGCTGCGGGATCGAGGTGAGGCTCGTGCCGTCGTCGGAGCCGCCGCCCGACTCGGCGATCGAGGGCGCGCGGCTGGTCTGGCTCGAAACGCCGTCGAATCCCTCGCTCGACGTCGTCGACATAGCGGAGGTCGCGCGCCGGGCGCACGCGGCGGGCGCGCTCGTGGCGGTGGACAACACACTTGCGACCCCGCTCGCTCAGCGCCCGCTCGACCTCGGGGCCGACTACTCGGTGTCGAGCGACTCGAAGCACCTCACGGGCCACGGCGACCTCATCCTCGGCCACGTCGCTGTCCGCGATCCGGACCGCCGCTCGGAGCTCGTGGGCTGGCGGACGGAGACCGGCGCGATCGCCGGGCCGTTCGAGGTCTGGCTGGCGCACCGCTCGCTGGCGACGCTCGCACTACGCCTCGAGCAGCAGTCGGCCACCGCCCTCGCGCTGGCCGAGCGGCTCCTCTTCCGTGAGGACGTGGCGGCCGTGCGCTACCCGGGCCTGCCGGGCGACCGCGCCCACGAGGTCGCGAAGCGCCAGATGCGCGGCTTCGGCTCAGTGATCTCCTTCACGCTCGAGGACCGCGGGCGGGCGGAGCGCTTCCTCGCCGACTGCGAGCTCGTGGAGCAGGCCACGAGCTTCGGCGGGGTGCGCTCGAGCGCCGAGCGGCGCGCGCGCTGGGGCGGCGACGACCTGCCGGAGGGATTCATCCGCTTCAGCGTGGGCTGCGAGGATGCCGACGACCTGATCGCCGACGTGGAGCGCGCCCTGGATCTCTCCGCCGGCTAGACGCGACTCGCGCCGCGCCGCCCGGGCCCGTGGGTACGATCGGTGCCCTCATGCCGGACTGGGCGATCTGGTTGGTGGCCGCGGCGCTCCTGGCCGGGGGCGAGGTCCTCACGCTTGGCCTGTTCCTCGGGCCGCTCGCGCTCGCGGCGATCCTGGCGGCGCTGGTCGCCCTGGCGGGTGCGTCGCTCGGGCTTGAGATCGGCGCCTTCGTGGCCGGCTCGATCGCCTCGCTCGCGATCGTGCGGCCGATCGCGCGCCGCCACATGCGCATGCCGGCGCATGTGCGCACCGGGGCCGCCGCCCTCATCGGTCAGCGGGCGGTCGTCCTCGAGCGGGTCGACGCCGACGGCGGGATGGTGAAGATCGGCGGCGAGGTGTGGAGCGCGCGCGCCTACGACGAGGACCACGTGCTCGAGGCGGGCAAGCGCGTCGAGGTCATGAAGATCGAGGGCGCCACCGCGCTCGTCTCCGAGTAGGGATCGAAGTCGAGCTCAGCGACCGTCCTCGTACGGCAGGTCGAGCTCCGCCCACACGCGCGTCCCGGCACTCGAGTCGACGCCCCAGCGGTCGGACAGGGCGTCGACGATGTAGAGCCCGCGGCCGGACTCGAGCTCCAGGTCGCGCTTCGGCACCGGCGGCTCGAAGCCGCGCCCCGAGTCGTGGACGGCGATCGTGACCACGCCGTCGGCGATCCCCAGCTCGACGCCGAGCGTCCCGCTCTCGGCATGGCGGCAGCTGTTCGTGACGAGCTCCGTGACGAGCACCTTGATGTCGTCCACCAGGCGCTGGCCCAGCTGGTCGGTGAGGCTGGACACCGCCTCGCGCGCGGCCGCTGCGGCCTGCGGTCGGCTCTCGAGCGTGAGTTCGAAGCCGCCCGTGCGCTCGCCGGTGAGCGCCGCCGGCGCTTCGACGCCCAGCACGAGCAGCGCGATGTCGTCGCGGGGTTCCGGGCCGGATTCGTCGATCACCGCCCGCTCCACGCGCTCGGCGATGGCGAGCTTCGAGAGGGTCCTCTGGTCGATTATGCGCTCCGGCGCCAGGGCGTCGGTCACGCCGTCGGTGTAGAAGAGGAGCGCGTCGCCGGCGCTCAGCTCGATCGCCTCGGTCGCCAGCTTGGCGTCCTCCCAGAGGCCGAGCAGCAGGCCGCCCCGCCCGGCCGGCTCGACCCTTCCGTCGCCGCGGATCACGAGCGGCAGCGGATGCCCCCCGCTCGCGAGCTTCACGCGCAGCGAGCCGTGCTCTCCCTCCACGACGGCGAAGATCGCGGAGCAGAAGCGATCATCGGTGCGGTCGCGGAGGATGGCCTCGTTGAGCAGCGCGAGCACGCGCTCCGGGCGGTGCTCGTGCATCGTCACCGCGCGCAGCGTGTAACGCACCAGGGCGGTGAGCGCGGCGGCGTCCGGGCCCTTGCCGCAGACGTCGCCGATGGTCACCGCCCACCTCCGGTCTCCGATCGGGAAGACGTCGTAGAAGTCGCCGCCCATCTCCACGCCTTCGCCGGCCGGCAGG
>VAXR01000188.1:4752-8336 GCA_005885165.1 Actinomycetota bacterium
GGGCGTTGTCGATGGCCATCGCGCAGCGCCGGCCGATCTCAAGGACGAGCAGGACGTCCTGCTGCTCGAAGAGTCGCCCGGACTGGGCCGTGATCAGCGCCAGACCGCCGAGCACCTGTCCACCCGGCGTGCGCAGCGGCACCATGATCATCGAGCGCAGGCCGAGCGACCTCACGGTCTCGCGGTACTCGTCATCCCTCATCGCCGGGTCAATGACCCCGGTGGGAAGCTGCTCGACGAACTCCGGCTCCCCGGTGCGGATCACCTTCCCGAAGCCGAACGGGTCGTCGAGCTGCGCTGGCCAGCGCCGCGCGAGCTCGTACGCGAGCTCGGTCTTGGACGCGTCGGTGTGCGCCGCGGCGACGCGCCTGATGCGGCCGTCGTCACCGAGGAGGTCGATGGCGCACCAGTCGGCGATGCGCGGCACAGCGAGCCGTGTGACCGCCTCGAGGATCTCGTGCACGTCGAGGGTGGCGCCGAGCCGCGCGCCCGCTTCCGCCAGGTAGCCGTCGAACTCCTCGCGCTTCTTGCGGTCGCTGATGTCGCGGATGAACCCGGTGAACGTGGGCGGCCCCTCGAGGTCGATCCGGGTGATCGTGAGCTCGACCGGGAACTCCGTCCCGTCCGCGCGCATCGCCGTGATCTCGAGGCGCTTGCCGATCACCACGGCATAGCCGGTCTCGAGGTAGCGCTTGAGCCCCTTGCGGTGGGCGTCGCGCAGCGACGGCGGGATGATCAGCTCCGCCATCTCGCGGCCGATCGCCTCCTCCGTGGAGTAGCCGAATGTCTGCTCGGCCGCCCTGTTGAACTCGAGCACCCGGCCCTGATGGTCCATCGAGACGATGCAGTCGAGCGAGGCCGCGAGCATCGCGCCCTTGCGCGCCTCGCTCGCGCGGACCGCCTCCTCGGCCCGGGTGCGCTCGATCTGCTGGCCGAGCTGGAGCCCGATCGTCACCATCAGGTCGAGCAGGTAGTCGTCGGGCTCGGCCTTCTCCTCGGTGAAGAACTCGACCACACCGATGAGTCCGCGCATCGAGCGGATCGGGAAGGCGAACGCGCCGTGCACCCCGCACTGTGCGGCAACGGCCGCGCGCGGGAAGTTCGTGTCGACCGTGACGTCCCGGATCCAGGCCGGCGTCTCGCTCTCCCACACGCGTCCGGGCAGGCCCTCCCCGGCTGCGAAGCGGGCCTCGCGACTCTCCTCCTCGAACGGCTTCGCCTGGCCCGCCGCGTCGGGCGCGTGCCAGCTCTCGATGCAGCGGATGCTCTCCCCGTCCCCGCTCACCTCCCACAGCGCGCCGAATCGCCATCCGAGCGTCCCGCCGATCGATTCGAGCACCCGGCGGGCGGCGTCGCCCGCGGTGGTCGCCTCGCTGAGAGCGCGCGCCACAGCGCTCTGCACGGCGAGGCGCTTGTCGGCCGGGGCGAGTCCGTCCCGGTCCGGGGCGAGTCCGCCCCCGTTGATCTCCATCGATCCGATCCTTCGCACCCGCTTGGGCCTGATGGGATTGTGGCACGGGAGGGGGCGGCGGCAGGCGGGCTCGGAGGCCTTCACGCGGCCCGCCCCGCGGGGGTATGCTCCGGCTGTGGCTGGTCTGATCGTCGGTCTCGCGCTCGCGTTCTTCGCGCTGGTCGTCGTGGTGCGGTCGATCCGGATCGTCCCGCAGGCGCGCGCGGGCATCGTCGAGCGGCTGGGCCGGTACCACCGGACGCTGGACCCGGGCCTCGCGCTGCTGGTCCCGTTCGCCGACCGCGTCAGGCCGCTAATCGACCTGCGCGAGCAGGTCGTCTCCTTCCCTCCCCAGCCGGTGATCACCGAGGACAACCTGGTGCTCGGGATCGACACGGTCGTCTACTTCCAGGTGAACGACGCGCGCGCCGCGAGCTACGAGATCGCCAACTACATCCAGGCGATCGAGCAGCTCGTGGTCACCACGCTGCGAAACGTGTGCGGGGGAATGACGCTCGAGGAGACGCTCACCTCGCGCGACAAGATCAACGCCGAGCTGCGCACCGTCCTCGACGAGGCCACGGGGAAGTGGGGCATACGCGTCAACCGGGTCGAGATCAAGTCGATCGACCCGCCCGGCACGATCCAGGAGGCGATGGAGAAGCAGATGCGCGCGGAGCGCGACAAGCGCGCCGCGATCCTCCAGGCCGAGGGCTACAAGCAGTCCCAGATTCTCACCGCGGAGGGCGAGAAGCAGAGCGCGATCCTGCGCGCCGAGGGCCAGCGCGAGTCGCAGGTCTTGTACGCGGAGGGCCAGTCGAAGGCGATCGAGACGGTCTTCAAGGCGATCCACGAGGGCGACGCCGACCCGAAGCTGCTCGCCTACCAGTACCTCCAGATGCTGCCCCAGATCGCGCAGGGCGAGTCGAACAAGGTGTGGATCATCCCCAGCGAGTTCACGCAGGCGCTCGGCAAGCTGGGCTCCGTGATCCCGTCGCCGGGCAGCGACGGCGGGAGTGGCGCCGGTGAGCGCACCTCGGGGTCCTAGCCGCCGCACGATCGCGGCCCTGCTCGGCCTGGTGCTCGCCGCGGCGGCGATCGCGGTCGCTGCGGCCGCGACGAAGAAGAGCTCGGTGACGGTGGGCGAGAACGCCAGCGGAACGGCGACGGCGACCTGCGCGAAGGGACAGCGCGCAACCCTCGGCGGGTTCGCGACGACGCTCGCCGAGCCCGGTCCGTACGTGCACCCGCGCGCCCTGGTGCTATCGGGCCGCTCCGTGCGCGCGGGTGGGGTCAACGAACAGGGGCCCGGGCTCGGTGGCGGGCCCGGGAAGGTGACCGCTGTCGCCTACTGTGGCACCCGGCGCTTCCTGGGCAAGGCCGGGGCCTTCAACACCGCTCCGCCCGGTCAGCGGGCCGCCGCCACGGCGAAATGCCCGAAGGGGATGTATGTCGCCGCGGGCGGGTTCCGCTCCGACATCGCCCCGAGTGGCACGGGTGCACTCGTCTACGTCGACGGGCTCGAACGCGTTGGCGCCGGCAAGTGGAGGGCCTCGGCGATCAACGACGGGAGCGCCCCGGGCAAGGTCACGGCGCTCGCGTACTGCTTCCCCGGCTCCCAGGCGCTCACGACGGTGACCAAGTCGGTCGTCATCTCGCCGGGGAAGACGGGGAGCGTCACCGCAAGGTGCCCCAAGGGGAAGGCCGTCGTGTTCGGGGGCGTGCGCTCGCAGCACTACGGCTCCGGCGGTGGGGAGCTGCAGCTCAGCTCGATGATGCGGGCCGGCAACCGGGGCTGGAACGTCAGGGCGCTGAAGTTTGCGAACATCATCGGTCGCCTGACCTCCGTCGCCTACTGCGGGTAGCAGCCAGGCGGATAGCCTGGGCTTCCAGTGCTCGAAACGCTGTCAGACCGCCTGCAGTCCGCGCTCGCGGACGTCCGCTCGCGCGGCAAGTTGACCGAGGACGACATCGCCAAGGCGATGCGGCAGGTCCGGCTGGCGCTGCTCGAGGCCGACGTGAACTTCCAGGTCGTCAAGGAGTTCACGGGGCGGGTCGGAGAGCGCGCGCAGGGGGCGGACGTGCTTCAGGCCCTGAACCCCGGCCAGCAGGTGGTCAAGCTCGTCGGCGAGGA
>VAXR01000019.1 GCA_005885165.1 Actinomycetota bacterium
CGACTCGCCGTGGCTCTTCATCCCGCTATGCGTGCTGTTCGTCCTGCCATTCGTCGATCGGCGGCGGCCCTTCCGGCTGCTCCACCTCGACCTGCTGGTCCTGCTGTCGTTCGGGATCTCCTACTTCCTCTTCACGGACGGGCACTTCTACTCGGCGGTCCCGCTCGCCTACCCGCCGCTCCTCTACCTGCTCGGGCGGCTGCTCATCGCGGGCATCCGCGGCCGGCGTCCGGCGGGCAAGCTCGTGCCGTACATGTCGACGCGCGTCCTGGCGGCCGGCGCGTTCCTGCTCACCGGCGGCCGGGTCGTGCTGGCGCTCGTAAGCGGCCGCCCGGTCGACGTGGGCTACGCCTCCGTGGTCGGGGCCCACCGTATGTGGCACCACTGGATCCTCTACGTGAACCACGCGTCGCACGGCGACACCTACGGCCCGGTCACCTACTTCGCCTACATGCCGTTCGAGAAGCTCTTCCCGTGGCACGGACATTGGGACTACCTGCCCGCAGCCCACGCCGCCGCGATCACCTTCGACCTCCTGACGCTGCTCGGGCTGTTCCTGCTCGCCAGGAAGCTCCTGCCCGGGCGCTCCGGGAACCGCCTGGGCTTCGCGCTGATGTGGGCGTGGGCGGCGTTCCCGTTCACCCTACTCGGCCTGATGCGTGGCACGAACGACGGCCTCGTGGCGATGCTGCTCGTGTACGCGCTGCTCGCGTTCGCCTCACCGGCCGGCCGCGGCGCGGTGCTCGGGCTAGCCAGCGCCGCGAAGTTCTTCCCCGCCGCGATGCTGCCGCTGTTCGCCGTCGGTCGGGGCGAGCGCAACTGGCGGCGCCCGGCCACCTGCGTCGGCGTGTTCGCGCTCGTGGTCGCGCTCGCCATCTGGGAGTACCTGCCGCCACAGGGCCTCGGCAAGTTCTACGACGCGACGATCGGCTACCAGCTCTCCCGCGCGGACTTCTGGTCGCTGTGGGGGCTCCACCCGGCCCTGGGCTGGCTCCAGGTGGTCGCGAAGGCACTGGCGGTCGTGGTCGCGCTCGCGGTCGCGTTCGTGCCGCGGCGGCGCTCGATGGTCCAGGTCGCCGCGCTGGCCGCGGCTGTCGCCATCGCTGTGCAGCTCCCCGCGACGCACTGGTTCTACTTCTACATCCCGTGGTTCGCCCCGCTGGCGTTCGTGGCGCTGTTCGGCGCGTTCCGGGGTGCGCCGGAGCAGGACGAGCCCGAGTGGGCGCCGGCCGCCGTCGCGGCCGAGACGGTCGCTCGCTGACGAGCCTGCGATAGCCAGCCTCGGGGCCTGGCGCGGCCGTCACTGTTCCGCCCCGCACTTTTCACGTTCGTTGCACAGATGTGAGCCGCCGCGGCTTACGGTCGAACCACGGTGGACACAGAGCGTGGGCAGGCGAGCGTCGAGTGGGTCGCGCTCGTCCTATGCGTGGCGCTCGCGCTCGGCGGCGTCGTGGCCTTCGTGCCGCTTGTCGACGGGCGCTCGCTCGGCGCCGCGCTGGCGCACGCGATCGTCTGCGCCGTGCGCGGCGACTGCGAACGGGCCGAGGGCGACAAAGCGCTCCTGGCGGCGTACGGCACACACGACGCCGCGCTCGTGCGCCGCTACGCGCCGAACATCGCGTACGAGCCCGGCACCTACACGCTGCCCGTCGATTGGCGGCGCTGCCGGTCGCACGTCTGCGCCGATGCGCCGGACAGCTCGAACCTCGACGCCCACTTCTCGACGCGCAACGGCACGCCCGCCACGGTCTTCACGCACGTGGTCCACCGCGACGGCGAGACCTTCATCCAGTACTGGTTCTACTACCCCGACTCGACAACGACGTGGGGCGGCGCGGCTGCGATCTGGTCCGCGCTCGACCTGCTCGATCACCCGAGCTATCCGGGCTACCACGCCGACGATTGGGAGGGCTATCAGGTGCGGATCGACGCGTCCGGACGCGCGCTCTCGCGCGCGACGTCGCACTACGGGTATCAGTGGTGCAAGGAGCCGCGGTGTGAGAACCGGTGGGGGCCGTGGACCGGCTGGACGCGCGTCTCGCGCGGCAGCCACGCCGGCCACATCCCGACCGTCGAGGAGCGCAGGCTGAGCGGCATCCTCCACGGCGCGCACCGCGTCTCGCCGCGGGTGCGCGACCGTCCCGCCGTGCAGGGGGTCGACGTCCACGAGCGGACCACCACCGCCGACTCGTTGCGGCTCGTCCCGCTCGAGTCGATCGACCCGCGCTCGTACCACTCCCTCCAGCGGGACGGGCCGACGCCCCCGTGGGCGAAGGACGTGTACCGCGACCCGATCAGCAACTCGACCGGATAGAGCAGGCTCCGGACCGTTACGGTCCGCGCGTGAGCGAACCGTCAGGTGTAGGCGCGAAGCACGGCGGCCCTCCCGGAACAGTCAAGCCGCGCCGCTTTCGCCCGCGGCTCCACTGGGAGCTGCTCGTGTGCGGCACCAGCGGCCACGAGCTCGTGGGCGCCGATGCAGCTCACGTGGGCCCCGAGGACAGGGTCGTGGTGTTCGCGCAGGGCGGCGTCCGCTGGCACCGCTGCCTGCGCTGCGACAGCTGGCTGCCGCTGCCGCCTCCCGCCGCGCCGGTGCGCGACCGCCCACCGGCCCGCGACGAGATCGCGCTCCCGCTGCGCGGCAAGCCGCTCCGCGACAAGGTGGTGCTCCGAGTGATCGCGATCGACCGCGCGTTTCACTTCCTGATCCTCGGGCTCCTGGCGGTGGCGATCTTCCTGTTCGCCTCGCATCAACACGAGCTGAAGCGCACGTTCTTCCGCGTGGTGGCCGACATCCAGGGCGGTGTTGGCGGCGGACCGGTTCAGACGAGCAAGACCGGGATCCTTCACGATCTCGACAAGCTGTTCACGCTGAAGTCGAGCACCCTCAAGCTCGTTGGCGCCGGCGTGGCTACCTACGCCGTGCTCGAGGGCATCGAGGCCATCGGCCTGTGGTTCCAGAAGCGCTGGGCGGAGTACCTCACCTTCGTCGCCACGACCGTCTTCCTTCCGCTCGAGCTGTACGAGCTCGCGCACAAGTTCACGCCGTTCAAGGTGATCGCGCTGATCGTGAACCTCGCGATCGTGATCTACCTGCTGCTTGCGAAGCGGCTGTTCGGGCTTCGCGGCGGCGCCGCCGCCGAGGAGGCCCTGCGCGAGCGCGACATCGGGTGGGAGGCGCTGGAGCGGACCGGACCGGCGGCCCTCGCCGCCCGGCCGCCTAGCGCGCCTGCCCCGTCGGCCTGATCAGCACCTCGTTGATCGAGACCCTCTGCGGCTGCGACACGACGTAGACGATCGCCCGCGCGATGTCCTCGGCGGTAAGGACCTCCCCGATCTGGTCCCGCATGTTCTCGATCGCCTCCTTCACGACGGGGTTCTCGTTGTGGCCCTGGAGCTCGGTGTCGACGAACCCCGGCTCGACGCAGGTCACGCGGATGCCGGCCGATCCGACCTCCTTCCGGAGCGCCTCCGAGAACCCCACGACGCCCCATTTCGTGAGGTTGTAGACGGCCGATCCCGGGTTCGCCACGCGCCCCGCGACCGAGGACACGTTCACGATGTCGCTTCCATCGGCGTGGCGGAGCAGTGGCAGCGCGGCCTGCGTGGAGTAGAGGAGGCCGAGCAGGTTCACGTTCACCATCTGGCGCCACTGATCGGTGTCCGCGCCCTCGATCGGGCCGAGCAGCATCACGCCCGCGTTGTTGATCAGGCCGTCGAGGCCGCCCATCGCCTCGTGGGAGGCGTGGATGAAGTGGTGCGCGCTCGGCTCGTCGGTCACGTCGACGGCCAGGGCGACCGCGCTTCCGCCGTCGCCCTCGATCCTGCCCTTCAGCTCCTCCAGGCGATCCGCGCGCCGCGCGCCTAGCGCGACCGCCGCGCCCTCGCGCGCCATCGCGAGCGCCGTGGCCTCCCCGATCCCGGACGACGCGCCGGTGATCGCGATCCGCCGCCTGTCGAGCGACCCCGCCAAAGCGCTACACGTCCCCGCCGGCCACGCGCTCGGCCAGCTCCACCAGCGTCCGAACCCCGAACCCGGACGCGCCCTTGCCGACGTACGCTCGTCCAAGGCCCCATGCCGTGCCCGCGATGTCCATGTGCACCCAGGGCCGGTCGTCCACGAACTGGCGCAGGAACTCCGCGGCGTAGCTCGACATGGCCTTGCGCTGCTCTGAGGCATTCGTGAGGTCGGCGTACTCGCCCTTGGTCAGCTCGAAGATCTCGGGGTGGAGCGGCAGGCGCCAGCCGATCTCGCCGGTCGCGTCGCCGGCGGCGTGCACGGCCTCGTACCAGCCGTCGTCGTTCGAGAAGAGTCCGACGTAGGTCGAGCCGAGCGAGGTCAGGATCGCCCCGGTGAGCGTCGCCAGGTCGACGATCCGCTCGGCGCCCTCGCGCACCGCGTAGGACAGCGCGTCTGCCAGGATCAGGCGGCCCTCGGCGTCGGTGTTGTTGACCTCGATCGTCTTCCCGTTCAGGGCGGTGACGATGTCCCCGGGCTTGACGGACCGCCCGCTCGGCATGTTCTCCGTCGCCGGTACCACGGCCAGGATCCGCACCGGAAGCTCGAGCGTGGCGATCGCGTCCATCGCCTCGATCACGGCGGCCCCGCCGGACATGTCGAACTTCATCTCGTGCATCTTGCTCGAGGGCTTGATCGAGATTCCGCCCGTGTCGAAGGTCACGGCCTTCCCGACGTAGCCGAGCATCGGGCCAGTGTCCCCGCCCTCGTAGCGCAGCACGATCAACTTCGGCTCCTCGTACGTGCCGCGCGCCACCGCGGTGAAGGCACCCATGCCGGCTTTGGCGATCGCATCCCGGTCCCAGGCCTCGAATGAGAGCCGCTCGTGCTCGCCGGCCAACTCCTTCGCACGGTCGGCCAGGAACGTCGGGGTGGCGACGTTGGAGGGGTTGTTCTGGAGATCGCGCGCCAAGTTCTGCGCATCAGCGCGGACCCGCGCGCGCTCGACCTCGTCCTCCACGTCGCCCTCGGCCACCACCTCGAGCGACTCGACCTCGCTCGGCTTCTCGTCGTCGTCCGGGGACGATTTGAAGCGGTCGAAGCGGTAGAGGGCGAGCAGCGTCCCCTCCACGAGCGCGCCGGCCACGCCGCCGCCGCCGGGCGACGCCCAGGAGAGCGACTGCGATCCCAGCTCGCGTGCCCGGCCCGCCGCTACCGCGGCCGCCACGCGCGCCTTCTCCCGGTCGAGCTCGTCGCGCTTTCCAAGGCCGACGAGGATCACCCTGCGCCGTCCGCCGTCGGTGCGCTCGTGGGCCACCGCGACCTTGCGCGGACCGGGCTTCGCCTCGCCGGAGTCGACCAGCTCCTGGAGCTCGGAATCGTCGAGCGGCTCGCCCTCCAAGACCGCGATCACCCGCGTGTCGGCATCCGTCTCGGCCGGGTTACCGGCACGCGCCTTTACGGCCACCCCTGGCATGAGCGCGGCAGTCTAATGCCGGATCGGGGAGCGGCCCCACCGCTATCGTTCGCCGCTCCCCGAGATTCAGGAGATCACCCGAGACATGCCAAAGACCGTCATCCTGGGTGCCGCGCGCACCCCCTTCGGGAAGCTCGGCGGAGGGCTCTCGACCCTCGATGCCATGGACCTCGGTGGGACGGCGATCTCGGCCGCCCTCGAGCGCGCGGAGGTGGCGCCCGAGCAGGTACAGCACGTCTCGTACGGGCACGTTCTCCAGGCGGGCCAGGGCCAGATCCCCTCGCGTCAGGCCCAGATCAAGGCGGGGATCCCGAAGGAGGTGACGTCGGAGACCGTCAACAAGGTCTGCGCCTCCGGCCTCCGGACGGTCGGGATGGTCGACCAGTCGGTGCGACTCGGGGACCTGGACGTCGCCGTCGCCGGCGGGATGGAGTCGATGTCGCAGGCGCCCTATCTGCTTCAGCAGGCCCGCTTCGGCTACCGGATGGGCGACGCCAAGGCGATCGACGCGATGATCCACGACGGGCTGACCAACCCCTTCAGCGGCAAGCACATGGCGCAGGAGGCAAGCGAGGTCGCGGCCGAGCTCGAGCTGACGCGCGCCGACATGGACCGCTTCGCGCTCCGCAGCCACGAGCTGGCGATCAAGGCGACCGACGAGGGCAGGCTCCCGGAGGAGATCGTCCCGGTCACGATCAACTCGAAGAAGGGCGAGACGACGGTGGAGGTCGACGAGGCGCCGCGGCGCGATACGTCGCTCGAGAGCCTCGCCAAGCTGCCGCCGATCTTCGTGAAGGACGGCACGCACACCGCCGGCAACTCGCCGGGCGTGAACGATGGCGCGGGGGCTCTCGTCCTCGCCTCCGACGAGTGGGCCAAGCGCGAGGGCCGCAAGGCGCTCGCCACGATCGTCGCGCACGCGGCCGTCGCCGACGACTTCGCCTACCTCGCCCGCACGCCGGCCAACGCCACGAAGGCCGCGCTCGAGAAGGCCGGGCTGTCGATCGACGACGTCGAGCTGTTCGAGATCAACGAGGCGTTCGCCTCGGTCGCGCTCAACTCGATGCGGATGCTCGGGGTCGACGAGGCCAAGGTCAACGTGAACGGCGGCGCGATCGCGCTCGGGCACCCGATCGGGGCGAGCGGTGCGCGCATCCTCACCACGCTCGTCCACGAGCTGCGGCGGCGCGGCGGCGGCCTCGGCGTCGCGGCGATCTGCTCCGGCGGGGGGCAGGGCGACGCGATGATCGTCGAGGTCAACGGCGCCTGAAAGCGGAGGCAGCCGTCCGTGGCTGCCAGTCCTTCCGTGGGATGAAGGCCCTCCTGGCCTCTGCACCAGGTGGATCGGCCTGGCTGGCGGATCCTGCATACCTCATTTCCGGGATGGTCGGCGCCAAATACGCTTGAGCCATGGGCCGTGCCGCCGCCTTCTTCGACCTCGACAAGACGCTGATCGAGGGATCCAGCGCGATCCACTTCGGGCGTGCGGCGTACAGAGCCGGCATGATGAGCCGCCGCCAGCTGGTGCGCGACCTGTGGGCCAACGTGCGCTTCCGGCTGCAGGGCTCCACAGACGAGGGGACGGAGGAGCTCAAGCGCCGGGTTCTGGACTCGATCGCGGGCCGCCGCGTGGAGGAGCTCGCGCGGCTATCGCCCGACGTCCTGGCGGGCGTCCTGCCGCGCCTGTACCCGGAGATGCTCGCGGAAGCGTGGTCGCACCAGGACGCGGGGAGGCCCGTGTACATCGTTACCGCCGCATCCCAGGAGCTCGCCGAGATGCTCGCCCACGTGGTGGGGTTCGACGGCGGGATCGGCTTTCGCTCGGAGGTTCGCGACGGGCACTACACGGGTCGCGCGGCTGGGCCGTTCACCTACCGCAGCGGAAAGGCAGAGGCCGTCCGCCAGATCGCCGAGCGGGACGGCATCGATCTCTCGGAGTCGTATGCCTACTCCGACTCGGAGTCCGACCTACCGATGCTGCGGCTCGTGGGTCATCCTGTGGCGGTGAACCCGGACGACGAGCTCCGAAGGGTGGTCCGCGAGGAGGGCTGGCGGGTGATCCACTTCGACCGGCTGCGACGCCGGCTGCGGATCGCGGTCGCCGCTGGCGCGCTCGCGGCGGCCGGAGGGGGAGGCGGCTACCTGGCGGCGAGGCTCCGGCCCGAGCGACGGCTGGCCTGGCGGGCGAGGCACCGCCTGCTCCCGCGCTGACGCCGGGTCAGCGAATCCCCGTGTCGTACTCGAGGTGGACGTGCTTGAACTTGTGCGAACGCACGGTCACGTCCTGCGGCGTGCCGCGCGGCCACCCCTTGTTCGCCGGCTCGAGCCGGTAGGTCCCGGGGCGCAGTCGGACCTTGAAGGTGCCGTCCTTGTGTGCGGTGAACGTCTTCACGACCGCGCCGGTCCGTTTCCTGCGGACGCGGACGGTGGCCTGGTAGGGACGGTCGCGGCACTGCGGGTCGGGCGGGTAGCGCTCCACCGGGCACGTCGGCCCTGCGGTGGCCTCTCCGCGGATGCCCGAGTCGACCTTGTTCTTGGCCGCCTCGGTCGCTGTCGCGGCCACCAGGACACCGCTTGCGAGCAGGACGCCGAGAGCTCGTCTCATCCCGTGCCAAACGTACTCCTCCGGTGCTGGATCGGAGTACGATCGGCGCTGAAAGCGGTACGGACTCATGCGTTCGCTGGCCACCTGGGCGCTACCCCGCGTGAAGAGGCACAGCCGGATCTGCCTCCTCGTGGTTGCGGCTGCCGTCGTGGGCGGCGGCGCATGGGCGATCGCAGCGGTCCCCGACTCGCACGGCGTGATTCACGCCTGCTATCCGGTCAGGAGCCCGGGCAGCAAGGTGCCGACGGCGAACGCGACCCTCCGGGTCATCGACCCGAGCGCGGGGCAGTCGTGCAACACCGCCGCGGGCGCCGCCGTGCCCGAGGCGTCGATCTCGTGGAACCAGATCGGCCGCCAGGGCAGGCCGGGAGCTCCGCGGCCGTCGTGCTCGCGGGTCGGCCACGTCGCCCTCAAGGAGGGCATGCCGTCGTCCCACAAGATCGACTTCGACATCATCAGGCTCAGCGTCTTCGGGAAGCGCGGGCCGACGTCGCCAAGGAAGTTGAAGGTGACGAAGCGCCACGACGGGGTATCGACCGACGTCTTCAAGTCCGTGTTGAAGGGTGAGACGTTCCAGAAGGGACGGGTCGACCTCTACAAGCCCGGGACGAGCGCGATACTCACGACCTACACGCTCAAGCAGGTCATCCTCTCGAGCTTCACCACCGACAGCTGCGGCCAGGACAAGCCGACCGAGACGATCGTCATAGAAGCCGCGAAGGGCACGCCCTGACGCGCTCGGGTGCGCCTCGCGTGACGCAACCGCCCGCAACTTAGACTCTCTGCACATGGCCACCACTCCCCGGCCGATGACGGACGCCGAGCGCTGGTACCGCGAGCGCTACGCGCGGACGCCGGAGCGCGACGCGCTCTTCACAACGGTCTCGGGCGAGCCGTTGGAGCCGCTCTACACGGCGGACGATCTGCCGGACCCCGCCGAGATCGGCTTCCCTGGGGAGTTTCCGTACACCCGCGGCGTCTACCCGTCGATGTACCGCGGCCGGCTGTGGACGATGCGGCAGTTCGCAGGCTTCGGCACCGCGGAGGAGACGAACGAGCGGTTCCGTTACCTCCTCGACCACGGCCAGACCGGTCTCTCCACCGCGTTCGACATGCCGAGCCTCATGGGCCACGACTCAGACCATCCGCGGTCGGAGGGCGAGGTCGGGCGCGAGGGCGTGGCGGTGGACACCCTCGACGACATGGAGACGCTGTTCGCCGGCATCCCGACGGGCGAGGTCTCGACGTCGATGACGATCAACGCCCCCGCGGCGGTGATGCTCGCGTTCTACGTCGTGGCGGCCGAACGCCAGGGCGTGCCCGCCGAGCAGCTCGCAGGGACGATCCAGACGGACATCCTCAAGGAGTACATCGCGCAGAAGGAGTGGTGTCTGCCGATCGATCCGGCGATGCGGCTCGTCACCGACATGATCGAGTTCTGCTCCCGCCGGATGCCGCGCTGGCATCCGATCTCGATCTCCGGCTACCACATCCGCGAGGCAGGATCGACGGCCCAGCAGGAGCTCGCCTTCACGCTGAAGGACGGGTTCACGTACGTCGAGCAGGCGATCGCGCGCGGGCTCGCGGTCGACGACTTCGCACCCAGGCTCTCCTTCTTCTTCAACGCGCACATCGACTTCTTCGAGGAGATCGCGAAGTACCGGGCGGCGCGCCGGATCTGGGCCCGGGAGATGCGCGACACCTACGGCGCGCGCGACGAGCGCTCGCTCCTGATGCGCTGCCACAGCCAGACGGCTGGTGTGTCCCTGACGGCGCAGCAGCCGCTCGTGAACGTTGTCCGCACCGCAGTCGAGGCGCTCTCGGCGGTCCTCGGCGGGACGCAATCGCTCCACACCAACTCGTACGACGAGGCCCTCGCACTTCCGACCGAGGAGGCCGTCCGGATCGCCCTGCGGACCCAGCAGGTGATCGCTCATGAGACCGGCGTGGCGAACACGATCGATCCGCTCGGCGGCGCCTACTTCATCGAGGCGCTGACGGACCGGATGGAGGCGGCCGCCTACGAGTACTTCCGGAAGATCGACGAGCTCGGAGGGATGGTCGAGGCGATCAAGCAGAACTATCCCCAGCGCGAGATCGCGGACGCGTCGTTCAGGTACCAGCAGGAGGTGGACGAGGGCGGGCGGATCGTGGTCGGGGTCAACCGATACGCGGATCAGCCCGAGGAGCCGATCGAGATCCTCCGCATCGACCCCGCGCTCGAGCGCAAGCAGATCGACCGCCTGCAGACCGCTAAAGCGCGGAGGCGGGGCGAGGACGTGGAGCGGGCACTGGGCGTCCTGCGGGAGGCCGCCGCGACCGAGGCGAACCTGATGGAGCCGATCCTGGACTGCGCGCGGGCCGGAGCGACGGAGGGCGAGATAGTGGAGTCCCTGCAGCACGTCTTCGGCACGTACTCGGAGACGCCGGTCTTCTAGCGGCCCGCCGGTAAACTCGCCCGCCGGTGGAAGCCGGCGCGAGTACGAGGAAGATCCGCGTTGTGGTCGCGAAACCGGGCCTCGACGGGCACGACCGCGGCGCGAAGATCATCGCGCGGGCCCTGCGCGACGCGGGCATGGAGGTGATCTACACAGGGCTGCACCAGACGCCGGAGCAGATCGCCGAGACCGTGATCCAGGAGGACGCCGACGCCGTCGGCCTCTCGATCCTTTCGGGCGCGCACATGACGCTCGTCCCGCGGGTCGTCGACCTGCTCAAGCAGCAGGGCGCCGAGGACGTGGTCGTGACGGTGGGCGGCACCATCCCGGACGACGACATCCCGGAGCTGAAGAAGCTCGGCGTGGCCGAGGTCTTCACGCCCGGCGCGCCCACGCAGCAGATAGTCGACTTCATCCGCGAGGCCGTCTCCTAGAGCGGGGCGAAGCGTGTTTCTGAGCGCGTTAATCAGGCCACGAAGCCGGGTACGTATCATGCAGGGGAGGCGATTGACTAGTCAGTCAACGCACCGGCGTCCGGCTAGAATGCCGCGCCGCACGAACCGAGAAGGAGCCATTTCTTGAAGATCTGCGTCCTCGTGAAAGAGGTGCCGGACGCGGCGGTTGAGAAGCGGGTGGACCCGAACACGAAGCGCCTCGACCGGTCCGGCGAGAAGAACCTCAATCCCTTCGACACCCACGCCATCGAGGCCGCCATGCAGGTCAAGGAGGGCGGCAAGGCGGATGTCGAGGAGGTCGTGGCCGTGACGATGGGCCCGGAGAGCGCCGTCCGCGCGCTACACAAGGCAGTCTCCCTCGGCGCCGACCGCTCGGTCCACCTCACAGACTCGGCGCTCGAGGACTCGGACGTCTGCGCCACCGGCTACGCGCTCGCCCAGGTGCTGAAGCAGGAGCAGCCCGATCTCGTGCTGCTCGGTCAGCAGTCGGACGACGGCGAGTGCTACACGATCGGCGCGGTCGTGGCCGACCACCTCCAGATGCCGTCGCTCACGCAGGTGATCAAGATGGACGTGGAGGACGGCAAGCTCCGCTGCGAGCGCCAGGCCGAGTACGGGTACGACACGGTCGAGGTCGAGCTCCCGGCGGTGATCTCCGTGGGCGACGCGATCAACGAGCCGCGCTACCCGTCGCTCAAGGCGATCATGGGCGCGAAGAAGAAGCCGCTCGACACCAAGGCGATTGGCGACGTCGACATCGAGGCCGGCAAGGTCGGCGCCGAGGGCAAGAGCACGTCGGTCCTCGCGATCGAGCCGCCGCCCCAGAAGGAGGCCGGCCAGATGATCGAGGACGAGGACACCGACGAGACCGTTGAGAAGATCGTCGCCTGGCTCGAGGAAAGGAAGCTCCTGGCATGAGCGGGATCCTCACCTACGCACTTCACTACGAGGGCGAGTTCAACAAGAACTCGCTGGGCGCCGTCTCCGAGGGCGCGAAGCTCGCGAAGGAGATCGGCGGCGACGCCGCTGTCGTGGTCGTCGGCGGCGACGACCTGACCGACGAGCTCTGCGGCTCGCTCGGCAAGTACGGCGCCACGAAGGTCTTCCGCGCGAAGGCCCCGGAGGGCCTCGCGCAGCCGGTCGTGGACGTGATGGCGAAGGTCATCCAGGACCAGGGCTACAGCTACGCGCTGTTCGGCGGCGGCCTCCTCGGCTTCGAGATCGGCGCCGGCCTCACCGCGCGGTTGAACGCGGGCGTGACGATGGAGGTCACCGAGGTCAAGGCCCAGGACGGAAAGCTCGTGGCCGTGAGGCCGATCCTTCAGGACTCCGCCGTCGCAGAGGTCGACTACGTCGGCGAGCCCGGAATCATCATCGGCCGCCTGAACGCGTTCGAGATGCAGGAGTCCGGCGACGGCGCCGCTCCCGTCGAGGACGTCGACGTTCAGCTGTCGGAGTGGTCGACGAAGGCCAAGATGCTCCAGCGCGGCGAGCAGCGCGGCGCCGACGTCAACATCGAGGACGCCGACATCCTCGTCGCGGGCGGCCGCGGGCTCGGCAAGAAGGAGGGGTTCGAGCTGGCCGAGAACCTCGCCGACGCGCTGGGCGGCGCCGTTGCCGCGACGCGCGCCGTGGTCGACGCGGGCTGGTACCCGTACGCCGCGCAGATCGGCCAGACCGGCAAGACGGTCGCTCCGAAGCTCTACCTCGCCGCCGGTATCTCGGGCGCGATCCAGCACAAGGTGGGCATGCAGTCCTCGGAGAACATCGTCGCGATCAACAAGGATCCGAACGCGCCGATCTTCGAGTTCTCCGACCTCGGGATCGTCGGGGACCTGAACAAGATCCTCCCCAAGCTCACCCAGGCCGTGAAGGCGAAGAAGGGCTAGGGGCACCCAGCGATGTCGGTCGCACCGATCGACTACATCCCGAAGATCAACCCGCCGGAGGAGTTCGTGGGGCCGCCGACGGATCCCGAGGACGAGCGGATCGAGGTCGGCGTCGTGATCGTCGGCGGCGGGCCGGCCGGGCTGGCCTGCGCGATCCGTTTGACGCAGCTGCTCGAGGAGGAGCCGGCGCTGGCGGAGAGCCTGGGGGAGGTGCCCGTCGCGCTCGTCGAGAAGGGCAAGACCACCGGCTCGCACCTGCTGTCCGGCGCGATGATGGAGCCGTCGGCGTTGCGCAGGCTGCTCCCGGACGTGCCGGAGTCGGACTGGCCGACGTTCGGGACCGTCGACAAGGACACGGTCTACTTCATGACCAAGCGCGGCGCGATCCCGCTGAAGCCCACGCCGCCTCCGTTTCGCAACCACGGCAACCACGTCACGTCGGTCGCCCAGCTCGGGCGCTGGCTCGGCGAGCGCGCCGAGGCCGCCGGCGTCTACGTCCTTCCCGAGACCGCGGCGACGAAGCTGCTCGTCGAGGACGGCGTCGTCCGCGGCGTCCGGACCGGCGACAAGGGGCGCGGACGCGACGGCGAGGAGCTCTCGAACTTCGAGCCCGGCTCCGACCTGATCGGCCGTGCGACCGTCCTCTGCGAGGGCACGCAGGGCCACCTGACCGGCGCAGCGATCGGCTACTTCGACCTCGCGAGCGAGGACCCGCCTCAGTGGGAGCTCGGGGTCAAGGAGGTCTGGGAGGTCCAGAAGCCGCTCGACCGCGTGATCCACACGATGGGATGGCCGCTCCGCTTCGCCGCCAAGTACAGGGAGTTCGGCGGCAGCTTCATCTACCCGATGGGCGAGGACCGCGTGTCGATCGGCTTCGTGGCGGGGCTCGACTACCGCGACGCGACCTTCTCCGTTCACGACGTGCTGCAGGAGTTCAAGACCCACCCGATGGTCCGCGAGATCCTCGAGGGCGGCAAGCGGATCGCCTGGGGCGCGAAGACGATCCCCTCGGGCGGCTGGTACGCGATGCCCAAGCAGCTATGGGCGCCGGGACTGGCGCTCGCCGGCGACGGCGCGAGCATGGTGAACATCCCCAAGCTGAAGGGCGTCCACCTCGCGATGCACGCGGGGATGCACGCCGCGGAGGCGGTGTTCGAGCGGCTGAAGGGCGGCGAGGTGACCGACCTGTCCAACTACCAGCAGGCGATCGAGGGATCCGTGATCGCCGCCGAGATGCACCGCTCGCGCAACATGCGCCAGGTGTTCTCGAAGGGGTTCCTCGTGGGCGGCGCGCTCGCGAACATGATGGAGATCTCGGGCGGTCGCTTCCCGCCGGGGACCCAGTTCCACACCCACGACGACGCCACCGTCGACATCTTCATCGGCGACCGGGACAAGTCGTACCCGAAGCCCGACGGCAAGTACACGCTCGACAAGCTCTCGAGCGTCTTCGCCACCGGG
>VAXR01000187.1 GCA_005885165.1 Actinomycetota bacterium
CTGCTGTTCGTGGTCACCGCCCTCGCCTCCGTGGCGGTGTTCGACGTCCCGCATCGAGGCCGCGTCGCGCTGGTGCTGGCCGCCGCGGCGCTTCCGTGGGCGGTCATGGCGCTCGCCGCAACTCGCCGGAACCCTCGCTTCGCGCCGAACCCGCTCGTGGCGCTCGTCGACCTGGCCGTCCTTGGCGGTGTGCAGGTCGCCGAGCCCGAGGCGTACGCAGGCGTCCGCTTCGTGGCGCTCTTCTTCGTGGCCACCCACGCGTACTTCCTGGGCGAGATGCGCGGACTGGTCGTCGCCGCCGCCGCGGTCGTCGCGCTCGTCCCGGCCGCCGCGCTCCTTCACGGGATCCCGATCCACGGCGGGATGCTGCCGTACTACGAAGTGCTCTTCGCCGTGTCGGCGCTGTCGTGCGGCCTGCTGGTCGGGAGGTTTCGCACCGGCGAGTCGGCCGCTCGGCTGCGCGCGCAAGACCTCTCGCGCCGCGCCATGGAGGCCGAGTCGCACATGAGGCGGCGGATCGCCGAGTCGATCCACGACGGGCCGGTCCAGGAGCTCGTGAGCCTCGACCTGACGCTTGCGGCTGTCGAGCAGGCGGCCGCCCGCGGCGACGACGACAGCGTGCGGCAGCGGGTGGCGGATGCGCGCGCGCTGGCGGAGCGCAACATCTCGGTCCTGCGCGAGGAGATCGTCGGGCTCGGTCCGTACGCGTTCGACGAGCTCAGCTTCGACTCGGCCGTCGAGCAGTGCGTGCCGATCTGGAAGCGCCGCTACGGCATCGAGCTTGAGCTCTCGCTCGAGCCGCTCGACCTGGCTGGCGACATCCGCGGGGCGCTATTCGGGATCGTGCAGGAGGCGGTCGCCAACGCGGGCCGCCACTCCGGGGCCAGCCGCGTGCTGATCTCGCTTCGCGCGGTGGACGGGGACGTGGAGTTGCGCGTCGCCGACGACGGCCACGGCTTCAGCGGCTCGGCCCCGCTCGCCAGCACGGAGCCCGGCCACATCGGCCTGGCGAGCATGCAGGAGCGCGCCGAGCTGATCGACGGCCGCCTCGACATCGAGACCGGAGGGAGGGGAACACGGGTCCTGGTGCGGGCGCCGCTTCGCTCCGAGCGGCCGTTCGAGCGCCCCCGGGATCAGGAAACGGTGCACGTACGCCGCAGCTAGGGGAGCCGCGGCGCGAGCGGCCCAGCTAGAGCCAGCCGCGCTGGGTTGCGACGAGGACCGCCTGCGCGCGGTCCACCGCGCCGAGCTTGGCGTAGGTGTTGTGGAGGTGCGTGCGGACCGTGCTAGTGGAGAGGCTCAGCTCGAGCGCGATCTGCCTGTACACCTTGCCCTCCGATCTGCCGGCGCTGCTGGCCGGTCGGGTAGGGAAGCTCGTACATCACCGAGCGGAGCTTGTTCGCGTCGAGCCCGAGCTCGCGCGCCACCTTGAGCATCCGCGCCGGCTCGATCGGCTTGCCGTGGCCGTAGTGCGCGAGCATGTCGGCGAGACGGATCACGGCGGCCTCGCCGTGAGCCTCGTCGGAGTGATGCCGCTCGATCGCCGCGGCCAGGCGACTGGGCAGGCCCCAGCGCCGGGCGAGCACGCCGCCGACCAGCGCGTGGTCGACGCCAAGCTCGCGGCGCTCGCGATGGAGCCGCTCCTCCGGAGTCTTCGCCGAACCGTGCACCTGCCCGGGATAACCCGGGTAGGCGTGGACCAGCACGAGCTTGCCGATGTCGTGGAGGAGCGCCGACACGAGGAGCTCGTCGCGGTCGCCCATGTCCGCCTCGCGCGCGATGCGGTCCGCCGCCCGCTGCGCGGCGACGGCGTGGAGGCGGAAGCGCTCGGGCTGCGCGTCCCAGCCGGGGATGCGCTCGAAGAAGTCGAATACGGCGGTGCGGGCGGCGAGCGCCTCGACCCCGCTGGGGGTCAACATCTCGACCGCCTCGGGGATCGTCGCTACGCGTGCGCGCTTAGGCGCCGGCGCGCGATTGGCGATCCGCAGCACCGCGATCACGAGCGAGACGTCGGACTCGATGGCCGCCACCACGTCGCCCGGCGAGGTGTGCTCCTCGCGAACCAGCCGCAGAACGCGGTTACGCGACTCGGCCAGCGCCGGGAACGCCTCGAGTGCCTCGAAGGCGGCGGTGAGCCGGCGGCCGTGGCCCTCGCCGGTGGGGCGCGCCGCGGCTGCCGGTGTCGAGTTGTCGGTCCGGTCCGGGACCGGTTTCAGTGCTCTCTTCACGCTCGTTGGTCTGCCTATCCGTGGCTGGGGTTGGTTTGCCTTCCCTGGCTTGCGGGCGGCTGGACACATCATCGGCAACAGCCGTCCAGCGCTGAAGTACCTCGTTGCGGCTAGAGAGCGAAGTCCGGGCGCGGCCCTAACCGTCGTGGACGGATGTCGTACCCCATTCGGGGGTCGGCTCAAGCCGCCGCGCGCTCGAGCGCGCGGTCGATCCTGGCGAGCGTCTCCTCCCGTCCCAGGACGGCCACGGACTCGAAGATCCCCGGGGAGACCGTGCCGCCGCTGATCGCCACCCGGATCGGCTGGTAGACGTCGCGCGGCTTGACTCCAAGCTCGTCCACGACCGCCCTGAGCGCCGACTCGATCGAGCTTGCGTCGAAGGGCTCTGCCGAAGCCAGCGCCTCCCGCGCGCGGCGCAGGCGCTCCGGCGCGCCGTCCGTCATCACCTTCTCCCACGCGGCCGTGTCGTCGGGCTGGGGCTCCACGAGGAAGGCCGCCAGCTGCCAGAAGTCGTTCAGCGTCTGCATCTTCTCTTGCGCGATCCGCACAGCGGGTTCGAGCCCCTGCCGGCCGAGGCGCTCCTCGAGGCGCCGGGTGAGCTCCTCGGGCGGGAGCTGACGGAGGTAGTGGCCGTTCATCCAGCGGAGCTTCTGCTCGTCGAAGACCGCCGGCGACTTGGAGACGCGTTCGAGCGAGAAGCGCTCGATCAGCTCCTCCGTTGTGAAGAACTCGGTGCTCTCGTCGTAGCCCCAGCCGAGGAGCGCGAGGTAGTTCCGCACCGCCTCCGGGAGATAGCCCGCGTCCCTCAGGTCCTGGACCGACGCGGCGCCGTGGCGCTTGGAGAGCTTCTTGCCGTCGGGACCGTGGAGCAGCGGCAGGTGCGCGTAGACCGGCGGATCCGCGCCGAGGGCGCGCAGGATCAGGATCTGGCGGGGCGTGTTCGAGAGGTGGTCCGCTCCGCGCACGACGTGCGTGATCCCCATGTCGCGGTCGTCTACGGCGACCGCGAGGTTGTAAAGGGGGCTGCCGTCAGAGCGGGCGATCACGAAGTCGTCGATCGCGGCGTGCTCGAAGGTCACCTCGCCGCGGATCACGTCCTGGACCACCGTCGCCCCCTCGTCCGGAACGCGTAGTCGCGTGGCGCCCTCGTCGAGGTAGGCATGGCCCTCGGCCACCAGCCGCTCGATCCCCTCGCTGTGGCGCGGACGGCGCTCGGCCTGCGAGTACGGGCCCTCGTCCCAGTCGAGCTCGAGCCACCTGAGGGCGTCGAGCACCTGCGCGACGTTCTCGGGCGTGGAGCGCTCGCGATCGGTGTCCTCGATGCGGAGGACGAACGAACCGCTCGACTGCCGGGCGATGAGCCAGTTGTACAGTGCCGTCCTCGCTCCTCCGACGTGTAGCGCGCCCGTCGGAGACGGAGCGAAGCGGACCCTCATGCCTTCGGCCATGACGCTGCGATGCTAATCGGCGGTCACGTCTCGCCCGCGGGCGGCCTGGTCAACGCCTTCCACCGCGGCGTCGAGCGCGACTGCGACGCGATCCAGATCTTCAACCAGTCGCCGCGTGCCTGGCGGCTCCAGACCTACCGCGAGGACGACCTAGCGGAGTTCCGGTCGCTGCTCGCGGAGGGGCCGGTGCGGGCCATCGTGCTGCACGCCGTCTACCTGATCAATCCGGCCTCGAAGGACGACGTGATCCGTAAGAAGTCGCTCGATGCCCTGGCGCACGCCCTGCGCATGGGCGATGCGATGGGGGCGCACGGCGTGGTGGTGCATCCCGGGTCGCAGGTCGGGGAGCCGCTCGAGGAGTCGATCGACCGTGTCGGGGACGCGATCCGGTACGTCCTCTCCGAGTCCGAGCGCTGCCCGCTGCTGCTCGAGAACACTGCCGGCGCCGGTGGGACCATCGGCCGGTCGTTCGAGGAGCTGGCGAGGCTGGTCGAGCTCGGGGGCGGGGACGAGCGTCTCGGGCTCTGTCTCGACTCGTGCCATCTCTTCGCCATGGGCTTCGGTGTCCGGACAGCCGATGAGCTCTCGGAGACGATCGAGCGGTGCGAGGAGATCGTCGGCGTCGACCGGCTCCGCTGCATCCACGTCAACGACTCGAAGGCGGCGTTCGGCTCGAAGCGCGACCGGCACGCCCCGCTGGGCGAGGGGGAGCTTGGTCGCCAGGGATGCGCCGCGTTCTTCTCGGAGCCCCGCTTCGAGGGCCTTCCGACGATCTTCGAGGGGCCTGGGCTCGAGGGCCGCGGCGCCGCGCTCGCCGACATCAAGGTGGCGCGGGAGCTGCGGGAGGAGGGGCTTGCCGCGCGGGGGCTTGCGAAGGGCGGGCGCGGTGGCGCCAAGCGCGGTTCGGCTAGGCGCGGCACGGCCAAGCGCGGGAGCGCCCAGCGCGGTTCCGCCCGTTCAGGCCAGCGGTCCCGGAAGGGGGCGACGAAGAGGGGCAGCTCCTGATCGCTCCCCTTCAGTGTCCTATCTCAATCCCTCTCCCTCTCCCAATCTCTTTGGTGGACCACTTAGGTATCCCATGGGATACCTAACCCGACCATCATCCACGCCGAGAGCGGGGCGCCGGCCGCCGGCCCGAGCTACAGCCGGTCGCGCAGGTCGAAGTCGCCCGCGGCCGCGCCGGCGCCGGGGTCGTCGAAGAACCCGGGGTTGACGCACTCGAAGGCGTCGCCGCCGCCCCAGTAGGCGCGCTCCACGGTTGTGCGGCAGCGCTCGGTGGGCGTGCCGGTGAGCTTCACGCCGCCGTAGCCGTGCCGCGTGCGCTCGGCCTCGCGGAAGAGGTCGACGTCGATCTCGACCTTGAAGACCTTGTTGAGGCAGCCCATGTAGCGCCGTCCGCTCCTCTCGTCGTCGTAGAGGTAGAGGTACGGGCAGCGCGACTCGATGCAGCCCGACGGCAGCACCACGCGATCGCAGAACGCGCAGCACTGGCGGCACTCGGAGGACTGAACCGTGTCGGCTCCTTGGGGCACGTGGAAATCGTAGCCCTGGTCGGCAATCGCGGGTGCGACGCTGACCCCGCTAGACCAGCTCGACCGAGCCGGTGAGCCCGTCGAGGTCCGCGCAAAAGCGCGACGGCGCCACTCGGTAGTCCTCGCCGAGCACGAGCGTACGGTCGCCGACCATCAGCGCCAGCTCGTGGTCCCCGGGGTTGTGGCGGACGCGGTCCTTCAGGTCGTCGAGGAACGAGGCCGGCACGCCCTCCGAGACGCGCAGCGTGATCCGCGGCGCCGACCCGGCCGGCATCGCCTCCGCGCGGGCGCGGTCGACCTCCTCGGGGGTCGGGTCGAACACCTCACGAGCTTGCTCTCGCCCTGGTCCTTGTGGTCGACGCGCGCACGCACGATCACCATGCGGTCCACGTCGAGCTTCGACCCGTTCGCGTCGAGGGCTGAGTTGAAGACGATCATCTCGACCTGCGCCTCGAGGTCGTCGAGCGTGGCGAACAGCATCGGCTCGCCCTTCTTGGTCCGGATGCGCTTGGACTCGGCGATCATGCCGCCGACGGTGACCCACTCGCCGTCGCGCTTGCCGGCGAGCTCGCTGAGGGGGCAGTCCACCCTCACCCGCAGCGCCGCCCGCACCTCCTTGAGCGGGTGCGACGAGAGGAAGAGGCCGAGCGTCTCCTTCTCCATGGCGTTCAGCTCGCGGCGATCGTCGGGCAGGTTCGGGATCGGCGCGTGGTGGCGGCCCGACCCCGAAGCGCTCGCACCCCCGCCGGCGCCCGCCGGACCCAGCCCCGGCTCCTCCAGATCGAAGATCGACGCCTGCCCGAGCTGGGCATCCTGCTGCGCCTTCGCGCCGGCCGCCTGCGCGTGCGGGAGCACGGCGAGCATCCCGCGGCGCGTGGCCCGCGTCGAGTCGAGCGCGCCGCAGCGCACCAGCGACTCGATCGCCTTCTTGTTCACGCAGCGGCAGTCGACGCGTTCGCAGAAGTCCCAGATCGACGTGAACGGTCCGCCCTCCTTGCGTGCGGTCAGGATGGCGTCGACCGCCGCCGCCCCGACGTTCTTCACGGCGTCGAGCCCGAAGCGGATATTCCCGCTCGCGACGACGAAGTCGTGGCCTGACTCGTTCACGTCTGGCGGCAGCACCTCGATCCCCATCTCCTCGCAGCGTGAGACGAAGAACGGGACCTTGTACTTGGTGGACATGACCGACGAGATCAGCGCCGCCATGTACTCGGGCGGGTAGTTCGATTTGAGCCAGGCGGTGCGGTACGAGATCAGCGCGTAGCAGGCGGCGTGCGACTTGTTGAACGAGTAATCGGCGGCGGCCTCGTTGACCGCCCACAGCTCCTGGATGACGCGCTCTGAGGTGCCCGACCGCTGCGCCCCCTCAACGAAGCGCTCCTTGATCGAGGCCATCTTCGCGCGGTCCTTCTTGCCGATCGCCTTGCGCAGGTCGTCCGCCTCGGGCCCGGAGAAGCCGGCGAGCTCCTTGGCGATCTGCATCAACTGCTCCTGGTAGATGATCACCGAGTAGGTGTCGTCGGTGATCGGGCGCAGCCGCTCATCCATGTAGACGACCGCCTCGGGGTTGCGCTTGTTGCGCGCGTAGGTGTCGATGTGGCGCATCGCGCCGGGGCGGTAGAGGGCACCGAGCGCGACGAGGTCGTCGAACTCGGTCGGCTTGACCTTGCGGAGCGCCTCACGCATCCCCTCCGACTCGAACTGGAACACGCCGATCGAGTCCCCGCGCGCGAGCATCTCGTACGTCTTCCGGTCGTCGAGCGGGAGCGCGGTCATGTCCGGTCGCTCGCCGACTGAGCGCTCGATGATGTCGAGCGCCGACTCGATCACGTCGAGGTTGCGCAGCCCGAGGAAGTCCATCTTCAAGAGGCCGATGTCCTCGATCGGCTTCATCGAGTACTGGGTGACGGTCCTGTACGCGCGCGTGCCCTCCTCGGTGAGCTCCCCGCGCTCCTCGGCCAGCTGGAGCGGCACGATGTCGGTGAGCGGGCGGTCGGCGATCACCACCGCCGCGGCGTGGATCGAGGAGTTGCGGACCACGCCCTCGAGCCCGCGTGCCACGTCGACGATCCGCTTCGCCTGGGGGTCCTCGTCGTACGCGCGCCGCAGCTCCTCACCCGGCTTGAGGCAGTCCTCGAATGACGGCGGCCGCCCCATGATCGGGTCCGGGATCATCTTGGCCAGGCGGTCGCCCGCCCCGTAGTCGAGGCCGAGGACGCGCGCGGCATCGCGCGTGGCCGCGCGGGGGAACATGCGGCCGAAGGTGACGATCTGGGCTACCGACTCCTGGCCGTACTTCCCGGCCACGTAGCGGATCACCCGATCGCGGCCCTTCACCGAGAAGTCGATGTCGATGTCGGGCATCGAGACCCGCTCGGCGTTCAGGAAGCGCTCGAACAGGAGCCCGTAGCGGAGGGGGTCGATGTCCGTGATGTTCAGCGAGTAGGCGGCGATCGAGCCGGCGGCGGAGCCGCGGCCCGGCCCGACGGCGATCCCGTTGTCCTTCGCGAACTTCACGAAGTCCCACACGATCAGGAAGTAGGCCGCGAAGCCCACCCGCACGATCACGTCGAGCTCCATCTCAAGGCGCTCCACGGCCTCCGCCGGCGGAGGGTCGCCGTAGCGGCGGCGCAGGCCCTCGGCCGCCAGGCGGCGCAGGTAGTCGGCCTCGTCCTCGCCGTCGGGCGTCGGGTAGCGCGGGATGAGCATCTTGCCGAGCTCGACCTTGGCGTCGCAGCGCTCCGCTATCTCGACCGTCGACGCGATCGCCTCCGGCGTCGAGGCGAACGCCTCCCCCATCTCGCGCGAGTCCTTCAAGTAGAACTCGTTGGTGTCGAACGACAGCTTGGGCTGGTCGAGCGTCGACTTCGTCTGAACGCAGAGCAGCGCCCGGTGGTTGTCGTAGTCCTCGCGGCGAAGGTAGTGGACGTCGGCCGTCCCGACCAGCGGGCGGCCGACCTCGGCGGCGATCCGCATGATCCCCTCGTTCGCGCGCCGCTGCTCGTCGAGCCCGTTCTGCTGGATCTCGAAGTAGACGTTGTCGGGGCCGAAGATCCGGAGCAGGTCGTCGGCGTGGGCGCGGGCGCCTGCGGGGTCGCCGTCGACTAGCCGCCGGCAGAAGCGCGACTGCAGGCAGCCGGTCAACGCGATCACGCCCTTCGAGTGGCGCTCGAGCAGCCCGAGGTCGACGTTGCACTTCCCGCGCTTGTTGCCCTCGAGGAACCCCGCCGAGGTGAGCTTCACGAGGTTGCGAAGCCCCTCGTCCGACTCGCCGAGCAAGGTGAGGTGGTTGCGCTCGTAGCGGACGGCGTCGGAGCTCAGGTCGTCGCACAGGTACGCCTCGAAGCCCAGGATCGGCTTGACGCCGTGCTTCGTGCACGCCTTGTAGAACTCGACCGCCCCGTTCATCACCCCGTGGTCGGTGAGCCCGAGGGCGGGCTGCTCGAAGGCCGCCGCGCGCTCCGCAAGACCCTCGATCTTGCAGGCCCCGTCGAGCAGCGAGTACTCGGAATGGACGTGGAGATGGACCGCGGACGACATCCGGGCCATCGTAAGTGCGGGCCCGGACTGTTCGACCCGGGTTTCCGCTAGGTGCGGGAGATTGCGGTGGGCGCTGTCCCGGGCTGGTCGATCGGGCCGGTTAGTCGCCCGACCCCGCGCGCGCCGCCAGGATCCCGCCGAGCAGCACGAGGGCGATCACAGCCGCCGCACCGACCTTCGCGCGGTTCTGCGCCAGCTTGCGCTTGGCCACCCGCGAGCCCACCTGCCAGACGATCCATCCCAGGACGGTGTAGCCGCTCGTCCTCATGCCCCGTCCTTACCCCGGTTGCGGATCGCGTATGCCATCCGCGACTGCAGGGTCCAGAGCTCCTCGCCGAACCCGGCGAGCTCCGGGTCGTACAGCGCGTTCGGCGACGCGCGCGCCACCGGCCTGACTCCGCCCTTATAGAGCTTCAGCGTGACCGATCCCGTCACCTGCTCGTTGACGCGGTCCATGAACGCGTTCAGGTCGCCGAGCAGCGGCTCGTGCCACAGCCCGGCGTAGACGAGGTAGGCCCAGTGGCGGTCGAGCCCGGGCTTGAAGAGGTTCTGGTGGATGGTCCCGACCAGCTTCTCGAGCTCGGAGTGCGCCGTCAGGACCAGCTCGGCCGCCGGCACCTCGTAGACGTCGCGCACCTTCAGACCGACGATGCGGTCCTCGATGTGGTCGACGATCCCCACGCCGTGGCGGGCGCCGACCTCGCCGGCGCGCTCGAGCAGCTCGACCAGGCCGAGGCGCTCGCCGCCGATCGCGACCGGGCAGCCGCGCTCGAACTCGATCTCCACGAGCTCGGGCTCGTCGGGCGCGTCCTCCGGCACGGTCACCAGGTCGAAGACGTCGTCACGCGCGCCCTCCGAGAGGTCCTCGATCGGGCCGCCCTCCGACGAGCGCCCCCACAGGTTGTCGTCGATCGAGTACGGCGGCACCTCCGTCCCACCCTTCACGGGGATGCCGTGCGTACGTGCGTACTCGATCTCCTCCTTGCGGCCCATCCGCCACTCGCGCACCGGGGCGATGATCTTGAGCTCGGGCGCGAGCGTCGTGACCGTCGCCTCGATGCGCACCTGGTCGTTGCCCTTGCCGGTGCAGCCGTGGGCGATCGTGTCACAGCGCGCCTCGCGCGCCTTCTCCACCGCCAGCTTCGCGATCAGCGGCCGGCCGAGCGCGGTGAAGAGCGGGTAGCCGCCGCCGTAGCGGGCGTTTGCCTTGATCGCCAGGAGCACGTAGTCCCGGGCGAACTGCTCGCGTGCATCGACCACGAACGCGTCGAGAGCGCCGAGCTCCAGCGCCTTGCCCCGGACCACCTCGAAGTCCTCGCCGGGCTGACCGAGGTTGACGGTCAGCGCCACCACCTCGGCCTCGTACTCGTCCTGGATCCACTTGAGCATCACGCTCGTGTCGAGCCCGCCGGAGTAGAGGAGCAGGACCCGGCCGACCTCGCCCGGCTCGGCCTCGTAGGAGGCGGTCCTGACGTGCGTGCGGCGCTCCTCGGGCATGGGCGCCGACCCTAACAGGGGACCGGTTCAGCGCTTCTTGCGCTTCAACTTCACCTTCTCGCAGTTCTTCACCTTGTCCTTCCGGTCGACCGTGGCCTTGTCCTTGCTGCCGGGGCCGCAGTCGATCTTGTCCTTCTTGCCGTCGGCGGCCTGGATCGTGTCGTTGCCCGGTCCACCGTTGTAGGTGTCCCTACCGGACCCTCCGTTCAGGAGGTCGTTCCCGTTGCCGCCGATGAGCGTGTCGTTCCCACCGTCACCGAAGAGCAGGTCGTTGCCGTCGCCCCCCACCAGCGTGTCGTTCCCGGGCTTACCGACGCTCGCGGCGGCGATCTTGCTCGCGCCGCACGCGTCGCCGAAGAGTGTGTCGTTGCCGCCGAGGCCGAGGATCCGGTCGCTGCCGCCGAGGCCGCAGATGGTGTTGGGGCCGTTCGTACCGGTCAGCACGTCGTTGTGTGCCGTCGGCGTGCCCCCGGGCGTCGGATCGCAGGGGTTGCCGATCCCGTCGTGGTCGGTGTCGATCTGCGCCGGGTTCGCCTTGTGCGGGCAGTTGTCCTCGGCGTTGCCGCGCCCGTCGCCGTCGGAGTCGGCCTGGAGCAGACCGGCGACCAGGAACTGCTCCTCGGCGGAACTCGGGTTGGTCTCGCCGACCGCGGCGATCTTGTCGCCGTGGAGAGCCAACGCGTAGCCCGCGTCGAAGTGGCCGTTGCCCGGGAAGAGGTCGGCGCGCCCGCCGGCGGCGAAGGTCGGATCGAGAATGCCGCCGGAATCGAGCCGAACCACCGTCATATTGACGTCGCCGGCCGGGCTCTCGGATTTCCCGACGCCCACGATCTTGCCATCGCCTTGAACGGCGACTCCGAGCAGCTGGTCCTCGGATGACGACTGCGTCGGCGTGAGAGTGAGAATCTCCTTTCCGATGCCACCGTTGAAGCCGCCGACGCCCGTGTCGAGGCTGCCGTCCATCTTCAGCCGCGCGATAGCGGCGTCGTCCCCGATCTGGCCGTTGCCCGCATGGCCGGCGAGCACGACCTTGCCGTCCGGCTCGAGGCCCACAGCCTCCGCCTGATCGCCCTTGTTGATCGAGCTCTGGTCGAAGCCGACCGTCGCCTTCCCGCCCGTCCCGAAGTGATCACCGGGAGTCGAGTCGAACATGCCGCCGCTGTCGACGCTCCCGTCCGCGTTGAAGCGCTGCGCGAGGAAGTCGATGTTCTCCGAACCGCCCGGGTTGACGTCGACGTAGCCGGCGAGGACGAACCTGCCGTCCTTCTGCTGGACCATCCCCCTGAGGCTGCCCTTGGTGCCCACCGCGTGGCCGAAGCTCCCGAAGTGGTCGGCCGGGTTCGGGTCCGAGCCGCTGCCGGAGTCGACCGCGCCGTTCGACTCGAGCCGGAGGAGCTCGAAGCTCGGGTCGTCGCCGAAGGGAGCGCCCTGGGCGCCGATCAGGATCTTGCCGCCCGACTGGAATGCGACCCCAATCCCCCGATCGAAGCCGTCTCCGGACGAGTCGGCGGCGATCACATAAGTCCCCTTGCCGTCGCCGCTGAACGTCGTATCGGGCTGGCCGGACTGCGTGTAGCGCGCGACGGCCACGTCGTCCCTTTGGTTGGTGATGCTCGCGCTACCCACGACGACGATCTTCCCGTCCGACTGGATCGCCAGGCCGTATGCGAAGTCCTGCTGGCCCGCGAAGTCCGTGTGCACACGACCGTCGTGGTTCGGGCCGAAGCTCGTGTCGAACGTGCCGTCGGGGTTGAGCCGCGTCAGGACGAAGTCGTAATCCGTCGTGTTGTTCTTCGCCTCGCCCGCGATCAGGAT
>VAXR01000182.1:0-278 GCA_005885165.1 Actinomycetota bacterium
CGCCGTGACGAGCGTGCGTCGGTGGTCGCCGCCGCTCGCGGTGGTGCTCGCCTGCGGGGCCGTCGCACCGGTCGCGGTGAACCTCGTCCATCTCGCCGTCACCTCCAAGGAGGGCCGCCTGAAGGGGATCCCCTACAAGCGTGGGTACGAGATCGACCGCCAGATCGCTCGCTTCATCCGGGACCACTCAACCCCGCGCGACACCTTCTACGCGCTCGCATCGCGCGCCGACCTCTACTTCCTGGCGCACCGGAGCCCGCCGATCCCGTACCTGTGGG
>VAXR01000182.1:361-4590 GCA_005885165.1 Actinomycetota bacterium
CCGCAGCCTCGACAAGTCGGGCAAGGGCGCCCAGATCCTGCGCGACCACTACCGGTTCGTCTGGCGCCCGCCGGGCCGCCTGCCCAAGGACTCGCCGATGGTGCTGATGGCCCGGGACGCCAGCCTGAGCGCCCTTGTCTCGTACACCACGCACCGGCCGCTGCCGGCGGTGCCGGGCACGGACTGAGCCGCCCGGCCCGACACGGGCTCAGCTCGCCGGGGGCGGTCAGGTAGGAACGTCCTCCGCCGCGGCGAAACTCGTCATGCAACCGCGCAACTTCGACACTCCTCATGCGTATTAGGTATTAGAGATGAACGCGATGGGCGGGGACCCAGAGACAACAGACGGCGACTGGTAGCCGGCCCACTGGCCTGGGCCGGCGACCCTAGACCGGGCTACGCGCCGGGCGGCGCACCCGGCCCGAACCTACTTTCCTCTCCCTCCGGCAGGCGGCCGTCGCGGCCGACGTAGCCGTCCTTTCCGCCGACGATCACGTAGATCGCGTCGTCGGTATCCGACATGTTCCGGATCTTGCGCACCGTGGGCGCGTCGACCCGGGCCAGCCCGCCCGGGCCGAGGACGTGGCGTGAGCCGTCGCCGAACTCGATCTCGATCCGCCCCGAGTGGACGAAGTAGGTCTCCTCCTGCTGCTCGTGGAAGTGGCGACCGGTCTCGTAGCCCGGCGGGATCACGATTGCGTTGATGCCGAATGCGGTGACGCCGAGGCGGCGGCGGATCTTGCGGAAGCCGTAGCCCTCGCCGAGCCCGCTCAGGTGGCCGACCGTGTAGCCGTCGCCCTCGACCGTCTCCAGCACCTCGTCCGCCATCGTGCAGCCCCTATCGCTCGCTTCGGCCCTGGACGCTAGCCGAACGTGAACGCGTAGCCGTCCATCCCGGCGTCGGGGAGCAGGGTGAGCGCGTGATCGCCGACCCGGTGTAGGTCCACGAGGCGGTACAGGCGCTGCTGCTCGATCTGGGCGACGCCGCCGTGGACGTCGCGGCCGGCCACGCCGTCGGGGAGCGGCCGGCCGTCGAGGAGGACGCGCACGGATCGCTGCCGGCCCGGCGAGCCGAGGACCAGGAAGACGCGCTGGGCGTGGAAGTGGAGGTCGAGCCGCGCACCTGAGCCGGCCTCGGCCACCTGCGGCCCGATCCGCCACCGACCCCCGTAGGCGAGGCCATCGCGCGGCGGCTTCGAACGGATGTTGCCGTAGTCGTGGCCGCCGACGTCGATCGTGCCGTTCGCGAACCGCTCTGCTCGCTCGGCGCCCAGGTAGCTCTCGGGCGTGGTCGTTCCCGCGGCCGCCTGCTGGGCGTGGACGTCGCTGAGCCCGCCGAGCGCCCGCGCTCCGGCCTCGCGGAGGAGCGAGCGGATCGCGCGCTCCGTGATGTCGTAGTCGCCCTCGCCGAAGTGCGCGTAGCGGACGCGGCCGAGGTCGTCGATCAGGTACTTGGCCGGCCAGTACTGGTTGCCGAAGGCGTTCCAGGTGGCCTGATCGTTGTCCTGCGCGACCGCGTAGCGGATCCCGTTCTGAGAGACAGCCGCGGCCACGTTGGACGCGCTCCGCTCGAACGGGAACTCGGGCGTGTGGATGCCGATGATCGTAAGCCCGTCGCGGCGGTAGCCGCGGTCCCAGGCCTTCACGTACGGAAGGGTGCGCAGGCAGTTGATGCAGGAGTAGGTCCAGAAGTCGATTAGCACGACGCGGTGCTGGGCCCTCAGGCCGGCGAGGGTGAGGCGCCGGCCGCCAGGCGTGTTGAACCAGCGCTCGGTGCCCACGATCTCAGGCGCCGCGCCCAGTACCGGCAGGCTGGAGCCATGCGCGGCCGCGTCCGCCCCGCCGGCCGTCGCCGTTCTGTGGGCGCCGCGCACCCGCGCGAGCTCGTTGCGCACGGAGTGGCCGCTCTCGAGGCGGTGCGCGGGATCGACGAGGAAGCCGGGCAGGTCGCTCGCGATCGCCGTCTGGAAGCGCGTGTCGAGGTTGAAGAGCATCAGCGTCGCTACGACGACCATCACGGCTCCCATCGCCTGCTGGAAGCTCCCCGCGCGGGCCGCCAAGCGGCGCGTGAAGCGGCGGCCGACCACGATCAGCAGGTACAGGGCGGCCGCCGACCCGATCCCGTAGGCGAGTGCCGTGGCGAGGCGGCCGGCCGTGAACGTCTGCGCCGCCGACACGGTGATCACTCCGGCGAGGATCGGCCCCGCGCACGGCGCGTAGACGAAGCCCAGGCTCACCCCGACGAGAGCGCCGCTCACGAAGCCGTCGCGCGGGCGCTCCGACCCACCGGTGCGGGAGGCGTAGCGTGCGGTCAGCCCGCTCAGCCAGGCTTCCACACGCGCGGCGACCGCCGGTACGACGAGCGCGAGCCCGAACCCGATCAGAGCGACGATCGCCAGCGTCCGCAGCAGCCCGCCGGGAAGCCCGAGCGCATGGATTACGTAGACGAGCGCAACCGTCGCGAAGGTGAACGACAGCGCGAGCCCCGTGACGACCCCGAGCGGCCGCCTTCTGCCGCCTGTAGCGCCGGCCGACAAAGCCACCGGCAGCACCGGAAGAACGCAAGGCGAGACCGCCGTGCCGGCCCCGGCCAGGAAGGCGAACGCGATCAGCAGGGCCATGGGCCCCGAGTATCGCCCGGCGGGATTAAGGCCCGCTCGGCCCTCTGGTCGACGAACGCGATCGTCGATAGTCCTGCGAACCCACCGCCGCGTTTCAGAATCCGCCAGGCGGTTAGGCGGCGTTCTGGGTGGCCTCGTCCTCGCGCCGGCGCTCGATCTCGAACCACACGCGGGCGCTCTCGCGCTCCACGCCCCAGCGGTCGGCGATCTGCTCCACGAAGAACAGGCCCCAACCGCGGTCGCGCGCGTCCTCGGCTGGATCGTCCGGCGGGTCGAAGCCGGGCCCGTTGTCCACCACGTCGCACCTGATCAGCACCTCGTCGATCGCGAGGCTCAGCTTGATCGAGTCCTCGGGCCCGACGCTCGCGTGCTTGACGCTGTTGGTCACAAGCTCGCTGACGAGCAGGCGCACGTCGAAGGCCTGCGTCTCGTCGACCAGCTCGTCGAGCTCGGACAGAGCGAGACGAGCAGCCGTGACCGCGTATGGGCCCCCGGCGAGCTCGAAGCTCAACTCCCTGCTCATGCTCTGCGCCCGATCACATCCCTGCTCGCGGCCTGCGGCACGCGCGAATTATGCCCCAAGGCGAGGCAACGAGCGTCTCCCTACCGGGGATAGCCCCTAAGAGCCGGGTGACACCGGTTCGGGGTGCGATGCGTCGGTGAACTCGCGGAATAGTCCGGTGACGACGAAGGCGGTCTGCTCGCCGATGTCGACCGCGTTGTCCCCGATCCGCTCGATCCAGCGCGCGACGAGCATCATGTGCATGGCCCACTCGCGCCGCTCCGGGTCGTCGCCGATCTCGATCGCCACCTGGAAGCACTCGCGGTTGAGCCTGTTGATGACCTCGTCCTGGCGAACCAGGTCCTCGGCCAGGTCGACGTCGCGCCGCGCGAACGCCTCCTTCGCCTGGGCGACCTCGGAGCGAGCCTGCTGGACCATATCGACGATGCGCTCGAGCATGTCGGGGTGGGTCGGCGGCTCGTTGCCCGCCAGCGGGAGCAGCTTGCAGATGTTGACGCACTGGTCGCCCATCCGCTCGACGTGCTTGATCACCTCGAGCAGAGCCGCGATCAAGCGCAGGTCGCTCGCGACCGGCGCCTGCCGGGCCAGTAGCGAGAGCACTCCCTGGTGCACCTCGAGATAGCGGCCGTCGAGGCGGTCGTCGTCCTCGATCACGAGCTGCGCGAGCTCGATATCGGTATTGCGGATGGCCTCGGCGACGCGTTCCAGCGCCTCGGTGACCATGTCGAAGGCCCCGAGCGCCTGCTCCTCGAGCCGCTCGAGCTCGTCGCGGAAGTGCGTTCGCGTCTCGGCCATCAAAAAGATGATTCCCCTTGCGGCGGTCGTCCAGCCGCGCTATCCGAATTTCCCGGTTACGTACTCCTCCGTCCGGCTGTTGCTGGGGGTGGTGAAGATCTTCTCCGTCGAGTCGACCTCCACCAGCTCGCCGGCGAGCATGAACGCGGTTCGATCGGCCACGCGCGCGGCCTGCTGCATGTTGTGCGTGACCACCACGATCGTGTAGCGCTGCTTGAGCTCCTCGATCAGCTCCTCGATCCGCAGCGTGGCGATCGGGTCGAGCGCCGAGCACGGCTCGTCCATGAGGA
>VAXR01000183.1 GCA_005885165.1 Actinomycetota bacterium
GCCGACGGCTTGCGGGCCATGCGCGTTCGCGCCCCGCGCAGCACCTCCTCGGCCTCGGGCGTGTGCGCCAGCGCGGCGGCGAGCAGCGCTGCGCTCAGCCGCCGGTCCTGCTTGCGCGCCGCCTGAACCAGCCGCCGCGCGTTGCGCGCGTGTGCCCCGCCGGATGAGTTGACGAGCAGCCCGAGCAGCCGCTTGGTCTCCGGCCAGCGCTGCACCGCGTACTCCTCGTGCACCTCGCGCGTGTACTCGGCGAGCCGCCATAGCCAGGCCGTGGCCTGGTCGCGCCGCCCGATCGAGCGCTCCGCCAGCGCCTGGAGCAGCACCTTCACGCCCTCGCGCCGCTCGTCGCGCGACCAGCCTCCGACGATGTCGATCGCCTCGTCGAACGCCTCGGCGTCCCGGCTCGCCGCGATCTCCTGCAGCGCCCGCAGCCGGAGCTGGGTGTTGCGGTTCCGCTGCAGGCAGGTGATCACGAACCGCCGCCGCAGCTCGCCAGTCTGGTCGAAGTGGAGCATCGCCTTGGCGCGACGCCAGTTGTTCGAGGCAACGCGCGCGCCGGCCAGCGCCGCCCACACGTGCTGCTCGCTCCACGACAGGTGCTCGACGGCGATCCGCCACAGCTCACGCTCGAAGACCATCGCGCGTCGATCCGGGTCCGGGGTCACGGGGAGGACTCGCCGCTCCACGCGCAGCCGGCGCCCGCGCCCACGGCGCACCGGCCCGACGACGATCGCGCCGCCGCGGTAGACGTCGCGGTCGAGCAGGCTGTGGAGCGTGACCACCGGGTCGTCGTGCGTGGTCGCCGGGTGGACGAAGTCCACGACGATCCCGGCCTCCTTGCCGGGCGCCCGCCGCGTGACGCGGCCGACGCGCTGCTGGTAGACGCGCTTGGAGGCGGTGGGCGCCAGGTGCATGCACACCGTCGCCCGGTGGGAGTTCCACCCCTCGGCGAGGAGCTGGGCGTTCACCAGGACGTCGATCTCGCCGCGCTCGTACGCCGCGAGGATGCGGGCGAGCTCGCGCTTCGGCGTCTCGCCGGAGACGCCCCTGGCCTTCATGCCGGCGTCCTGGAACGCCTTGGCGACGTTGTACGCGTGGCGCACGCCGGCCGCGTAGACGATCCCGGGTAGGTCCTTGAAGCGCACGCGGTAGAGGTCGGCGACCGCCGCGTTGAATGGCCCCTGGTCGAGCAGTGCGGCCAGCTCTTCCTGGTCGAAGTCCTGATCCACCTCGCCGCGGCGGAGCGGCACCTTGGCGATGGTTCGGACCCCGACGCCCGGCGGGATCCGGACGCAGCGCAGCGGCGAGATCACACCGCGGCGGGCCGCCTGGGCGAGGTCGAAGCGCGAGGTCTGGGTCGGGAACAGGTCCGTCACGTGCCGGGCGATCAGCGCGCCCGTGGCGGTCATCCCGATGAAGACGGGTCCCTGCCAGCGGCGGATCGACGCGCTCGTCTTCTCGCCGAGCGCGGTGTGCGCCTCGTCGCAGACGACGATCGTGTAGGCGTCCGAGATCCGGCCGGCGTTGCGGACGAACCACTGGTAGGTCTCGACGGTGACCGCGCCGTTCGCGCGATCGACGCCCTGGTTGTCCAGCAGCGGGCCGCTGATCCGGTGGCGATACCCGCGGTCGCGCAGCTCGCCGTTGAACTGGTCGACGAGGTTCCGCCGGTGGGTGAGGATCAGGGTGCCGCCGGTGCGCGAGGCCTCGATGAAGCCGAGCGCGGCGACGGTCTTCCCAGCGCCGGTCGCGTGCTCGAACCAGAAGCGGCGGTCGGCGCCGGGGTCCTCGGGCGGCGGCTCCTCCCCGTCCTCCGCGGCCTCGGCCGCCTCGGCCTCCGCGTCCCAGTCGAGCGGCTCCTCGTCCTCGTCGATCTCGTCGTCGCCCTCCAGCTCGATCTCGGCCGACGGAAGCTCCGTGAGCTGGTCCGGCGACAGCTCGCCGTTGCGCCGCCCGTTGCCGTTGCCGTTGCGCCCGGGCGCCTGCGCCGACGCCATGAGAGCCGCCAGCGTCCCCGACAGGGCGTCGACTTGGTGCGCCGAGAGCCCGGTGCCGTCCGCCAGGTGGGGCTGCTCCTGGGAGAGGAGGCGCTCGAGCCCCAGCATTAGCGAGTACTCGCGCTGCCACTCGACGGACGGGACGTCGCGGCCCGCGTCGATCTCGGCGAGTGCGTCCTCCAGCGCCCGCCGCCGCGGCGAGCCGGGTGCCAGTACCTGATCGGCCTCCTCGCCCTCGTGGAGGAAGGGCTCGCGCGTGAACTCCTCGGCCCGCGCGAGGTCCTCCTCGGAAACCGGCGAGGCGGCCACAACTGATTCGGTGTCAGCCATTAGTGGCTTCCCTGGGAAGAGGTATTGCGACGGAGACGAGCAGCCGCTTCGGTTCGAGCGAGCCGCATGGGGCGGCCAAACGTCCCCCGTGCCGCCGTCTCTGGGGAACTCCCTCTCGGCGACGGCGCCCGTGTACCCCTTTCGGGACTTCGGGTTCACCGCGAAGTCTACCGCACGCAGAGGCGAATCAGGCGCCTCTGAGCGCGGCGCGCCTCTGCAAGGCTTGTCCGATGGTAAGCGCCCGGACAGCGGCCGCCGCGGGGCTCGCGTGCGCCGTCGCCGTGTCCGGCTGCGGCGGGACGGCCGGCCCGCGGAAGACCGGGCCGAGCGCCCCCGAGACGGCTCGGGAGCTCCGGGGCTCGCCTCCGGTCCTCGCGGCCCTCCACCGGCAGGCCAGTCGCCTGCTGGACATCGCCCCGTCTGGCTTCCGCCTGCGCCTGCGGTCGCTTCGAGGCCACCCCGTCGTGATCAACAAGTGGGCGTCCTGGTGCGGGCCGTGCCGCTCGGAATTCCCCTACTTCCAGCGCCTCGGGGCATCGCTCGGGAAGCGGGTGGCGTTTATCGGGGTCGACGGGAACGACAACGACGGCGACGCCAAGCAGTTCCTGCGCGAATATCCCGTCCCGTACCCGAGCTACCGCGATCCTGAGGGGGAGCTCGCGCGCGTGTTCGAGGCGAACCTCGCCTTCCCGACGACCGCGTTCTACGACGCCCGCGGCCGGCTCACGTTCGTGCACCAGGGCGCGTATCCGTCGGAGGCCAAGCTACGTCAGGACATCCACCGGTACGCCGGGATATAAGTGGCCCGGATGGAGGCGACACCCGCCAGCGTGGACGTGCGGCCCGTGGTCGACTCGGACGAGGTCGAGCAGGCGCTCGAGCTCCGCAAGGAGGTGTTCTGTGGGGAGCAGGGCGTCGATCTGTCCGCCGAGCGCGACGGGCGTGACGGCGAGGCGCTGCACCTCGTGGCGGTCGAGGACGGCGCGGTGGTCGGCACCTGCCGCCTCGTGTTCGACGGCGATCTTGCCCTCCTCGGGCGCCTGGTGGTGGCCCGCGAGCTGCGGCGGCGCGGAATCGCCAGCTCCCTGCTTCGCGAGGCGACGCGGCGCTCGGCCGAGAACGGCGCCCGCCGGATCTCCCTCCACGCGCAGCTCTCGGCTCGCGCTCTCTACGTCGAGGACGGCTACGTGGAGTGCGGCGAGCCGTTCGTCGAGGAGGGCATCGACCACGTGGCGATGGAGAAGGCGATTGCCTGAGCTGCGCATCGACCCGCTCTCGGGCCTGCGCACGATCGTCGCCGCGGAGCGCTCGCGCCGTCCGGGAGGGGGCTGGCACGTGGATCCCCCGCCGCCCGTCGACCCCGACACCGATCCCTTTCGCGAGGGGAACGAGGACCTGACGCCGCCCGAGGTCTTCGCCCTCCGGCCCGGCGGCGGCGCGGCCAACGGGCCTGGCTGGCGCGTGCGCGTGGTTCCCAATCTCTATCCGTCGCTAGAGCCCGCGCTCGACGGCGGCGGGCCGGCTTCCGCCGACCCGCTCGGCGCCGGTCGCGGGGAGCCGGACCTGTTTCCCGTCCGCCCGGCGGACGGCGTGAACGAGGTGATCGTGAACGCACCGGAGCCGGTCGGGTTCCTGTCCGAGCTCGAGACCGACCAGGTTCAGACGGCGGCCGAGGCCTGGCGCGAGCGGATGCGTGCGCACGCGGACGCAGCGTTCGTGCACGTGAGCGTGAACGAGGGCAAGGGAGCGGGCGCCTCCCTCCCGCACACGCACGCGCAGCTATATGCGCTGCCGTTCGTGCCGGCGGCGGTGGCGCGCGAGCGCGAGCGCTTCACCGCCTACTGGGACCGCACGCAGGGCCGCAATCTGCTCGAGGACCTGCTCCAGGAGGAGGTCCGCCGCCAGGAGCGAGTGGTGGCGATCGACGCGGAGGGGGTCGCGCTCTGCCCATTCGCCTCGCGCGTGCCGTTCCAGGTCCAGATCGTGCCGCGCCGCCCGCGGGCCCGCTTCGAGGACGACGGGCCGGTCGCTGCTGGTCTCTTGCACGACGTCCTCCGCCGGCTTAGCGCCCTGCTCGGCGCCCCGCCGCCGCTCAACCTCTGGGTGCGGACGGCGCCCCGCGGGGCCGAGCATTTCTGCTGGCGAATCGACATCCTGCCGCGCCTGACCCAGCTCGCCGGCCTCGAGATGGGCACCGGCGTGAACCTCAACGTCGTCGCGCCCGAGCGCGCGGCGGCGCTTCTGCGCGAGACTGCCTGACTAGATAACTGAGATGCCCCCCGACGACCGCCCCATACCCCGATTCGTGGCAGAGACGCCGCAGGAGGCGCTGCCCTACGGGCGCTGGGCCGACGCTCTCGCCGATCGCTTCCTCGACGAGTGCCGCAAGCTCGACGCAGGAGCGGAGGAACTGGGCGAGCCCGGCCAGGCGGTGTGGTTCCCGGACCGGACCTACGCGGGGCGAACGTACATCCCCGCCACCGCACCCACATCGAC